>NZ_NGJZ01000001.1:630120-945180 GCF_003987595.1 Vagococcus entomophilus | reverse complement strand
TATCAAGTGGTAATTGGGAATCAGGTGTCCGATGTTTTTGCTGATGTCGTAGCAATTGGTGGGTTCAAAACAGAAAGTATGGATATTTCAGATGCAGATGAGCCAGTGGGAAATTTGTTTGATCGATTTATTGACCTTATTTCTGGGATATTCACCCCAACATTAGGTGTTTTAGCTGCTTCGGGTATGATTAAAGGCCTAGTTGCACTTCTAACTGCATTTAGTGTCTTTCCAGCAAATTCTGGAACGATTATTATTTTGACTGCCGCAGGTGATGCGATGTTCAACGCATTGCCAATCTTTCTAGGATACAACGCTGCAAAGAAATTCCGCTCTAATCCCTTTATTGCCATGGCGATAGCTGCAGCGATGATTTATCCTTCTATCGCTTCACTTGCACCCTTGGCTGTTTCAGATAAAGCCTTTCCGGTCTTATATACTTTATTTAAAGGCACCTTGTTTGAAGCACCAGTGAGAATTACGTTCTTTGGGATTCCAGTCATTATGATGAGCTATGCGTCTTCTGTGATTCCGATTATTTTGTCAACCTATGTGTCTTCAAAAGTAGAGAAATTCTTTTCTAAAGTGATTCCTGATGTAGTCAAAATGTTTTTATTACCATTTTTTACGTTACTTGTGATGGTTCCAGTTACCTTTTTAGTAATTGGTCCAATTGCTACTTGGGCAGGAGACTTATTAGGGGCTGCTACTAGTTCCCTCTATAATTTTAATCCGATTTTAACCGGTATTTTCCTAGGTGGTTTTTGGCAAATTTTTGTCATGTTTGGTTTGCATTGGGGCTTAGTTCCGATCATGCTAATGAACCTTGGAACCATTGGCTATGACCCGATAGTCGTGCTTAGTTTTGGGTGCTCATTTGCTCAGACTGGAGCAGTGGCTGCGGTCTATCTGCGCACGCAAAATAAAAAAACCAAAGCCCTCTCAATCCCTGCTTTTATTTCTGGAATATTTGGTGTAACTGAGCCGGCAATTTATGGTGTGACTTTGCCATTAAAAAAACCATTTTATGCAAGTTGTATTGCAGGTGCGGTCGGAGGAGGAATTTTAGGTTTTTTCAAGACGTTAGCATATACTTCTGGAGGGTTAGGGATTTTTGCTTATCCTAGTTATTTAAATCCTAAAACTGGTATTGATACAGCTTTTTACGGAGCATTAATCGCTAGTGTGGTATCTCTTGTGCTCGGATTTACCTTTGCTTACTTGATAGGTTTTAAAGAAGAACCAATAGCGGAAATAAGCAAACCCTCCATAAATAAGGAAAAAAATTCGGTTTTAGAACTGCAAAATGTTGAAGGGGAAATTCATAGTCCTCTCAGTGGCAAAGTAGTTCCTTTAGCAGAAGTCAAAGATGAGGTTTTTTCATCGGGCGCAATGGGAGCCGGAGTAGCCATCTATCCCAGTGAAGGACGTCTGGTTGCACCTGTAGCTGGGACGGTCTCAACTATCTTTCCGACTGGCCATGCCCTTGGTTTGATTTCAACAGATGGAATTGAAGTTCTCGTTCATTTAGGTATGGATACGGTTGAACTCAAAGGCAAAGGTTTTACGTCTTATGTGAAAACTGGCGATCAAGTCAAACAAGGGGATCTTTTAATTGAGTTCGATCAAAAAATGATTGAGGCAGCAGGCTACAACATGATTTCTCCAATTGTTATTACGAATTCAATCGATTATCAAGAGATAGAAGTGGCAAAAAAGGAAGAAATTAGCCAAGGAGAATTTTTAATAAAAGTCGAAAAATAAAGTCAGTAAAAAGAAAAGAGGCAGAAAATGAGGACAACAAATAGCGTATTTCCCCAAAACTTTTTGTGGGGTGGGGCTACAGCAGCAAATCAGCTAGAAGGAGCTTATGATCAAGATGGGAAAGGGTTGTCTGTCTTCGATGTGATTCCTTATGGGGGAGGAAAAGGAAAAGATTTATCTTTTCCAACCCGGTTTATGGTCGAAGCAGCGCTTTCTGGAAAGTTGGGCGATAATTTTCCAAAAAGAAGAGGGGTCGATTTTTATCATCACTATCAGGAGGATATTGCTTTATTCGCTGAGATGGGCTTCAAAACATTTCGTTTATCCATCTCATGGCCACGGATTTTTCCAAATGGAGATGAAGAGGAGCCCAATGAAGCAGGACTTAAATTTTATGATGCAGTTTTTGATGAGTGTTTAAAATACGGTATTGAACCACTAGTCACACTCTCGCATTATGAAATGCCCCTTCATTTAGCCTTGGAGTATGGTGGCTGGGCAAATAGAAAAATGATTGCTTTTTTTCTTCATTACTGTGAAACTGTTTTTGACCGATATCAAAATAAAGTTAAGTACTGGTTGACCTTTAATGAAATTAACGTAATGGTTCCCAATCCATTTGTTGGTGGAGGAATTTTAAAAGAAGAGGACGGAAAGGATCAAGGCTTAACTTTTCAAGGGCTACATCACCAATTTGTAGCCAGTGCGCTTGCTACCAAGGCAGCACATGCAAAAATGCCAAAAGCAAAAGTTGGATGTATGTTAGCTCGGATGGAATCGTATCCTGAAACATGCAATCCAGACGATATTCAAAAAGCTCTTGAAAGTGATCAATTCAACCTTTTCTTCTCTGATGTTCAAATCAGAGGTAAATATCCTAACTTTATCAAAGGATTATTTAAAAGATCGGGGAATAAAGATTGAGATGCTTCCAGGAGATGAAGAAATTATCCAACTTCATACGGTTGATTTTATGTCCTTTAGTTACTATATGACTGTAGTTAAATCAAGTAAGGAAAAAGAAGCAGCTATTGGAAACTTTGGAAATGGTCAGCCCAATCCGTACCTAAGCGTCAGTGACTGGGGTTGGCAAATTGACCCAAAAGGGTTGCGTATTACTTTAAACAAGCTATATGATCGCTATCAAATTCCACTTTTTATCGTAGAAAATGGACTAGGTGCTTATGATACGATTGAAGAAGATGGGCATATTCATGATCACTATCGAATTGATTATTTGAAAGCTCACATTGAGCAAATGGCCTTAGCAATCAAAGATGGAGTCGAGTTGATGGGGTATACATCGTGGGGCTGTATCGATTTGATTAGTGCAGGCACCAACGAGATGTCTAAACGATATGGCTTCATCTATGTAGATCAAGATGATCAAGGGGGAGGAACGCTTGCTAGGAGCAAAAAAGATTCCTTTTATTGGTACCAAAAAGTAATCCGAACAAACGGAGCAGATTTAACGAGCCTGCCAAGTTCAAATAAAAACTAGTTCCTTCGAAAAAAACAAAAAAGAAAGCGCGACGTTATTTGTTAATGATAAACTAAAAGAAAAAAGGAGATGAAGAAATATGGTACTTAAAGATACAGGCTTTCCAAAAGATTTCTTGTGGGGCGGGGCAACTGCGGCAAACCAATGCGAAGGTGGCTACAAGGAAGCTGGAAGAGGTCTTGCCAATGTTGATGTTGTACCGATTGGCAAAGACCGTCTGCCTATTATTGCAGGACTAAAAAAATCGTTAAACTTTGATGAGGAGCACTTTTATCCTGCTAAAGAAGCAATTGATATGTATCACAGATACAAAGACGATATTGCTTTATTTGCAGAAATGGGCTTTAAAACTTACCGTCTTTCTATTGCTTGGTCACGCATTTTCCCAAATGGCGATGAAAAAGTACCAAATGAAGCAGGGTTAAAATTTTATGAAGAGATGTTTAAGGAATGTCGTAAATACGGTATAGAGCCACTCGTGACCATTACGCACTTTGATTGCCCAATGCACTTAATTACAGAATATGGTTCTTGGCGTAATCGAAAATTGGTTGAATTTTATGAAAATCTTTGTCAGGTGATTTTTAATCGTTACAAAGGCTTGGTCAGATATTGGTTGACCTTTAACGAGATTAATATGATTTTGCATGCCCCTTTTATGGGAGCTGGTCTTGTATTTGAAGCAGACGAAAATCAAGAACAAGTGAAGTATCAAGCCGCTCATCATGAACTTGTGGCCAGTGCAATTGCAACAAAAATCGCGCATGAAGTTGATCCAGAAAATAAAGTAGGTTGTATGCTTGCTGCTGGGAACTACTATCCTTATACATGCAAACCTGAAGATGTTTGGAAAGGCATGCAAGAAGATCGTGAAAATTATTTCTTTGTAGACATACAATCAAGAGGAGAATATCCAGCGTATGCTCGGAAAGAGTTAGAACGAAAAGGAATTGAGATTAAGATGGAAGAAGGGGATTTGACGTTGTTGAAAAACAACACAGTAGACTTTATTTCGTTTTCTTATTACTCATCAAGAGTGGCAAGTACTGACTCTAAGCATAATGAAACTGAAGGAAATATTTTTGCTTCAACTAAAAATCCTTATTTAGAAGCGAGTGAATGGGGGTGGCAAATTGATCCGTTAGGGTTGAGGATTACGATGAATGCTATGTATGATCGCTATCAAAAGCCACTATTCATCGTTGAAAACGGACTTGGCGCAGTGGATGAACCAGATGAAAATGGCTATGTCAAAGATGACTACCGAATTGATTATTTAAGAGAACACATTAAAGCAATGAAGGAAGCTATTGTAGAAGATGGTGTTGAGCTTTTAGGCTACACTACATGGGGCTGTATTGATTTGGTTAGTGCGGGGACTGGTGAGATGAAGAAGCGATATGGTTTTATCTATGTCGATAGAGATAACGAGGGAAACGGAACACTCAAACGTACCAAGAAAAAATCCTTTGATTGGTATAAAAAAGTGATTGCAACAAATGGTGAAAACTTAGATTAAAAATTAAAAAGACTCGGATAAAACAGAAACGTTTTGCCCGAGTCTTTTTTAAATAGGTATTTGAATCACGATGACGCCTTGTTTTTCAATCTGTTTAATCATTTTAGGGTCCGCAAAGCTGTCAGTAATTAGATAATTAATCATTTTTAACGAGCCACTTAAAAAGTTCGTGGTAGTCCCTATTTTCCGGTAATCAGCAACAACAATCTTGAGGCCGGTTGTTCGTTCTAAGATTAAAGAATTGATTTTCGCCTCGTGTAAAACCGGTGTGGTAATCCCTTCCTCTGGACTAACCCCATTACAACCAATAATGGCGATATCAGCTTTCATTTTAGAAAAGGAGTCGATCGCAATATCTCCAACAAGTGCTTCTTTTGGAAAGCGAATTTCTCCTCCTGACAAAATAATTGTCGTATTGGGATGATGCTCAACTGTAGAAGCCTTGACGTTGTTGGTAATGATATTGACACGCTTCTCCTGTAATTCTGAAACGCAAAGTAAAGCAGTAGAACTAGTATTAAGAAAAACAGTCTGGCCATTTTGTATAAAGGACGCCGCTTTTTGAGCGAGCGCTTTTTTTATTTGTTCTATTTTTTCTAATGCATCATTTGTTTGAATTGCATCAATGATTCTAGCACCACCATGAAACCTTTCAATGAGCGCCATTTTTTCTAATAGGTGCAAATCGCGACGAACGGTTACTTCGGATACTGATAACTCTTGTGCCAAATTAGAAACAGTAGCTTGCTTAGTTTGATCTAGTACTTTTAAAAGGGCATTTTGCCTTTTTTTAATCTCTTCGTAAGATGCTTTCATCTGAAATCCTCCTTCACCTCATCTGATTACGTCTCTTATCAAAGGATAGCACAAAAAAAACAATTAATCTATTATATGTTTTTTTAAATAATTAATTTTTTAAATAATCATAAAAAAATGCAAATGTTCATAAAATGAGATTGATAATTAAATTGTAAGCGTATACAATTTAACTGTAAGGATTGCTAATAAAGGAGGAGAAAAACATGAAAAATGTAGAAAATATTTCAAAAAAAGACTGGATTGATCAAACTTTTCCAGAGTGGGGAAGCTGGCTAAATGAGGAGATTGAGCGTACCGAGGTTGCTAAGGGAACGGTTTCTATGTGGTGGTTAGGATGTACAGGGATTTGGTTGAAATCTTCTGGTCAAACCAATATTTTATGTGATTTATGGTGTGGTACCGGGAAACAATCTCATGGAAACGGGAAGATGAAAAAAGGGCATCAAATGATGCGTATGAGTGGGGTTGAGAATCTGCAACCTAATTTGCGTACTCAGCCATTTGTGTTAGATCCGTTTGAAGTTAAAAATGTTGATGCTTTGGTCGTCACACATATTCATTCCGATCACTTAGATATATATACGGCAAGTGCAGTTCATAAAAACTGTCCACAAGCCAAATTTATTGGACCAAAAGAAGTAGTGAACACTTGGATTGGTTGGGGCATACCAAAGGAGAAGACAATTGTTGTACGACCAAACGATCGCATAAAAGTGAAAGATGTGACAATTGTAGCGCTAGAAGCTTTCGACCGGACGGCCTTGATTACTTGCTCGAATGATTCCGAACAATTAAAAGGGAAAATGCCCGCAGATATGGATGAGATTGCGGTAAACTATTTATTTGAAACAGAAGGCGGCAACATTTATCATGCCGGAGATTCACATTACAGTAATAGATTTGCAAAACATGGAAACGAACACAAGGTAGACGTTTGTTTGGGTGCATATGGAGAAAATCCTCGAGGCATTACAGACAAATTAACTTCTGTAGATTTACTGCGTATGGCTGAATCTTTGAATACACAAGTAGTGATACCGGTCCATCATGATATCTGGTCAAACTTTATGGCAGATCCAACAGAAATTATCATGCTTTGGAATTTCAAAAAAGCCCGTCTTAACTACCAATTCACGCCTTTTATATGGCAAGTGGGTGGAAAATTTACCTATCCAAATGACAAAGAAAAAATGATTTTTAATTTTGATCGTGGTTTCAAAGATGTATTTTCAGTAGACAATGATACACCATTTCCATCATTTTTATAAGAGGAGGAGCGAGGATGCTAAACTATTTTTATGAAAAAGATTATCTTCGTTTTAGCACAGAACAACCTAAGAATTGGCAAGAGGCTATTCAAATAAGCTGCCAAAACTTACTTGAAAAATCTGTGATTACACAAGTTTATGTGGATGAGATGATTCAGTGTATTGAAAAATACGGACCATACATTGTATTGATGCCAGGAGTTGCGATGCCGCATTCCTCTGAGCAGAGCTTGGGTGTTTTGGGAACAGCTATTTCTCTGACAATCTTTAAGGAAGCTGTACCTTTTGAAAAAGGAAATCCAGATAAATCCGCAAAATTATTTTTCACTTTAGCAGCTAAAAATCCAGAAAAGCATACGGAAAATATCGCAAAATTAGCTGAATTATTGATGCAAGAAGGACTGGTTGATCGTCTTTTAAATTGTAAAACCATGGAAGATTACTTAGAGGTAACGGAAATGTTCGCCATTTAAAGAGAAAAGAGGAAAAAAAATGCAGCTACTGTTCAGTATTTGGAAATTTTTTGCCGATAATATTTTGACTCAGCCTGCTTATTTTATCGGATTTATAGTATTAATTGGCTATATGCTTTTGAAAAAGCCATGGTATGAGTGCTTAGGCGGCTTTTTAAAAGCGACTGTAGGATATTTTATTTTAATGGTTGGTTCAAGTGGTCTGGTCAATAATTTTCGGCCTATCCTAGCGGGCTTAAAGGATCGGTTTCAGTTACATGCGACAGTTATTGACCCTTACTTTGGGCAAAATGCGATTCAAGATGCTGTATCACATGATCCATCTAAAGCCTTTGGGGACGTGATGTTACTTCTCTTAATTGCATTTATTCTGAATATTTTGTTGGTACTTTTTCAAAAATATACCAAACTTCGAGCGGTCTTTACAACGGGGAATGTACAGGTTCAACAAGCAGCAACAGCTTTTTGGTTGATTCTCTTTTGTTTTCCAGAATTAGGAAGATGGGAAATTTTGGCAGTTATGGGGATTATTTTAGGTCTATATTGGGCGGTCGGCTCTAATTTGACCGTTGATGTCACACAAGAATTGACAGAAGGTGCAGGCTTTGCCGTTGCGCATCAGCAGACTTTTGGGATTGCGTTTGTATCGTACCTTGCTGGAAAATTTAAATCTAAAAAAAGAGTGAGTAAAAAAATTGAAGAGGTTGAGCTACCTGGATTTTTGTCCATATTCAATGAAAATATGGTGGCAACAGCTATTTTGATGCTTCTGTTTTTTGGAATAATTATGGGAGTACTTGGAAAAGCGTATTTCGTCGATACAAAAGTCATTCTTCCTACACAAAATTTTTTCTTTTACATTATGACCACATCCTTGCAGTTTGCGGTTAACTTGGCAATTTTACAGTTAGGCGTTAGAACGTTTGTCTCCGAATTAACAGAATCCTTTACCGGTATCTCAAATACTATCTTACCTGGAGCGATTCCAGGGATTGACATCGCAGCAACTTTTGCGTTTGGATCGCCAAATGCAGTGACATTAGGCTTTTTATTCGGAGCGTTAGGACAGTTTTTAGTCATTGGGGCATTGATCTTGTTCCGCTCACCAACCGTTATTATCGCTGGGTTTATTCCATTATTTTTTGATAATGCAGCCTTTGCGGTATACGCAAACAATCGTGGTGGGATTAAAGCTGCCTGTATCTTACCGTTTCTTTCAGGCATGATTCAAGTGGCAGGCTCGGCGCTCATAGCAAGTTGGGTGGGGCTTTCTTCTTATGGTGGATATTTGGGAATGTTTGACTGGGCTACAATCTGGCCGATGTTTACCGTCATCATGAAATTTTTAGGCTATGCAGGAATTGTCGTGGTAGTAGCTGTTCTGATACTTATCCCTCAATGGCAATATCGGAAAGATCCAAAAGGTTATTTTTTAATTGTGAAAGACTATGATGCTTATTTAGAAAGAAAAAGTAAAGAAAACTAAAGGAGGAAACCAAGATGAGAGTATTAGTATCGTGTGCAAATGGTTCAGGAACAAGCTTGATGATGAAAAAAAGTGTAGAAAAAGCATTGAAAGAATTAGGCATACCTGTTACAAATTTACATCATTGTGCAATTTCAGAAGGAAAAAGTACGGCTGCACAATATGACGTGGTATTTTGTCCAATGAACTTTTTGTCGATGTTTGATGCGGCAAAGAAAAAAGGTGTGACAGTTTGTGGGATTAAAAATGTGATGTCCGCCAAAGAAATCAAAGAATGTGTCGAAAAGACAGATTTAAGTGAACGTTTTAAAAAGTAAAGAAAGAAGGAAGAAATATGGCAAAGCCTAATTTGCAAGTGGCGCTAGATCATTCCTCGCTCGCTGATGCGCTTGGGGATATCTATAAAATTGGAGATGTTGTGGATATTATTGAAGTTGGAACTATTCTTTGCTTACAAGCTGGACAAGAGGCGATTAGATGCTTACGTGCGCTCTATCCTAACCAAATCGTGATTGCCGATACAAAATGCGCCGATGCAGGAGGAACTGTGGCGAAAAATTGCGCTCAAGCAGGTGCAAATTGGATGACCTGCATTTGTAGCGCTACGCTAGCAACGATTCAAGCCGCAGCCAAAGAAATAGAAGAAATTCAGATTGAGTTATACGGCCAGTGGACAGTGGAGCAAGCACAGAAATGGCGTGATATTGGGATCAAACAAGTTATTTATCATCAAAGTCGTGATGCGCTTCTTGCAGGTGAAACATGGGGGGAAAAAGATTTAAAACGGTTAAAAGAGCTAACTGATATGGGCTTTAATGTCTCTGTTACAGGCGGTTTGACAGTGCAGACACTTTCTTTGTTTAGAGAAATTCCAGTTTATACGTTCATTGCTGGAAGAGGTATTACTGCAAGTGTGGATCCAAGAAGTGCGGCGATAGAGTTTCAAGATGAAATTACAAGAATTTGGGGGGATGGAGTTGATTAGCCTAGGAATATATGAAAAAGCTTTACCCCAAGATATTTCATGGAAAGAGCGGTTGGAAATCGCTAAAAAACTAGGATTTGATTATGTTGAGCTGTCAATTGACGAGACGGATGAGCGAATTGAAAGACTAACATGGTCTAAAAAAGAACGTCAAGATTTAGTACAGACAATGAGTGAGACGAAGATCCCAATTTTATCCATGTGTTTGAGCGCGCATCGACGCTATCCATTTGGTTCAAATGATTTAAAAAAACGAAAAAAAGCACTTGAAATCATGCAACAAGCAATTGATCTAGCAAGTGATTTGGGTGTTCGGACGATACAAATTGCAGGCTACGATGTATATTACGAAGAAAAAACAGTTTCTTCTAGAGAATTTTTTATCCGTCAGTTAAAGACAGCCGTTCACATGGCAGAAAAAAAAGGTGTGATGCTGTCTGTTGAAATTATGGATGATCCTTTTATCAACTCGATTACTAAGTTTTTAGAAATAAAAAAACAGATTCCTTCTCCTTGGCTGCAAGTGTATCCAGATATTGGAAACTTGTCTGCATGGCCTGAAAATGATCCTGGTTATGAGCTAGAAAAAGGTATTTCGCATATTACCAATGTTCATCTTAAGGACACGCTTGCTGTCAAAGGGGATTTTCCTGGCAAGTTTAAGGAAGTAGTTTTTGGAGAAGGCTGTGTCGATTTTAAAGGTTGTTTAGCCACATTGAAACGGTTAAACTATCAAGGACCATTTTTAATCGAAATGTGGAGTGGAAAAAGTCAGGAACCAATAAAAGAGATTGAAAAAGCGTATCAATTTTTACTGCCGATCTTAAAAGAAGTGGGGTATGAACATGAATCAAAAACAAACGATTGAACTTATGAAACAGCGAGTGTTTGAAGCAAATCTATCACTAAAAAAAATGGGTTTGATTAAACTTACTTGGGGAAACGTGAGCGAAATCAATCGAGATTTGGGAGTGGTTGTCATCAAGCCAAGTGGAGTTCCTTATGATGTAATGACTCCTGAGCAGATGGTTGTAACCGACTTGGAGGGGAATCTGGTAGAAAAAAAAGGTTGGAAACCCTCATCAGATCTCCCAACTCATTTGGTATTGTATCAAAAATTTGAAGCAATCGGGGGGGTTGTTCATACTCATTCTACAAATGCTGTGATGTGGGCGCAGGCTGGTAGGGATATTCCAGTATATGGGACAACACATGCGGATACCTTTTACGGTAGTGTTCCGTGTACCAGGATGCTCACAGAAAGTGAAATCACTTCTTGCTATGAGCAAGAAACAGGGAAGGTTATCGTCGAATCTTTTGTTAAAGACGGGTTGGACTACCAAGCGATTCCAGCTGTAATTGTTCAGGGACATGGTATCTTTAGCTGGGGAGATACACCAGAAAAAGCAGTTGAAAACAGTGTTATTTTAGAAGAAGTCGCAAAAATGGCTCTGGGAACGGAACAATTAAAAAAACAAGTTGAGCCAGTTCCTAATTATTTACTCGATAAACACTATTATAGAAAGCATGGAAAGAAAGCCTACTATGGACAAAACTAGCGAATACTTGCTGTTTGTGAGAGATCTGACTAACTTGTCAGGTCTTTTTTTATGAAAAGAGTTGCAAGAATGAAAGAAATTAGGTATACTTTATTAGCAAATAGTAATAATTACGTTTTATAATTTTGCAGAAGGAAGGAAGTTAAGAATGAAATCGAAAAAGTGGTTAGGAATAATTTTAAGTGTGGTCTTTCTATTGACGCTCGGAGCGTGTTCTCAAAAAGAGACGACATCAAATGATAGCAAAAAATTGAAGGTTGTGACAACCTTTTATCCAATGTATGATTTTACTAAAAATGTCGCTGG
Organism: Vagococcus entomophilus; assembly: GCF_003987595.1. Lineage (NCBI taxonomy): Bacteria > Bacillati > Bacillota > Bacilli > Lactobacillales > Enterococcaceae > Vagococcus > Vagococcus entomophilus. Next base: position 933,500 of record NZ_NGJZ01000001.1, on the reverse strand, counting down.
GAATACAGCAAACATTTCAATGTTGATTGGAGCAAATACAGAACCACATGATTATGAGCCTAGTGCTAAAGATATTGCAAAAATTCAAGATGCAGACGTCTTTATTTATAACTCAGATGAGATGGAAACGTGGGTACCATCTGTTTTAAAACAGATTGACACGAAAAAAACGACTGTCATTGAAGCAAGTAAAGGCATTACTTTAATGGAAGGTTCGGAAGAAGAAGAAGAAGGACACAGCCATGAAGGTCATAGCCATGCTTATGATCCACATGTTTGGTTAGATCCAGTTTTAGCCAAACAAGAAGTAGCAACCATTGAAAAAGGGTTTGTGAAAGCAAATAATGACCAAAAGAAAACCTATGAAAAAAATGCAGATGCGTATACCAAAAAACTAGAGGCGCTTCATACAAAATACGAAACTGCGTTAAAAGATGCTACCAATCGTAATTTTGTTACACAGCATACAGCATTTGCTTATCTAGCAAAACGTTATAACTTAAATCAAATGGCTATCTCTGGTTTATCACCAGATCAAGAACCTAGTGCTGCAAGTCTAGCGAAAATTGAGGACTACGTGAAGAAAAACAATGTTAAAATTATTTTTACAGAAGAGCTTGCTTCAAAAAAAGTAGCTGAAACCGTCTCTTCAGCAACAGGAGCTTCACTTGAAGTGTTAAGTCCAATCGAAGGGATTACCGAAAAAAATCAAGCGAAAGGCTTGGACTATATTGGTGTGATGGAGCAAAACTTAACAGCGCTACAAAAGGTAGTGAAATAAATAAGCGAGGTTACTCAGACCTTGGATGTATTGTCAGATATAAAGAAATAGCTTATAATAAAAGAGTATTGAAGATAAGCACTGTAGTTTTACTTGTTTTTATTTTGATGAAGTTTAATCAAGACTGGCGTAGCTAAAGGGCTACAAGGGTATAAAAGAGGTAGGGTTTATACCGGCTAAACGAGAAGTAAGAAAGTAACATGAATAGTTTTTCAGGAACAAAAATACTTTATCAGTAACTATTTTTAATTAGAAAGCCACTCCATTGCGAGTGGCTTTCGCCAATTTTAGGTCGTTTTTCTCAGCTCTTTTTTTAAAAAATATTGTTTACATCCATCATAAGGACTGTCATCTAAAACACCAAAGATCTCAAAGCCCATTTTCTGATAAAATAAGGGAGCTTGAAAATCAAAAGTTTCTAATTGGAGATAGCGACTATTTTTTTCGTGAGCAAAGTCAGTAACTGTTTGTAGCAGTTGCTGGCCTATTTTTTTTCCACGATAGTCCTCGTCAACCCATAAAAAATCAATATGAGCTTTTTCCCAGTAGAAACTAGCAGTAACACCACCGATTAGTACTTCTTTTTCTTTTAAAATCCACTCATAAACCTCTTTCGTATCCGACACAGGCTGTGTAAACTTTGATTGATTGTAAATCAATAGTCTAGGGCGGATGACACTAGCTTTTTCTTCAATCCTTTTTTTAAATAATTCCATTGCGCATTCATCCCTAATTTTTTCGTTTATTTTGTTCTAAGTATCAGTGTATGTAATCTGTGATTTTTATATTTTAAGCTTGCTTCATATGAATGAATGGATATTTTCTATTTTCCAATGTCAATTGACAAGTGCAAACCCAAAATTTAAATAAGTAGCAAATAGAATCCATAAAAGATACGGGACAAAAAGACAGCCGGCCCATTTATTTAAAAAGTAAAAATAACGTAAAGTCAAGAAAACGGAACAATCTAAAATCACAATAACCAAAAAAGCCAACCACATTGTATTTGAACCGAAAAAGAGAATACACCATAAAAAATTAAAAAACAATTGAAGTGAGAAAAGAAGTGTGGCTTTCTTTTTATGAGCCTTTAGTTTGTTTTCTTGGTGGATAAGAAATAAAGCAAGCGCCATGAATAGATAAAGAAGTGGCCAAGCAATTCCAAAAAGAGAGCTAGGAGGAGAAAGAGGAATTTTGGTCAGTAAACTATATTTTTGAGCAATATCTCCAGATAAAAAAGCAGATAAAGCGCCAATTCCTTCAATAACAAAAATATAGAGTAACAGTTGTATCCATTGTTTAATTTTCATAAAGAATCTACCTTTCTAAGTATGGATTGTCAACTTTCATCGTAAGAATAGCTACAACAAAAAGGCATCTAGTGATTTGTTCAAGTTCACTAAATACCTTTATAACAAAGTAAAACTGGCATCTTCCACGTTTTGTTAAGCTCCTTAGTTAGAGTTTTTTAATTCTTTAACAGCTTGTTCAATCGTAATACCGTAAGCAATTTTTTCTTGGTTGTTTGCATCAATAACCATAAACATTTGTGTGTTTGTATCAAGTGCTACACGATATTGAAAGATTTTGTTATCATATGTCATATACATTCTCCTTTCTTAAACGTTCTATGAAAGGCAACGAAAGTAATAACGAAATTCCATAGTTAATATAGCATGATTAAAAAAAAAAAGCAAATTATTTTGCTTTTTTTAAAAGACAGTGAGTATAAATTAGTAAAACAATAAACAGACGATAAAAACTATTTTTTAAAAATAATCCGACAAGTTCCGTTGAAAATAGTGTCAACTTTGGCATGAATTTTCTCTTCTTTAATCAATTGTTCTGCAGTTAGTTTAACATCTAATTGAGATTCATGAGGAAGGGTATAAATATGTGGAATTAATTTTCCAACGTGCCGATGGGATTCTGCAAGAATTTTTGTGGCAATTTCATCATTATATCTCATTTGAAGTTCTCCTTTCTCAAAACAACAAGAGTACCAAACTTTTAGACAAATGGACTTGAATAAGGATTTTGAAGCATTGTTTCACATAATTCATTAAAGGATATGCCACAAGCAGCAGCTTCTTGTGGAAGCAAACTCAAAGGAGTCATACCTGGGAGTGTGTTCGCCTCGATACAATACAGATGATTTTGCGAATCAAGTAAGAAATCAATGCGCGAGTAGCTACCTAAGCCTAGTACCTTATGTACCTGAAGCGCTAGTTGCTGCATAGAAGAAACTAGGGTAGGAGTCAAGTCAGCAGGGCATTCTTCTTTTGCACCTTCCGTTTGGAATTTATTTTGATAATCATAAAAGGAATCCTCTGGTGGGATAATTTCTATAATTGGCAATGCCTTACCAAGTAAAATGCCCAGAGAAAATTCACGCCCACAAATTTTTTCTTCGATTAAAATTTTGTCATGGTAAGTACTGGCGTTTTTGATGGCCAGTTCAAACTCGGATTGTGTTTCACAGATACTCACACCAATACTGGACCCGTTTGCGTTTGGTTTTACAACACATGGCAAGCTAAAGGTCTGAGTATCGTCCCATTCAATCCACTGAGGTGTGGGGATATGATGGTAACCCATGATTTGCTTGGCTAAAATTTTATCCATAGCAAGCATGCTTCCTTGGTAACCTGATCCTGTGTATGAAATGTCATACAAGTCAAACAGCGCTTGGATTTTTCCACTTTCACCAATTGCACCATGAAGCGCTAGAAAAACCACATCAGCAGTTTTACAAACAGCCAAAACGTTTGGTCCAACGAGTTCCGCTTGATGATTATGTTCTTCTTTTATTTTATTCAAATCTGGCGCATCTTTTGAAATATTCGTTGAAAAGGAATTTTCTTTTCCTCTATCATAGGCTTCCTCAAACGTAGTGATTGTTTCAGGTAATCCTGTATAAACATCTAATAAAAAGGCTTTGTGACCATTTTCTTCAAGTGCTTTTCTCACTTGTGCACCAGAAGAGAGCGAGACATTTCGCTCATCCGAAAGGCCTCCAGCTAAAACGACAACTTTCATAATTTAACCTCTAATCTATTATAATACTGTTAAAAAATACTACTTAAAATAAGTCTATGCTCAATTCATACAACCAGCAAAAAAAATATATCAACTTAGTAAAAATTTAAGAATTAAACATACAAATAGAGCCAAGCTTTCTACTACTAGTTGTTTGAAAAGAGTAGTAAAATAGAAAAAGAGCTAGACGTAAATAAAAAAGAGAGGAAAAAACGGAATGATAGAGCGCTTAAATCAGATCAGAGCCAAGTTTCCTATAGAAAATCTTCCAGCAACACCAGATAACATTTTTCATTTGCAAAAACAAATGGCACAAAAATTAAACAGTTTTCTTCCAAAATCATATCTAAATCTACTAGAAAATGTGAATGGAATCATCTGTAATTCTTCGACTATGTACGGGGTAGACCAAGACATCGTAAAAACTAAAGAAAAGATTGTGGGCATCTTAGCGGTTAATCTAACATTTTTTCAAAAAGAAAATATCACAAACTTAATTTTTTTTGCCGAAGATGCACAATATTACTATGTTTTTGACAAACGTAAGAAACAATATGAAAGCTTGAATAAAAGCAATCGGGAAGTAATAGCCACCTATCCGAACTTTGAAGAGTTGTTTGGGCAATTTACTAAAAACTTATTAAAAAACCATTAAGTTGTAGCAAATTCTATTTTTTTGATATTTTTAACATGACAAATATAAAAACATATGATAAATTTAATTTAACCATATTGTGGTTGTATTTTTTCTGAGTCTAGAAAAACAATACTAAAATAAATGCCTGATTGATATTCCCATTGATGTCTTGTTGTGTATTTTAGTATTTTGTTGAGTCTAGACTTTTTGTTCTCTTAAATAAATCAAGCTATAAGTATAAAAATGTTTATTTTTTTGCGCTTTTTTTCTTTGGAAAAAATGAATCCCATAATCTAATTCGATAACAAAATTAGAAATTTTTAGATGCTCTGGTTCCCGAAAAAACAGCTCATTGTTGCCTGCTAAAAAAAACAAAAATAATGGTTGACACTTTCAAAAAAATTATTTATAATATAACATGTTGCTTGAGTATTTGTCACAGTAGCTCAGCTGGATAGAGCATCCGCCTTCTAAGCGGACGGTCGGGGGTTCGAATCCCTCCTGTGACGTAAGTTTTTACAGTTAAATGCTGTCATATCAAAATTTCATTGTGACTTTCAGAAAATGAAAGAGTTAAACCCTTCTAAACTGGTTATTGCACTACAATCAGTTGGAGGGTTTTTTTATGTACACAAAGAATGAGAAGAATACAGTCAGTAGAAGAAAAAAGAGGATATATTCTGTCACCCCTGTTGATCTTAATGTGACTGAGGTCACTCTTGATAGTGACAGGTTAAAGGTATTAGACGCTCTGGAAACAGTTATTCAACACGGGATAGCAGATGGGTTACGTGATGCCACAATACGTGATTATACAAAGTGGATGACAGAGTATGTAAACTATTCACAGATAATTTACGCAGATCAATTGAATGATAAAGTAGGCGGAGGGGATTTAATGGCTCTATTGAAATGGCTTGACAGTATGAGCGTATCTCCTGCTACTAAAAGAATCAGAATGAAAGCAGTAAAGGCTGTTTTACGTAGGACTATAGAACGGGAATGATACAGGAGGGACTTCTTTGACTATCTAAGAATAAAAGTGGATGAAGTGTTTAAAGAGAGGGCAACAGAGAAAAATAGCACGCTGTTACTCAGTGAAATTTCTTTGATAGATTATTTTCAGTTGAGTGATGCCACAGCTATTCTGCTAATATGGCAGACAGGTGTCAGACTGAAAGCACTGTCTTCTTTGACAGCTAATCACGTTGACTTTGACAGTGGCTTACTGAATTGCTCTGGTGATATATGAAGAACCACATGAGTCTCACATTACCACTATCAGGTTAAACTGTTAGAACTGCTGAATGCTTAGTCAGAGAGAATAAAAGAATAACAGATGCCAGAGGTCTTTCTCTTAATGAACGTCAAAGTAATAATATACTTGGTAAGAGGCTGAATTATTACAAAGTATAAGATTATCGGAGAAAACTCGACCGTATGCCAACTAATACAGACATAACTACTAACAAACTAGTTCTTCCTAGTGGGAAAAATAATATTAAGTTACCTGAAAAAACTACTGGTGATGGATTTGTAATAGTAAGAGCTGATGTTTTGCTTGACGTTGCTTTACCAAATATCCTATTAGAGTTGCTTCAAGGACACCGTTAAAAAATGGAATAGAGTAGTATTGCATTAAGTATAAAGTAAAATTTTTATCGCCGACATGGGGCGATAAAATTAAAACGAATATACCAGGAACAACTATATATCCAAGTGGAGAAAAGTTCGAAGATTATAAAGTTAGTGAGAAAAGTAATAATACTATTTTAGAAGTTAAAAAGATAAGGGAAGTTACAGTGAAATATGTTGATACAGAAGGGAACCTTTTAACATTAGATGATTACGTGGGAAACCCAATACTCTTATCAAGATTTCAAGGTTCGAATTATAATACCGAACAAAAAACAATAGCTGACTATACCTTTAAAGAAGTGCAAGTAAATCCATAAGGTACTTTTACTGAAGCAGAACAAACCGACACCTATGTTTACAAAAAAATAAAAAAGAAACTAGCAGCACCAAAGCTTCTTCGGATACTAGTCAAGCGTCAAACAACAATAAGGAATTACTTTTGACTAATTTTTTTCTACTTTTTATGTAATAGGAAATATTAGCATGGGTCCATTAACACAGTCTTCAAAAGTGATGAAAATCCTGACTAACTGTTTTTTATTTTTTCTAAATTCTATCATTTCAATAGTTAATAATACATGTTTTATCGACTATTATTTTTCCTTATAATAATAGCTGGTAAGAAAATAGTAAAAAACTTCTTCTAAAATCAAAGAAGATTAATGTTTTTAATTTCTAGACAATTTCATTTTCTTGTGTTATGCTTTTGGTATCATGAAATAGAACAAGGTTGGGCGCAAGCTTTCAAGACATTTTCCCCAAGGGTGAGGGGAAGTTTTGTTAGCTTGCGTCTTTTTGTGTTCGAATGAAAGGAAGTATGGAATGAAATTTTATCATCAGAGTATAGCTAAGCTTATGGAATCTTATCTTGTGGATATAAAGAAAGGACTAACTTTTCAAAAAGTATTAGAACAAAGAGAAACACACGGGGAGAATAAACTTCCAAAAAAAGAAGAGATACCTTATTGGAAAATTTTTTGCAAGAGCTTTAAAGAACCGATTGTTATTGTTTTAATAATGGCAATTGTCTTATCATTTTATAGCGCTTATTACGATCTACAAATTAAAGGGGATACAAAACATGGAGTCGAAGCAGTGTATGAAGGTATTGCCATTTTTATTTTAATTATTATCAATGCTTGTCTGTCCTTCTGGCAAGAGATTAGTGCAAAAAAGAGTTTAGATGCATTAAAAAAATGGATAATCGTTATATCACAGTATTACGTGATGAAAATTGGCAAAAAATCAAAGCCCAAGAACTAGTTGTTGGTGATCTTATAAAAGTAGAAGCTGGTAATTTTATAGAAGGAGATGTACGGTGGCTTAAAACCGATCAACTTCAAATTGTAGAGTCACATTTAACTGGAGAAGCAGATGCAATTTCAAAACAAACAGATGAACTGGTTGGTGAGGTTGATTTGGGTGATCAAGTAAATATGGGGTTTTCAGGTTCTAGTGTTTCTAGTGGCAGTGGAATTGGTCTTGTTGTAGCAACAGGGGCACAAACTGAACTTGGGAAAATTGCTACTTTACTAGAATCAGTAGAAAGTTTGCCTTCTCCTCTTCAAAAAACAGTGAGTAAACTCACGAAAATATTGATGTTTATTTCAGGATTCATTGTTTTATTTACTCTAGCAGTTGGAGTATTTCAGTCTTATCAACAAACAGGGATATTAACATTTTCAGTAATTGGTAAAGTTTTATCTACCTCTATTGCATTAGCTGTTGCCTCTATTCCAGATGCATTGCCTGCTGTTCTATCTATTGTATTGACTATAGGAGCAAGAAAAATGGCAAAAAATAAAGGATTAATTAAATCTTTAAATAGTGTTGAGACACTCGGCGCGACTTCTTATATTTGTTCAGATAAAACAGGGACACTGACCAAAAATGAAATGACCGTTACTCAATTTTTTGCAAACGGAAAAAGTTATAAAGTTTCTGGTAATGGTTATGAACCTTTTGGCGAAATTAAGGCAATGGATTCTTCTGAAGATGAAGATTTTTCTGACTTTTTAGAGGGAGCAATTCTATGTAATGATGCATATGTTCAAAAGATGGGCAATGAATACAAACCATTTGGGAATCCAACAGAAGTAGCACTAACTGTTTTAGGAGGTAAAAATGATGTTACTAAACAAAAACTACTTGATCAAGGAAAAGAAATTTACCGAATTTTCCCTTTTACTAGTGAACGTAAAATGATGAGTTCCATCATAAAAGATGGAGAAAAATACTTTCTTTATACAAAAGGGGCACCGGATGTGCTGCTACAGAATAGTTTTGGGATTTTAATGGAAAACATTGTAAAACAAGATCAGAATAGTAAACAACAATTTTCTAAAAAAGTGGAGAAATACGCGGAACAAGCACTTCGTACATTAGCTGTTTCAAAAAAAGAAATTTCAAAAGATTTGGCTGAAACTGGTGTGTTGGAAGAGTTAGAAAGAGATTTTATTTTAACTGGAGTCGCCGGTATTATCGATCCACCCCGAGAAGAAGTTAAAGCTTCTATTCAAATCTTGCAACAAGCAAAAATAAATGTGGTCATGATAACAGGAGATCACCCTAAAACAGCAGAGGCAATTGCTCGAAATTTAGGAATTTTGTCTTCAAAAGATGAGAATGTAATACGAGGTTCTGAATTAGAAGATATGTCAGACGAGGAACTATTTAACATTGTAGAAAAAACAAAAGTTTATGCACGTGTTTCTCCTGAACACAAGCAACGTGTTGTCAAACAACTACAAAATCACGGAGAAATCGTCGCAATGACGGGAGATGGTGTAAATGATGCCCCAGCTCTTCGTACAGCAAATATTGGAATTGGGATGGGAATTGCAGGGACAGAAGTGACAAAAGATTCAGCGGATTTAATTCTATTAGATGACAAGTTTACAACCATTGAACAGTCTGTTGAAAGCGGACGAACCATTTATGCAAATATTAAAAACTTTATGCGTCATGAATTGACAACCAATGTAGCGGAAGTACTATCTTTATTAATTGGTTTATTATTGTTTACAAAGACTGTTGGAAACGTTCAAGTTGGAACTCCAACGCTCACTGCTTTAATGGTATTGTGGGTGAATATGGTAAGTGATGCGATTCCTTCATTTTCACTTGGATATGATAGGCCAGAAACTAATATTATGAAAGAGAGTCCAAGAAATCCTGAAAAGTCTGTTTTAGCAGACCATACATGGTCTCGTGTACTTATACGAGGTATTATCATGGGGGGACTTGTCTATATCGCATTTCTATGGGCTGCACACCAAGGAATGACTGGAAAAGAAGCACAAACAGTAGCATTCCTAACATTGATTTATGGACAATTATGGCATGTTTTTGATGCACGTAGCACTAAAACGTTATTTAGACGAAAACCATTTGAAAATCGATATTTAGTTGTGGCTGTATTATTTGCAGGTGTTAGCTCATTCTTAATCACTATTATTCCATTTTTCCAGACTGTAATCGGTACAGCTAGTTTAACCTTCCCAGTTTACTTACTTGTTTTATTTGTACCAGCAATTCCAACTTTTGTACTTTCAGTTATAAAGGAGCTTTTCAAAATCAAAATCTGGTAATAGTAGACGTATCTATGTTTATTATTTTAATTAAATATAGAAGCACTTTCCTAAATTAGGAAAGTGACTTCTGCTTGACGGAAAGCTTAAAAAATCAAGCGTAAAACTTTATAAAAGTGGCAAACCACAAAATGCTTTAGCTAATGAATAATCGTATCGCACTGTCCTACGTAGCCCACTGGATGAAGGGATTTTCTGAAGTCCGAATTGATGAGGATGCGATCCTTATGGCTCGAAAGATCAAGTAATTACAGAAAAAAACTTCAGATAGAAGAGAAAAAGTTAACCTTAAAAAAAGCGATTACCATAATCACGGCAAACTTAACGAACGACTAAATACAATTCGTATTTTACATCATGAGCACTATGTTGTTATGCTTTGTAGAGTTATTAATGACAATTGTTCGACTTACTACAAACGTTTTTCTGAAAAAATGGCACCTAGAACTTTAGAAAATCAACAGTTGAGAAAGACTATCTTAGAAATCTATACAACCTCTAAAAAACGAGTTGGCCCTGCAAAGTACGACGTATGTATCTAAGTGACTATGACATTTTTATTAGTATTGTTCGAGTTTATCGCTTAATGAACATCATGATCTTACCTAAGATGTCCACAGTAAAACCTGTCTTTAAACCGACCGCTAGTCAGGTTTCTTTAAAGCAACCAAATTCAAATTATTTGAATCAAGAGTTTAACCATCCTACGCCAAACCAAGTATGGACTAGCGATTTACCTTATATGCCTGTATGGAAAACCTCTTTTGTTAATCTTTGTGTGATTTTAGATTTATTTTCTAGAAAAACCATTGCTTAGCCCGTCAGTAAAAAGATGTCACTACTTTAGCCATTAAAAAATAGAAAAAGCTATCCAAGATAGAAATCCTACGGCTTGTGTTCTTTTTCACACCGATCAATGCTCCCAGTATACTTCATTTAAATTCAGAAATTTTTAGAAAAACATTCTATTGTTCAGCAATTGTCGAAAGCTGTTATCTTTGGGACAACGTTGTATTTAATAAAATTTCAAGAAGAAGTCAAAATTCTGTTCAGTACACTTTGACTAATTTAAAAGGCCTGAAAACGTCAATATCTAGAACTTATGAAATAGGGTTAGAGCCTAAAATATATGGTAATGATGCTACTATCTATTTAGGATATTTTCCTTCTGTATCTGATTTCAGTGCTTCAGCTACGGATTCCAGTGGTTTAAATTCAAAAGTAAAAGCTGATTTTAGTAAAGTCGTTTTTGAGACTCCAGGAACTTATCCAGTAACATTGTCTGCTGCTACTGGAAAGCCTTGGACAACTGATCCATCAATACTCATATTATTCAAATAGAATAGGGAAAAAAACATTACCATCACATGCTTTTGCACAAATAGCTAGGACAAGTAAAGACTTAGGCGTATTAGGAAAAGATTCTCAATATGGGTATGGTTTGCTTAATCTTTTGAAAGCATTCGGTTCTGTGTTAAGAAAATAGATATTAAACGCTAGTCAATCAATCAAACAGTTTTTTGGGAGAGTGAATTACTAGTTATGAATAAAAAAATCCAAATGAGGAGGGAATATCCATGACAGAATTGAAGATGAAAACAGTGGTTGGAGAAACTTTTGAAGAGTTGACAGTTGCTGAAATGACAAAAGTTCAAGGATTTGGTAATGCTTCACCAGAAACAACACCAATTTATTGAGCCTTTGCAACACTAGCAAGTAGTATTTAGTTGGTTAAAATGATCAAAGGAAAATGCTAAGTTAACAAAACAATCTCTTTGAAGCTAATTAAATGACTTCAAGGAGATTTTTTTGTTAAAAAGCGGTGTCAAAAAACTTTATCAACAAAAATCAAGAGTTTATAAAGAGTTTTGCTAGATTTTTGATATTCTTCAAGTTATGCTAATTTTAGAGAGGAGAGGAAGCTTTGAACTTGAGCAAACAGATTCAAACTAAAAGAAAAAAATTTAATTTATCACAAGAAGATCTTTCAAAAAAATTATTTGTTTCTAGGCAAACAATTTCCAATTGGGAAAATGGGAAAAGTTATCCAGATGTTCAAAATTTATTGTTATTGAGTAATATTTTTAATGTTTCTTTAGATGAACTAGTGAAAGGGGACATAGAAATTATGAAGAAAGAAGTAATTAATGCAGAAATGGATAAATATACCAAGATAATGATAGTTTTTATTGTTTTGGCGATGTTATCAATAGGACCCTCTTTGCTATATTTATCTGGATATTGGAGCTTCTTACCGCCGTTCTTATTGTGGTTAATCGGGATGTGTGCATCTGTTAAAGTAGAAAAACTCAAAAAGAACGCAAATATCAAAACGTATAAAGAAATACTTGCTTTCACTAAAAATCAAGACCTTGATGCAGTAAAAAAAGAGCAAAATAAGTACAAGGATTTTGCAACAGTATCATTGATAGTCATACTTTTTGTAATATTAGCTGCCTTATTAGCACTAATATCTATATATTTTTTTCAAGGATAGACCATTTCCTTATTTTTAATTGTAGGGATACTTTTCTTACTAGCTGGTTTGGTACTTCAAAATAACTTATTTTATTATTCAATAGGTATATATTATTTTAAATATTACTATTTCTCAAAAATTAGTTCAGTGGAATTTTTAAAAAACAATAATATAAAATTTGACTTATAAAATAGCTTATATTAAAATTAGATTATTCTTTGATTATAATATGGTTAAAATTATGGGCGGTTCTGAAATTGGAAAAAAGATAAAATTTTTTGTGGATGTGTTTTTATTTATTCCTTTTTTAGCGGTTAGTGTCTCTCCTATTCAATTATTTTCAGAAGAAGCAGTTGTTGTTGAAGCTTCAGAGGGAGTAGATAAGACTGTTAAACTGAATTCTGACACTGTAAGATTCTATATGTCTAAAACAAAAGCCAATAATTTATTAAAAAAAGCAGGAACTGCTAGCATTTTTATTCCGGACAATGAGTGTAGTTTTATGAGTCAAATGGTTGCTTGCTATATTTGGGATATGGGTTTCTTTACCTAATGGTTTTTCTGTAGATATTCAAAAAGATCATCATGGTCGACCGCTCTACTATCACAACTTTAAATGGCAATAAATATGAGATAGGAGGCATATTATGAACAAAAAGATGCTCTACTTTTATATTCGGTAATTTTAGCTTTAGGAGTCATATCATCTTTTTTCTTTCATAAGACTGGTCAAAAGATACTATTAACGATACTTGTGACTGCTATTTTCTTCCTTTTCTATGTCTATAATAAAAAAAACGGTAAAGAATATTGACATTTTTTACCATTTTTTTGTAGTACTTTAATTTAATCAATCATTGCGTAGTTCAACTATTATAAAAGTTTCTATTTGTTGATGTAGTTAAAATTACGAATAATTAATCTTTCTTTATTTTTCTACAGACACAAAAATAGATTATCTTACACAATATAATAATGGTTATTTAAAAAATATAAATTAAATTAATATAACGAAAGAAATGGGTGGACTTTGGATTGCTAGTTATATTAAAATTAAAACGTTCTACACTACTGCGAATTAGAAATAAGAGGGTGTTTTATGTTTATCGCACATGTTAGAAAAAAAGATGGGAAAAGACAACTTTTAAAAGATCACTTAAAAGAAAGTGCTAGACTAAGTGAAGACTTTGGAAGAAAAATTGGATTGGGAAAAACCTGCTATTTAACTGGATTAATACATGACTTAGGAAAATATAGCAATGCTTTTCAGCAATATTTAGTAAAGGCTGTTGCCAATTCAGCCAGCGTAAAAAGAGGAAGTATTGATCACTCAACAGCAGGTGGAAAACTTATATACGATATCTGCCACAAAGAAAATAAAGATCCTGTTTCGCTGATTCTTGCTGAATTAATCGGAAATGCGATTATTTCTCATCATAGTAGCCAGGGACTGCAAGATTTTATAACCCCTGTTGGAGAGGCGAAATCGGTCTATTTAAATAGAGTGGAAAAAAAAGAGATTGAAGAATATGATGAAATAAAAAAACGTTTTTTTAGAGAAGTATTGCCAGAAAATCGATTTTTGGACGAAATTGAATTAGCAAAAGATGAATTGAGAACACTTTTTTTCCCTTTCGAAAAAGTGAATTCTGAAACAATGTTTTATATTCTAAAGTTTATCTATAGTTGCTTATTAGATGCAGATCGTACGGATACCATGTTGTTTGAAGAAAATCGAAGTTATGAGTTTCATAGTAATAAAAAATTACTAGAGGTCTATAGTCAGCGCTTAGAAGAAAAAATTCATTCTTTTAAATCAGATACACCGATCAATCAACTTCGAAAGGAAATGTCTGATCAATGTAAAGCTTTCTCTCAAAAAAAGACGGGAATTTATACCTTATCAATTCCAACAGGTGGTGGGAAAACATTGGCCTCTCTTCGCTTTGGACTAAATCATGCAATAAAACACGAAAGGGAACGCATCATTTACGTAGTTCCCTTTACAACTATCATTGAACAAAATGCGACAACGGCTCGAGAAATTTTACGAGACGAAGAAAATATTTTGGAACATTATTCTAATGTGTTTAAAGAACAAGAAAAAGAAGTAGAAAGTAGTTATGAACAAGAAGATAGTGAATATAAACAAGCTTTATTAAAAGACAATTGGGAAGCGCCAGTTATTTTCACAACAATGGTTCAATTTTTAAATACGATTTATAGTAAAGGGACTAGAAATCCACGTCGTTTTCACAATTTAATTAATGCGGTGATTATTTTCGATGAAGTACAAGGAATTCCTATCAACTGTATTTATTTGTTTAATGAATGTCTTAACTTTTTAAAAAAATATGGAAATACGACTAGTGTTTTATGTACGGCAACCCAGCCTTCTTTAGAGCATGTCGGACTAAAATTACTTAAAGATGTAGATGGAGAAATGATTACTAACTTAATTGAAGTAGAAAGCGGTTTTAAAAGAGTAGAAATAATGGATAAAACAAAAGTTGAAACTTGGTCCTTAGAGGAATTAGCTAATTTTGGTCAAAATATATTAAAAGAAAAAAAGAGTTTGTTAATTATTTTGAATACTAAATCAGCTGTTCGAAAGTTGTACCAGTACTTTACAAAAGAATTATTGATAGACGTGACTGTATATCATTTAAGTACTTCGATGTGTGGAAGGCACCGAAAAATAATATTAGATGAAATCAGAAAGAAACTTGAAAATAAAGAACCAATATTATGTATTACAACTCAATTAATTGAAGCAGGGGTGGATATTAGTTTTCAATCAGTGATTCGTTCGATTGCGGGGAATTGGGTGGACGTTGGAAATTTCTACGAGAACACGACTAACTCTGTTTAGAGTTAGAGGATTGAAATCTAAATAAATCAGCATAACCTGGAAATGAAGGTGAGGTTTAAAACTATGAATAATAATGAAAAGAATTCTAAGCAAAACTCAAGTAGTAACATATCAAGTAATTTATTTAACGTAATGAATACCAAATCTGATCCGTCACAAAATGGTTCTCCAGTACCTTTTCAGAGTGGAGATTTTGCCTCTGTTGATTCAAACTATGAATCATCAAAAACCTTCTCAGAAACTCTTAGTTTCTATTTGATAGGCATAGTTCTCGCTGCTATCGGTTGCTACTTGTTTATTAAATTACCAGCATTTCAGAATTTGCTAGATAATACGGTCTTATCTTTTGTAATTACTTTTATAATTATAATAATGGGTTTCGTTGTATCTCATTTTTTAACTACAGTAGTTACGGCTAACTTCAGAAAAAGAAATAAATGACTTTATATTGAGAAAGAGTGGTTGGCTTATATGCCAACTCACTTTTTTAGAACCGTTCAAGCCGGTGACTTAAGTTGATTATTAAAAAGAACCGTTACCTAGCCAAAGATAAGACGGTTATTTTTTTGTGCTATTTTTCAGTAATGCTACAATTGTGCCAACTAATAATAGTACAAAACTGCCAAAAACTAACATCAGTTGCAACGTTTCTGCTACAGACAAAAGGCTTACTCCTGTCATAGATTTCAGTACTTACATTCATAAGCACCACCATCTTTCGGAAGTCGCCACCGTCATTAACTTTTCTTCTTCTCTAGTGTAACAAAAATTTGTCAATTACTAGACTTAGATTCATGGATTACAGTAGATAAAGACTTTCCTTTTCTTAGTGGATGATGTATTAGGAAGAACTGGAGAATAGACGGAATGTGGATGACTTTTGCTCTTTGTTGCTAATTTTTAAGTTTTTTTCGATTTTGTAATGTACTTAACCAGATACCATTCAAAATAATTTCTCCAATAACCAGTATGCTTATGTTTGATAGGATAGATTGTTCATTAGTGAGTATCTGGTAGATCATAAAACAAAAATAAATAATGCCAAGTATTCCGCCAAACCATTTTGGCAAATATCTATCTAACGTGTAAATTATTGCAGCAATAACCATACCGAATAAAACACTTGTAAATTCAGTCATGTAATTTCCCTCCTTTGCAACAAAGTATTTTTATAACAATTTTTTATAAAGGTAAATCGCTCTTTTACTTCACATACTAGCAATAGTAAGCTTTATTTTCAATAAATAATCTCTAATTTTTTTTTAATATAACATCACATTGTATAAAAAATAGAATAAACAAACGAGAAAAAATCTTGTTTGTTTATTTTAGCTATTTGTAAATTTAGGGTATAATCATAATTTATTTTGAGAACATTTTCACCAAGCTTCCGTTAGTGTAATGTTTGAGTGTAAACCAAGCAATTACGAATAAGACACAATTTTTTTGTTTGGATTCTTGACATAGGAGCCAAATATCAGATTTTAAATATTCTTACATTTTAATATAGCCATTTACGAAATATATAAATATAATTAAATCCATATTTTTTAATGTTGTTTTTTTAGTAATATGTTATTATCTATATATTGCAAGAAAAATATTTTTTTGGAGGAATTTATGAAAAAGATAGTTACCGCTGTTATGGTTACGACTATACTAACAACTGTTGTCCCACTTAAGGCATTAGCTGTGTCAGAACCTACTAATCAACAAGTATTACAGGATGGCGTTGGGATAACAATACCAGATGAAAATCTCCAGTCTGCTATCCGCTCAAAACTAAACTTAGCTGCAACTGAACCAATTACACCAGAAGCAATGCTTCAATTAACCACCCTAGACTTATCCTCTGTCTCTAACTTAACTGGTCTAGAGTATGCTAAAAACCTGACTACTTTTGGTATAGAAGGTGGATCAGTTACTGATTTGACCCCGATACAAGGATTAAACCTGACTAGCCTGTCACTCTATAAAACACAGATAAGTAATCTCTCTGCTTTGGCTGGAATGAAAAATTTAAGTGTCTTACGTGCATCAAAAAATAAAATTAATGACATTTCTCCACTCGCAGGATTGCCCCTGCTAACAGGAAATTTATTTTTTGAATTAGATAACAACGCGATTGCTGATTTTAGCGTGCTGGAGGGAAGAAATACCACTAATATTTCAAAGCAAAATCAAGTAGTGACACTTGCAATGCAAATCTCTACTGCAGAAGAAATTCGTGTGCCCAATCCTCTGAAAGACACCTCAGGACTTCCAATTGTCCCTACCTTTAGTGATGATAGTGTCGCACAGTACAACGCATTAGATAACACGATTGTTATTCCAAGAGGTGATGCTTTAACAGGAACTATTAGTGGTACTTTTTTAACTGGTACTCTTAAGACTGATATTAGTGGTACCATCATGGTTCCATTTACCTTTGCCGAACAAACAACCGGTCAGGTAACCATTCAGTACCTTGACGATAAGGGAAATGAACTTGCACCAGCAGAAACTCAAGAAGGACTCGTCGGCGAGAGTTATACAACAACTGCGAAAGAGTTTGACGGCTGGAGCTTAACCAAAATGCCAAGCAATTCCCAAGGAGTCTTCAGCGATCAAGCACAAACTGTAAGTTACGTTTATAGTCAAAATACTACACCAACGAGCACAACAGATTCATCTGATTCATCTGATTCTTTAGATACAGGTACCAATACAACATCTGAGGGTACAACCACCTCAACCAGTGGGCAACAAGAGAATCATTCAGTCTCTTCGTCTTCTGATCCAAGAGGAACACTTCCTCAAACAGGCGAAAAAGTGAAAAAAGGTACTACTATCTTGGGTGTCCTCTTGATCATCGCTGGATTCGCATTCTATCTATGGCAACGGAATAAACGGCACTCGAAGAACCAGTAGACGATATCAGTTGTAGGAAGAAGCAGGAAAAAACGAGGGGTAGAACCTTATGATCAATCTAACTGGTTTACTCAAGAAACAGTTTATAAGCCTGAAAAACATGATGCAATAAGAAGTGCGATATTGAAATATCTAGATAAGTTATATTAAAAATAAAGTAAAGGCAGAAAGTCGAAGAGGACAATTGCTCTTCGACTTTCTTTATATAACGCTGAAACAATTTCGATTCCTTTAACCGTAGATGATGCGAGGGAGGTAGACTGAAAACTTTTCCCATAAGGAAGCGTCCTTTTCACCTCTCGATGATCCTGTTCCAAGATATTATTGAGATATTTGGACGTCCAATGACTCACTTGTTCACTAATTACTAGAGATCATACAAGAGCTACTTAATCTTTCCTCACAACGTGAAACGTTGCGTTACATTGTAACTACACAAGAAGATATATAGTGTTGTACGCTAATTTCTCCAAATGTCCGGTGAAATATCGAACTGAAGTAATAAAAAAAGACTAAAACACGAATGTGTTTCGCCCCAGGGGCATTACTTTTTTTAATTTAATTACGAACGTTGTAGTTTAATTTTATAAAATCCTTTATTTAGGGATCACTGGAGCATCTGTACGGAAAATAATGTTAGAAAAACGAACAACCAACGACAAATTACGTTAGTTGGCTGTTCGTTTTTTGTTTAAGTTTTTCAATTTTAGTCGATTAATTTCACGATAAAATGTTTCGGTAGATGTCTGATTCGTTTCAATTCTTTCTTTGATAGAATATTCCCCACTAAGAATATTCTCACTACCGCTAATTTATGTACGGATATTCCAGTGATTCCATAAACTTTTTTACAGGTAGGTGTGTGAGTAATGTTTCCTAACGAAAAATTATCACATGGTAGACTGTTATTAATTTAAAACTTTGTAACAGAACTACTTGTTTTCAAATGGAAAATCCAATGATACAATGTACAATAAGTATGTAATCCATTAAATACAAAATGTCACAATAGCAGAAAATGTTTAGCTGTTAAAACCATCTACTCACTGCAATGTGACTTATGTCGATCATTTGTTTCTATTACTATTTTTTAGAAGAGGTGTTGTGTATGAAAGCTATTCAAAATTTAAAATTTATTCGCTTTTTATTTATAATTTCTTATGTTACATTTTTTATGAGTTTTATTTTAGCACTTAATAACTCCAATTTTCTAGCTATTATTTCTATGATTTTATGCTATTTTTCAGATCACTTTGTTCCAAATAGATATGCAATTCGATATGAAAAACATTGGCATGTAAAAGAACCTTTATTTTTCACCACAATCTCAGGAACTACAGAAAAAAAATATTTATTATTCTAGGCATTGTAATAATTGTTTTAATTTTTTGTTTCTTTATTTTTATAAAGGGATAGCTCCATGGTAATTTTATAAAACATTTAAAGCCCTCAGATCAATTCTGAGGGCTTTTTAGCTAATAGGATTGTGTTACCTAATCGTTAAATAACTACTTAAATGAAAGAATTTACAAAGATCCATTCCCTTTTCTCATTTGAAATGCTACATATAATCTATATTATTGTATAGGGCCATAGTAAAATGTAGGAAAAAGGCCAACGAAAATGAGGGCTTATTTAAAATCTGATATTCTTTGTCATGAACCCATTCAAGGAGAGTGAATCATGAGAAAAGCTGTCTTAGAAAGAGTCCAACTTACTTTTCCAGTTAAATAAAAGGCGTTATGACCGAAAATCAACGGTTATCATCACGAAAATTTCTCTCTCAATGGTCGGAAATATTTGGAAACAAAAAACTAACAAATGCATTACTGGAGCGATTGTTCCACCATTCTAAAATTATCCAAACTACTGGTCCTTTATACAGAATGAAGAGTTACAGTGAGAAGAAAGAAACTAAATAATTAATTATTTCAATGAATGAATTCCTACATTTTCAATGACCCAAAACCAACATTTTGTTGTGGCCCTTGACACTAGTAAGGAATGGGATTTTAGAGAGTTTCTTGGTTTATGTTAGAAGAAAAGAAAATCAAAAGAAGTATGGAAAAACGCTTTAAGAATCCGTGAATAGATGTGAGTGGGGTTTCTTTTGCTGGCATCGGCAAGATTTGACCAGTAAAATAGGCTTTCAACTGTAGAAAAACCCTCCAGTTCATACTGGAGGGTTTAATTCGAATATTTATTTAACGGATTAACGAAACTTATTTTGAGCTAATAATTTTCTTTTTTCAAATGCTTTAATAAGGAGATACACCATAATTATTTGAATAGGAATGAGTCCAACATTTCGCCAGAGCCGACCGAGGAAAACAAAATGATAGTCTATGCCATAAACAAGTGCAATAAACCAAGAATTTAAAAATAAACTCAAAGGAACCATTAGCAACAATTGAGTGATGATAACAGATACAAGGTTCACGTTCTTGCGGTAAAGAAATAGTCCTGAGATAAAGCCGGACAGCAAAGCGGTCATGAGAAACAGTGGGTGAAAACTACCTGATCCAAAAATAGTAAAACATAATATATTTGAAAAAAGTGCTAATATACTTGACCACCAAGGGCCAAAAAGATAGCCAGATAACGCTAGTGGAAAGAAGCTAAATGTTACCTTGAAAAAACTAGGGCCAATAGAAAATTTGTAAAGCACAATGTTTAAAACCAATATCAGTGCAGAATAAGTTAAAACCAAACTTTTTAACAAATGATTTCAATAGTTTACTACTGATTATAACGTTAAAGCTGTTAAATCAATGATTTATATGTCTTTTTAGTTTAATTTAGAATTGTCTTTTCTCATATTGACTATCCTTTTGACTATCCTTTTAGAAATTAATGTACGAAGCGAATTTTTGTGCGGTTTCTTCTTTTGCTTTTTCCGTAACGTGAGTGTAGATGTCCATTGTAGTTTTTATGTCAGTGTGACCTAAGCGATCTTGAACTTCTTTTATGCTTGCACCCGACTCGAAGAGTAAACTACAGTGAGTGTGCCTAAAACCGTGGACTGAAATTTTATCTAATTTGTTTTTTTCTAAAAATTTATTCAAAAACACGTTTAAATATCCTACGTGATACGCTTCGTTTTTTCTATTAGAAAAAATAAGTTGTTCTTCTTTTTTGACATTAATTCCAATCATCAAAAATTTTTTTCTTTGTTCTAATTTCAATCTCTTTAAATAAGCTAACGTTTTACTGTCTAAAGTAATTGTGCGCATGCTAGCTACTGTTTTTGGAGTTTGAAAATGATTTTTACCATAACGATTTTTAGCTACTGTTTGATTAATAGACAATGTTTCTTTGTCAAAGTCGATGTCTTTCCATCGCAATGCTTGAAGCTCGCCTTTACGTAGCCCAGTGAAAGCTAAAATTCTAAACATTAAAAATATACTCAAATCGCTTTGTTTTTCTAATTTTTCAAGAAAAACTTTCAACTGCTCTTTCGAATAGAAAGTCGACACGAACTTTTTTTGATCGATTTTTTCTTTCACCTTTGGACGAATAACGTTGAGCATAGGGTTTGTTTGTAGTTTGTTTAATTTAATTGCATAGTCAAAAACTTTTGAAGTTAATCCTATAAGATTAGGATATCTTTTATAATTTTCATACCAATAATTCACTTGCTTTTGACAGTATACTGTAGTAATCTTTGCTATTTTTAAATTGCCGAATCTTGGTAAAATATTGTTTTTCATTGCGCTTTTTTGAACATAAAGTGTACTTTCTTTTACAGTGTTCCTATATTGTTCAAACCATAACTCATAGATTTCTTTGAAAGTGACGTGTGAATCAGTAGTACTAATGCCGTTGCGGTCGATTTCAGTTTCTAATCTTGCTAATGCTATTTTTGCCTCCTTTTTAGTTTTAAATCCTCGTCTAGTCGTGTATTTCTTTTTTGACGTTAGAGGATCAATGCCCAGGTACGCTTTAAACATGTAAGCCTTGCTACCGTCTTTTTTACTGTATTTTTGTATAGTTGCCATTGAAATGAACTCCTTTCATGTTATAATAAAATTATCTTATTATATATTTTTTACCCTCTAGCTTGTTGGCCGAGGATTTGTTATACTGCTTACTACAATGCGTACCACAACTAATCAGAAAAATCACAAATTTTGAGTACCAAGAGTGCAGGCGTATCCCCCTTAGATAGGTTATCTTAGTGTTGGTCATAGGGGAGGTTTTCTATGATTTGTACTTGCATAAAATATAAAATATTTTGGAGAAATAAATGGAACTGTTATTAAATGATTCAGAAGCGCATCGCCTAATAAAAATATTTAAAACAACTCTCGAAAAGCACAACGTTGCAATATCATATGGGGATTCGGGCGAAATAAAGTTAAAGTCTTTTGAAGGGAAAAGGGAATTTATTTTGCGCTATAGATTTTCTGAAGCAAAAACTATTTTTCATTTTCAAGATTTAGAGACTAACCATACATTGTTTCGTGTAACGTTAAGCGCTAGTTTTCATAAAAATTCAGATAACGTAAAGATATACGGGAATCGAATTAATGTGTTTGATGAGTCTGAGTTTTACGCTAAAAATGATGGTACTACCCATTGTAAATGTCATAGTCTCCCGTATGAAGGGATTAGCGATTCAGATGATTTTTTAACAATATTTGACCAAGTATGTATATACGCTAGCATAGAAAAACAAGGTAACATTAATATTAGTATTGCGAATCAACAAACTTTATTTTAAAGGAAGGGGAGATGGATATGTTGACTGCTAAAGAAATTACTGATAATTATTTCAACTGGGTTAAGTCTAATTATAATTTTTCGAAATTAAAAAATAGTGGAAACATTGACATACAAACTCCTTTTATAGATAATTTTGGCGACAGCATTTCTTTTATTGTAAAGTTAGAAAATGATCAATTAATAGTTACAGATGAAGGATACACCATATGGAATTTATCAACGATGGGTCATAACGTAACTAGAAAAAAGACTCATCGAAGATTAATTCTAGATTCGTTGCTAAAATCTGAGAACGCTATTTTGTCAGATAATAATGAACTTAAGATAAATGTGAGAAAAAATAATATAGGACAAGCTATACATGATATGACACAGCTTGTCATAAAAATAAACGATATGACTATGCTTTCTTCATCAAATGTAAAAAATATTTTTTATGATGAGGCTCTGGAATACTTCAATAAAAATGCTGATATATATAGAAAATTACCAAGTTTTCAAATAACAGGCAAATCACAGCTGAGTCATAAGATAGATTTTGGCTTTTTTACAAAAGACGGGGTAAAACTCGTCAAACTACACAACACACTAACTAGAAATACAATAGAAAGTGCTATTGTTACATTAGTTGATACGTCCGATTATAGGTTGGAAAATTATCAAGAGACAGAGAAACTTTGTTTGTTGATAAATGGGATAGATAAGTCCAAAATAACAACAGATAATCATATTGAGTCTTTGGCACAATATAACATTGATATAATAGATTTTACAGATAAACAAGACGTTCGATTAAAGCTGTCGAGTTGATATGTGCTAACACCATTTTTTTCTCTTTTCGACATTTTTTATTGTGAGACCACTTCACAATTAGAAATGTCGTGTTATAATAGACGCAACGAAATAAGACCACCTTATTTTAAATTTGCACTCTCTAGCTTGCCGGCGGGGGAGTGTTTTTTATTAGACGATTATATTGCCGTTCCCGTCAGATTTTTTAAACGCAGCGGAAATAGCCGAAATGATAGCTAAAACTGATGGAATCCATGTCCAACAAAAAATTAAGTACATAATACCAGAGCCAGTTTTACCCGCATAAAATTTATGAGCTCCTAAGCCACCCAAAAATACAGCAAGAATAATATAGACTGTCTTATTAACAACTTTTCCAGCTTGAACATAGTTGTTATTACTTTGCTGTTGAGAATTTTCATTAACGATATTGATATGAATTTTATCTTCTATAGAGTCAGAGTTCTTTTTACATTTAGTGACAATTAAATTATCACCATCTTGATATAATTCAACTTCATCGTGTAATTCTGGTTTGAAATCTAATTCCTCATATGGGATTCTTACAATACCCGCCTCTCCATTGGAAATAACAACCTCTTCTAAATCTAGTTTGATAACTTTTGCCATTTTCTTCTCCCTTTTCTAGATAATCTTGAAATAAGTTTGCTTTACATCATAAATTATCATATAATTTGTTTGATACAAGAACCTTAACAAATAAATGTTAAGACAAGCACTCTCTACTTTGGTCGGTGGGGGAGTGTTTTTTAATTAAATGTTAGTTCATTTCATAGTAATAGGTTTCTGAATCTGGTATCGTTATTTTTCCTCCAAGCGTTGATGAATAAGACACTAATCCTAAGCTTTGTGCGTAAATGGTAATTTGATCGTTTTCTAATATTCTACTTTCCATGGAGAATTTAGAAATTCTAGTATAAATAACGTGATCGTAATCACCGTCGACTGCTAATCTCATTTGTGTTTCGCTATCTGCTTCCAAAACTTGCAAAACTTTGCCAGTTAATTTGAAATATTCGCCTTCGTACTGATTTGGTGTTCTAGCTAAATTATCATATGTAATATCAGTTCTAAAGGAACTTTTGTCACTGGGCTTGCTAAGTTTAAAAGATGAAGAACTAGATGATTCTTGTTCGCTATATGAGTACGAGTCATAACTTTCGTTACTTTCAACACTTTCGGTGCTATCGGTATGATTTGTTTTACTTACTTCTTCTTTCTTACAACCTCCTAATAAACTGATTCCTAGAACACACAACAACACTACCTTTTTCATTTTAAAACCCCTTTATGATATAATATATTTGAATGTTAATCATATCATAACCTTGCCTAGTGTTGGTAGCACTAAGCAGGGTATTTTTTTATAAGTCAAAACTAACCTTTACGGCTTTTCCGATAATCCTGGCTGGATTTTCTTCATTAATAACGTAAGGTGAATATTTAGGGTTATCGGGAACTAGTAAGATTAAATTGCCTTGATGTTTAACTCGTTTTAAAGTAGCCTCTGTATCACCATTTAAAAGAACAGCAGCGATTTCCCCGTCTTCAACCTCGGGCTGTTCACGAATGAGAACATAGCTATCTTCTGGGATGGTAGGAGTCATAGAATCACCAGATGTTTTTAAGTAAAAAACATTACCAGAGGGGAGCAGGTCTTCTAACTCCTCACGATATTCGCTAATATTTTGTTCAGCTGTAATAGGATTTCCACATGTGATTGTTCCTAAAACAGGTATTGACACTGTTTTTATCGCTTTTCTCATTTTAGAAAAGATTTCTTCATCTTTTTGCCTAAATCGAGGATCAATTACAGATTTTGGAACATTGAAATAGTTGGCTAATTTTTGTATATTTCCTGGATTTGGAGTAGATGTACCTTTAAAGTAACCAGTTAAGGTGCTTTTAGGTATTTTTGTTATGCGGTGTATATCAACTTGTGTAGATTTTTTTTCTAATAATAGCTTTTTCAAGTTTTCACTGATAATTTTTCTGTTTTCTATTTCTTGTGGTGTTAATTCTCCTCTAGCCATTTTAGACCTCCATCTTTTTGTTACCTATATAATATCGGATTAAATCGTATTTGTAAATACAAAAAATGAAAAAAAACGAAAAAAATACGAATTAATCTGTTTACAATACGAATTAAATCGTATATAATGAAATCAAGTTAAGCGAAAGGAGGTTTGAACATGTTGGAAATTTCTTTAAGAGCTGCTCGGATTAATGCAGGTTTCACGTTGAAGGAAGCATCAAGGGAAGTTGGAATACATCACGAAACGCTAGCTAAATACGAAAAAGACAGTGGTAATATTCCTATTAATCTATTAAACGAATTATCAATCCTATACCAAATTCAACTCGATTATATTTTTTTAGGCAAAAGATACGATTTAATTCGTACAATTAGAAACAAATCTAAAATAGCAACATAAAGGAGGAAATAGAATGAATTTAGTAATCATGAAAAATCAACAAGCAGTAACAAGTAGTTTACAGGTAGCGGAGACATTCAATAAAAATCACAGAGATGTTTTAGCAGCAATTGATGATTTAAAAGAGGGGGTTGCGGAAAATTACGCAGACCTATTTTATGAAGATATCTACACACATCCACAAAATAAACAAACATACCGTCAAATAATTATGAACCGTGATGGATTCACATTACTAGCAATGGGGTTTACTGGTAAACAAGCATTGCAATTCAAACTCAAATATATCGAAGCATTCAACAAAATGGAAACTCACATCAAGCAGCAACTAGACACATCAAAACTGAGTCCAGAATTGCAATTTATGAATAGTGTGGTCCAATCACTTGCTAAACAAGAACAAGAAACGAAACGCATTGAAACGAAAGTGAATAATATTTCCGATATTGTAGCACTCAATGTTACAGACTGGCGCAAAGATTGTCAGAAATTAATTAGACATATGGCAAAAAATCAAGGTGGCTTTAGTGCTTACAAGGAGATTAATAGCGAGATTTACGAAGAGTCTGAAAGGCGAGCAGGAGCAAACTTGAAACAACGGTTAACAAACAAACGCAGACGCATGGCAGACGAGGGCGCTAGTAAGTCAAAACGTGACAAGCTGAATAAACTAGATGTGATTGCAGATGATAAACGGTTGCTTGAAATCTATGTGGCAGTAGTAAAAGACTTTGCTATCAAGTACGGCGTCAATTTAGATGAAATAGCATAGGAGGAAGCAATTTGAAAGATTTTTTTCACAGAAGAAAAGCAAAAGAAACAGAACAAAAAATAATGCAAGAATTGCAAGAAATAAAAAACTTACTCCAAGTTATTAAACGTAACCAGGAGCAAGAAATTATTACTAACCTAGATAAAGCTATTTTACCAAAGCTAACCCCCGAAAGTGTATTAAAGCTAGTTGAATTCACTACCAGAGATTTTTTGGAAACTAACGGTGGATATCCTGAAAAAGTAAAAATTGTTATGGAAGGTCATTTTCGCCATTCGCCTGTGAAACAAGTTGTTTCTCGATGGATAAGGAGGGAAACGAATGAATGAGGAAATTACAGCAACTTTTACTATTGATCTAAGTGAACTAAAAGAACTGCTCAACAAGGCTAGTGACCAAGTCGAACAGTTACAAGAAACATTAGATGCAATAAATAAATTTTATAAAAAAAATTAACAATTATGTACGTAGGAGGAGCCAAAATGGAAAACGAAATTAAAAGCATCGCTATTTCTTTAAAAAGCATAGCAAAAAGCATAAGTTCTTTGGCGGAAGATACTAAGGCTAATAAAAAACTAAAAGAAGAATTGTTGACGAATTTAGACGGATTAATGGAGGGTGTTGAACGCATCCAAGATGATTTTGGCATTAAATAAAATATTGGATTAAAAAAGGAGAGATAGAAATGGAAATAAACGTACCAATTCAATTACCAGGAGAATTCGAAGAAAAGTTATTAGAACAATTCGAACAAATTGCACTTAAAGCATTAAAAAAAGCAGAAGTAGTAAATGAATTACCTCTTTATGCAACTAAAACAGAGGTAAGAAAAACGTTAAACATTGGAAATGATAAATTAAGCAGTTGGATAGCTCAAGGTTTACAACTGACGAAATTTTCTGAAAAAGATTACAGAATAGCACGACAAGATTTAAAAGACTTTTTCGATCAAAGAAAAATTTAAAGGAGTGGAAATCATGGGAACAACAATTATGCCAGCGCATAAGTACAAAAACATTGAAATAAAAATGGTGGACGGTGTACCGCGCGTGTTCGATAAAAAAGGGAAAATGATGCGTGCAGAAACAAAGGTTCACAAAGCAAAAAATAAAATTAACACGAGAGGATGAAAGGGATGTACAAAATAAGAAGAGTTGGGGCGTTGTTGCTAATTTTTGGCCTTGGATTAGTCGTAGGGAATCACATGTCGAGTTGGACAACAGCGATATATCTCATTTTTATTCTCGTGTGGATGCTCGCATGGGATGCAATTAGCTACAAAAAAATGACTCACGATAGCAGTCGTAAGTCAGTAGCTAATAAAAAATCATTTAATTAACTATAGCACATAAAAAGGAGTGTATGCAAGTTGATGAACAGAAAAAAAGTGTTAGCAGATAGCAAAGTAAAAGCTGATAAATGGTATCAAGGCTATAAATCAACATTACTTGCGACTCAAAACATTGAAAAGCGAAAGGAGTGGGCAACATGTCTTACACGTTAACTACTGATGAGCTAGGTCGCTCAATTTTTGAAGATTCTCAAGGAATGCGTTTATTGATTGATAGATATAAGAAAAATAACGAGGAATACATTTGGATAGGAATTGACATATCTAAAGAAGAAAACGATCGAAACTTTTTACATGTTTTAAATGAGTCCACTGATAAAACGGAAACTTGGGACTTTAGAAAAATACAAGAAGAACTAGACGCAGCCTTTACTGTTAAAGCTAAAGATTTGCCTAGTTTATTAAAGAAAATAGCAAGAATTGCAGGTGTTGAACATGAGAGCGCATGAAAGTAAAGAAGCGTCTATGGAGTGGTTTATGATGTTACAAGCTCTAGACAAGGGCAAAGCAACAAAAGGGATGGGAAGAAAATTTTATATCGGAGATGAAAAAGGATGGGGTAGAACAGCTCGTAAGGTGTTGGCGCTATACGAAGACGGTAGAGTTAAACAGTATATATCAGCAGCTGAATTAGCAAAAGAAATCAATATATCGTTCAAAACAGTTCATGAAGCAATAAGGAATAAGCGAACTTTACGATGCGGAATTACGCCTGTTTATGAGGAGGAATTTTTAAATGAATGAAAAAACGAGTTTATTTGAAGCTTTGAACAAAATTAACGTGAAGAAAAAAATAAAAGAAAAGGGAAGTTTTGACTATTTGCCATGGGCTAGCGCCTGGGAGTATATGAAAAAATACGATCCAGAATCCGAAGAAAAAGTGCGTTGGTTTACTCATCATCGGGTAATTGGTGATAGTAATCAAAATTTTTTAGTGGAAGAATGCCTGCCTTACTGTGATAACCAAGAGCAAGGAGCTTTTGTTCAAGTCGACGTGGTTGTAAAAGGTAGGGTGGAAACTGAAATATTTCCAATTTTGAACTTTAAAAATCAACCCGTTACAAAACCAAATTCTATGCAAGTTAATAACGCGTTAAAGCGTTGTTTCGTAAAGGCATTGGCAAAACATGGGTTAGGGCTTTATATCTATCAAGGTGAAGATGTTCCTGAGCCACCGAAAATTGATAATAAAACTGTAGATATGATTGAAGCTTTAGTTTTTTCTTTGGACGAAGCAACGAATACTTCAAATAAAGATAATTTAATTGATTGGATAAATGAATTTACCAAAGAAAAAGGCCTTATTGCAGATGAAATTAAAGATTTTTATGACATGACAATAGAACAAAGTGGACTACTAAAAAGGGCAATCAACAAACGTATGATTCAAATTGAAAAGGAAAATAACCAAAATAAAAAGGCGTGAGTATATGAAAATTAACGCTGAATTAATTGGAATAAATAACAACATAATTAAATTGAAAGCTAATGATTTAATCAACTTTGAACATCTAAGGCTAATTGAAAACAATGAAAAATTAGTCGTTGATGTAACTGTACATGATAATCGCGGAATAACAGGTGAACAAAATAAACTTTCTCATGCTCTTATAGGCGATATATCAAAGTTTAGCGGTGATGAGCCTGAACATATAGAATCAGTCTTAAAGTATTACTACAAAGCGAAAACAGGCAATAAATTCAGTCATTCCGAAGCAACAAAAGAGGACGCAAATAACTTTATTAATTTCTTGATTGATTTTGTATTAAAAAACGATGTTCCTTTGCCAAAACGCTATACATACCTCACTCAAAACAACTATTTCTTTTATGCTTGTTTAAAAAATAGAAAGTGTTGCATATGCGGCTGTCACGCAGACATCGCACATGTTGAGAGCGTTGGGTCAGGGCGTAACAGAAAACAAATAGATCACACGAAACATCACTTTATGAGTTTGTGTCGAAAACATCATCAAGAACAACATAGTATAGGTATTAATTATTTCATCAGCAAATACAAAATATTAACAGTCAAATTAACATATCAAGATGTTATTGACTTAAAACTAATGACTAAAAAACAAGTAGAGGAGATAAAGAGCAATGATTAATAACGTAATTCTACAAGGGAGATTAACGAAAGAAATTGATTTGAAGTATACACAAAGCGGTAAAGCAGTAGCTAGTTTCACAATAGCTGTCAATAGAAATTACACAAATGCAAACGGAGCGAATGACGCTGATTTTATTCAAATTGTTTTTTGGAATAAGCAAGCTGAGACGATGGCAAATCACTTTTCAAAAGGTGATGAGGTTTTGATCGCTGGATCAATTCAAACAAGGAACTATGAGAATCAGCAAGGACAACGTGTGTATATTACAGAAATTGTTGGAAAAGAGTTTTCTTTTACAAGCGGTAAAAAGAGACAAGAAAATACATCACAAAACATTAATCAAAATACTAGCAGTAACAACCATAACTATCAAGATTCGCTACCTGGAGTAGACCCTTTCAACAAAAGTGGAATAGACATTTCAGACGATGATTTACCGTTTTAAAAAGGAGGAGACAGCGTGGCACAACGAAGAATGTTTAGTAAAAAAATAACAGATACAGACTTATTTCTAGATATGCCGTTGTCTGCTCAATGTTTATATTTTCACTTGAACATGGAAGCGGACGACGATGGCTTTTTAGGGAACGCCAAAACGATTAGGAGAAAAATAGGATCTAGCGAAGATGATTTGAAATTACTCATGGCAAAGGAGTTCATCTTTCCTTTTGAAAGCGGAGTTGTAGTAATCAAAGATTGGAAAATACACAACTACATAAGGAAAGACACTTACAACGAAACAATGTATTTAGGTGAAAAAGAGGAATTAGAAGAAAAAAATGGAATGTATACATTACGTCAACGAGACGTGGACGGGTCGTCACCACAGGTTAGGTTAGGTAAGGTTAGGTTAGGTAAGGTTAATAAAGATACTATGTCGAGTTCTAGCGAACACGACTGCATGCTATCTGATAATCAAATAGTTTCATCTAGCAAGAATGACAAAAAAGAATCGAAAGCAGAGTTATCAAAACGTATTATCAACTATCTCAATAACAAAGCTAGCACAAAGTACAGATATCAGACTAAGTCAACTCAACAAAAGATAAACGCTAGGATAAGCGAAGGATACAGCGAACAAGACTTTTACACAGTCATTGATAAAAAAGTGACTGAGTGGAGCAACAATCCTGAAATGCAGAAGTTTATTAGACCAGAAACGCTTTTTGGAACAAAGTTTGAGAGTTATCTTAATCAACCTATAATAACTAGCTACAAGAAGTCGTATCAGAAGCCTACTGTGAGGAAAGAATCGCTGCCCGAATGGACCGAGAACGAAGTGAAAGAAGAAAAACCAATGAGCGAAGAAGAACAAAATTATTTCAAAGAGCGTATACAGTCTCTAAAGATGCAAAAATAAGCCGTAGGAGAATGCTAAACACTTTTTAAGGTAAATATACATGCAATCAAATAAAAAACTCTTAGAAAGGACGATAGAGCTATCAAATACATTATCAAAACATTACCAAAGCCACAATCGAGACCTCGATTTTCGAGACATGGTACAAGCGTTAGGACCTATGAGAAAAGTGATATGAAAGCTTATAAGCGTAACGTGCAATTACAATTAATGATCAGCAAGCCAAAGCTAATAGACAAAGGACCTATCTACGTGAACATTGTTTTCTATGTCTATCCGCCGAAAACGGTAGTTTCTAGTAAAACAAAACGTAGCAAGGTTGAACAGGAACTTGTCTACTGTGATAAAAAACCCGATTTGGACAATTATTTCAAGGCTATAACAGATGCAGCAGAGGGTATTTTGTACAAAAATGACGGACAGATAGCAGCAATTAGCACTCAAAAGCTATACAGCTTTAAACCACGTGTTGAGTTAGAAATTGATTTTTTAAATGAAAGAGGAGAACTAACATGAATAACAGACAAAGATTAATTGACAAGCTTTCCGGTTCAAACGAATTAAAGTTTTTTCTTTTGAAAAAAGGAGCTCATTTTAGACATAAAACAGGAAATTACAAAACACTAGGAAAAGGCGAACTGATAGTGGTTGTAAGGCAAACTAAGAATGATTTTATTGGATATTCAGCGTCGCTATATGGTCCATTGATGATAGATTGCTATTACAGAAAAAAAGATTGCTTTGAATTATCAGCAAAAGAAATAAAAAAAGCGTTTTTGGACATTCCGCCTCATTGCGAAACAGACTATTATCGTTTCTTCGGAAAAAAAGCTATTAAAAACAAAAATGGAAGACGTTACTTTATGCAAAAAGATCCTTTCGTTTTGATTAAAGCAGCTAACGTAGAAGAAGCTTTAAAAGTTTTTTCTAGCGATATATCAAATGAACTAGAAGATTGCCGGTTATTTGAAATTAATAAACAAGAAGCGTGGAATAAGTATAAAAATACCGTTAGCGAAAACGGTGAGGAAATAAATAAAAATGAATTGCTCGAATCTTTAGAAAGTGATTGCAACGAGTTGTTAGCGTGTAGTGAAGACCTAATATAAGTGGGCAGGTGAGGACATGTTAAAACAAAAACTAGCACGACGCACACATGAGCTGATACTCGCTAAAAAAGATAACGAGAAGTTGAAAGAAAAGAATAAACAGCTTACGTCTATTGTTAAGTATTGTCAGAGTACGAACAGACTTTCAAAAGGCGAGAGTGATTACGTTGAAGAAATGATCAGGAAGGTAGATGAGTGATTGCATGAAATTTTTAGATTTATTCGCAGGCATTGGCGGATTCCGACTAGGGATGGAAACTGCCGGGCATGAATGCGTAGGCTTTTGCGAAATAGATAAGTTTGCAAGAGCGAGCTATAAAGCGATACATAATACAGAAAACGAGGTGGAAATGCATGACATCACAAAAGTTACAGATGAGTTTATTCGAGGAATCGGAGATATCGACGTTATCTGTGGAGGATTTCCGTGTCAAGCTTTCTCAATTGCTGGAAAGCGACGAGGTTTCGAGGATACTAGAGGAACTCTTTTCTTTGAAATTGCAAGGTTCGCATCTATTCTCAGACCACGCTATTTATTCCTTGAAAACGTCAAAGGACTCCTCAATCACGAGGGAGGGGCTACGTTCGAGACAATCCTCAGAGCCTTGGATGAAATTGGGTATGATGCGGAATGGGAAGTGCATAACTCTAAAGACTACGTTCCGCAAAGCAGAGAGCGAGTGTTCGTTATCGGACATCTTAGAGGAGAACGTACCGAGCAAGTATTTCCTTTCGAAAGAGAAAGTGGATGCTTTGATAAAGAGCAATCAAAAATAAAAATAATTGGAATTATGATAGCTGGAAATCTTCCTGGAAGTCACGATCAAAACTCAAGAGTTTATAAGACAGAAGGCCTATCACCAACCTTGTCTACGATGCAAGGAGGAGGTCAAGAACTCAAAATACTAATAAAAGAAGCAACAAAGAAAGGATATGCGGAAGCTTATCCAGGCGACAGCGTGAATACTAGTCATCCAAATTCAAAGACAAGACGTGGACGTGTAGGAAAAGGGTGTGCAAATACTCTATTGACTGGTGAAGAACAAGGAGTCGTGACTGATAACTTTCAAATTCGCAAGCTTACACCTCGTGAATGCTGGAGGTTGCAAGGATTCCCAGACCAGGCATTTGATCGAGCAAAAGAAGTAAATTCCGACAGTCAGCTATACAAGCAGGCAGGAAATAGCGTAACAAAAAATGTAATTACAGAAATTGCGAAAAGGTTGAAATAAATTTAGAGGAGGAACAGAAATGATATACCGTACTGAAACGCAAGAAGATTATAATGCGCTAATGGGAGAACTTGAGAGAAAGGGATATAAGTGGGTTGGTGGAGAGAAACCAACGGAAAGGTTATCTGTATGGGAAGATGAAAAAGAAGACACTTGTGTTGGTTTCGGTATATACGGTCCCGTATATTATGGCTCTGCTAATTGGTTTACAGGAAGAGGTTATAAAATCACAAAATACAAAGCACCGAAACAGGAGGAACAGAGATGAGTAAAATATACCATACAGAAACACAAGAAGATTTTAATGCCCTGATGAAAGAACTAGAAGAGAAAGGGTATGTGTGGTTTGGTGGAAATAAGCCAACACAACGCCTAGACTTTTGGAAATTCCTGTCGAAGGAAATGTGTATTCAGGTAGATAACAATAAATCTTTGACTTTTTGTGATAGCAACTACTATCAATCAAGAGGTTTTGAAATCATAGAATACAGAGACCCTAAGAAGGAGGAACAGAAATGACAAGAGAAGAGTATTTACAGCATATACACAAGTTTGAAGGGAAATTGTTAGATAAAGAAAGCTTTGCTAAATTTCCTGAATCAAAAGAGAAGGAAGATATTGGGAAAATTGTTGTCATGATGAAAGAGCAAGGGTTTAACCCAGATGTTTATAGACTTGATGAAATACCTATTAAAGGTGTGTACTACGTTGAATTAGCAGTATCAGAACGTGGAATTGACTATTTTAGCATTCAAGATGATGGAGATGCGCTTGTTCCTCACTACACAACAATAAAACATGATGAAAATGGGTACAACTGTTTCCCATGTGCAACTATACAAGAGTCAATCGACAAAATGGAATGCTAGGAGGAACAGAAATGAATAAAGTATATCATGTGAAAACACAAGAGGACTGTGATGCATTGATGAACGAACTAGAAGAAAAAGGGTGTCTATGGTGGGGTAGTAATAAACCTGCAACACAATTAGATTTTTGGTGGATGAGTAAAGAAGATACTTGCGTTAAGCTTGAGAAAAATAGAGGTATATTCTGTGGTGGCTACGATACATTTAAAGGACTTGGTTACGAAATAACAGAATACAAAGCGCCAATTGAGACCGTTGGGTCAGGGCGTAACAGAAAACAAATAGATCACACGAAACATCACTTTATGAGTTTGTGTCGAAAACATCATCAGAAAGAAACTGTGTACCACACATCTACACAGGAGGACTTTAACGCTCTAATGGAAAAATTGGAGGAAAAAGGAGTGTATGCATGGTGGTGGAGTTTAAAGAGACCAAGGGAACGCTTAGAACTTTGGGGAGAATACATGGGAGAAACATGCGTTAGGGTAGTGGAGACTAAATTGCTACAGCATTCTGATCTAAACTACTATAAATCAGACGGTTTTGAAATCATAGAATACAAAGCACCAAAAAAGGAGAAGAAAGCTATGAAATTAGAAAATTTGTTTACGTCAAAATGTGACGAGTATGAAAATATTTGGGGAAGTCAAAAATTTTGCACGAAAGCGATGAAGGACAAACAATCCTCGTACGAATCAGCATTGAAGTTAGAATCACGCGCACGCAATATAAGACAGCGTGTACTTAAAGACTTAGAAGAAACAGTAGCAGAAGAGCGTAAAGCATTGCTTGAAAATGTTGAACGGTTAGATAAAGCGTTAAAGGGAAGTGCAGAGTAGTGAATGAACGTGAAGTAGTTACTAAAGTTTTTTCTACAAATGGTCAATATTTTATATTATTTGCTAGTGGTACAAGCATGAGGGTGACTCGTAGTACATATATAAAAGTTAAGCGTAAACTAGAAAAAGGACATATTTTATACTTAAATATTAACAAGAATAGCCCTTATGTTTTTAGACAAAAAAAGAGTACAGATATTAATGAGGTATAAAAATGAATAGAAGTAGTGTAACGAATAATCTTAATGATCTAGTTAGAAAAAAGTTAAATAACACCTCTAATTTTTGGGCAGAAGAAGTTGAGTTGGATTTTGGAAAAGCTAGAGTGGACTTTGTAGGGTTCAAACCTTTTAATATTTTGCAAAATGGCATGTGTCCTGCTTCAATCGAAAAAGGTGTTTTTAGCTTTTATGAAGTAAAATCTTGTCTAGCAGATTTTAACAGCGGTCACGGAAAAACGTTTTTAGGAGACGAAAATTATCTCGTGTGTGAGCGTGAATTAGCAAACGAATTGCATGAAAAAGGAATGCTGATAGACGGAGTTAAAGTTATCGTTCCAAACAAAACGAGAAACGCTTTGATTGTAGCATTCGACCTTTCTAATTCTTTTGGTAACTGGTCAAGAAGAACAAAATCATCAAGCGAGCTTCTTTGGAACATGATAAGTGCAAGGAAAAGTAACAAAGTAACTATTTTAGAGTCCATGAAAAGGGAGTGAAGCAGAATGAGTGAAGAAATTAAAGGTGTGGTGAAAGTAGTAAACACAGAAGAAGGAAAGTTAATAAAAATTGAGGGTAATTTAGCTAGTACTGACAAAATGGTGATAGCAAGCACGTTCATTGCAATGTTAGCGCGTGAATATGACACTTCGGTGAAGGGAATGGCATACATAATGTCTGAATTAAATAGAGAATGCCCAGTGATTTTCAAGGAGGAAGCAGAATGAGCAAACTGATTAAAGAAATTGACGATTGTACTAAGTCAGTAAAGGAAGGCACGTGTTCAGATTGGAGCGCAGACGAAGTTGTTGGCTTACTACACTGTTTAAAGAGACTAGCAGAAAAAGAGTTGCCCAAACCTGTTAAGTTACCTAAATTTGTAATTGAAATTATAGAGCAGACTAAGAAAGATAGGTTCTCGTTGTCTTACTGCTTAGATGCGTTGCAATCTAAAGGGTTGTCAAACAAAAAAAGAAAGTGGTTATATGCCAGTGCAGACAATGAGGGAAAAGTAGCGCAGGCTTGGTTGACAGGTAACTACGAAGAAGAGAAAGAGCAGTTGTATGTGGTAAAAATACCTTATGTGCAAGGTACTTTTTATACACTAGATAAAAATAAAAGAGCAAAGTTTGTCTTTGGGCATCAAAATGCAGAGAGATTTACAGAAGAAGAACTTGAAAGATACTTATCAGAAATTAAACAGTTTGCAGAGAAAGTGGAGGAAGCAGAATGAAAAAAGCTGATTACACTCTTGTAAAGGTACCAAAATGGATAGAGTTTGACTGTCCTTACTGTTTATGTGAGAACACTTTAGACTACGACAAAGTTGCTAGAGATTATGAGTTTGAGTTCCAATTCAAGTTCCGCTTAGAGATTGGCAATTGCAAAGAAAAAGTAACCTGTGAGAACTGTGGAAAAGAGATAGAGCTAGCAGACGTGGAAATTGGTTAGAGGAGGAATAATAATGTGTGAATACTGTTCATTTGATGACACTACTGGTATTGCAAAACAACCTTTTTACAGGCATTGTGGGGGTTGGTCTTTCCTTGAAAAAGTTGAAAACCAGTATCAATTAACAAGCTACAGGGTTAATGACTTAGAATACCCATATACAAGCTTTGTAGTTAACTATTGCCCAATATGCGGAAGGGAGTTAAACAAATGACTAGTCAAAAAGAGTACTTTTCTGTCATCGGTGTTACAGATTATTTCAGATATGATAATAAAATCATCTTGTTTGAGAATGAGAAACAAGCAAAAGGTGTAGCTGAAAAAATAGGTAGCTGCGATATTGAAAAGATCACAATATTTTCAAATAAAAAGCACGTGTTGATAAGTGATTTAAGAGGGGGCGAGTTAAACAAATGACTGACTGGATAACAATACTATTGCTTACAGTAGTGATCGTGGCGAAGTGGTGGATGATTAACGAGAGGAAGAAATGAGTATGCGAGATGATTATGATTGCCTAATGTGTCTAGCCTGTGGTGACGGTGAATTAGATGAAAATTTGCGCTGCGACGAATGTGGCAAGCAGTACACGCAAAAGGAATATGGCAAAGCATTTGAAGAAGAATGTGAACGGGAAGTAGATTTTTACAAAAAGACTAACCCTGAGTTGTTTAAATGAAAAGGAGCGATAAGAATGTTAAACATAAGAGTTGAATTTTTTAGGAGTACTGCGAAATTAGAAAATAGTGATAAATGGGGAGACACAGATTACCCCATGAAAATGTGGTGGAGAGAAGAAGTAGAGTATGACAGCGATGGTGTGTTAGGCACTTTAGTCCAAGCTGATTTAGACCCAGAAATACAAAAGTATATTTTTCTCATTTTAGACGATGAAGGCAAATTTCACAAAATAAGCGACATAAATGCATTGAGAAAAATTGATAAATAGAGACGAGCAAAAAGGAGCGATAAACATGCAATTACAAGTAAAACGATTAACAGATACAGCTAAATTACCTGTCAAGGCACATTTAACTGACGCGGGA
Source organism: Vagococcus entomophilus (assembly GCF_003987595.1). Taxonomy (NCBI): domain Bacteria; kingdom Bacillati; phylum Bacillota; class Bacilli; order Lactobacillales; family Enterococcaceae; genus Vagococcus; species Vagococcus entomophilus. The sequence continues at coordinate 895,216 of NZ_NGJZ01000001.1, read as the reverse complement.
TTTGATATGTTTTCCGATGAGGATGTCACAATCAAAAATAAAACTGTAGCAGTCAGTACAGGCTTGTCTATAGCAATTGAACAAGGTTATTATGCAAGATTGAAAGCTAGAAGCGGTCTTACATTAAAAACACCTCTTCGAGTTTTAGAAGGTACTATAGATGCCGACTATCGCGGTGAAGTTAAAGTTATATGTGATGTCAAGAGTAATCAAAGTTATGAAATAAAAAAAGGCGACAAGATTGCACAGTTAATTATTCAACCACTGCCACCAGTTGACCTTGTTGAAGTTAAAAAATTAGAAGATACAAAGCGTGGTAATGGCGGATTTGGTAGTACTGGATTGTAAAGGGGGATGTCAATTGAGTAGAAATGATAAATTGATTGATGAGTTAGATCGTAAATTTGCAAACTATCACAATTATAACAGAGAAATTGCTATTCGTAAGTTAGAGTTAGCAGAACGGGAAATAGATGAGAACGTTGGCGGAGGGAAGTCAAACATCGTAGGCAATCCTGTCGAGTCTAAAGTGATAAAAGAACAGTCTGATCCTTACATTTTAAATAGAAGACTCTGGAAACGAGCAGTTGAGGATACATTAGAAGAACAGAATTCAGAAGTTTCAAAGTTGATTCAATTGAAATATTTTGGTGAAGACAGTTGGATGGATTGGAGAAGCTTTGGAGTGAAACATCATTATTCTACACGTACTATTTATAGGATTAGACAAAGAGTTTTATTGGAGTTTGGTAGAAAAATAGGGGAATATAGATAAAAATGGCACAAAACAGTGTAGTTGTGCCACGGATTCCGTAATAAAATGATAGAGTAGTATTTTATATATTACGAACTTCATTCTGAACACTCCTTTATAGTAGCTAGCCTGGTGTTTATAGCAGTTCGATTCTGCTACTAGCTGTTGGGTGTGGAAACACCTTAAAAAATATTCATTTCTTGTAGTTAGTTACGCTAAGGGACGAGCGTAGCTATCTTGACATATGGTGAAACGGTATCACGCTTGACTGTTAATCAAGTATTGCAAGTTCGAGTCTTGCTATGTTGTTAGAGTGTTAACGCACTCAAAAAATATGTTTCTACACTAAGTACATTCATTCGTGAGTGTGCTTTTTATTTTAAGCAAAAAAGAGGGCAAGCACATGAACTATTTCTATATCTCGTTAAGCAAAGACGTTGTGACACAACATGAAGCAATTAAACAGTCAACATTATATAAAGACTATTCTATCTTAGAGTTCACGAGAGAAGCTAACGAGCATGAGTGCGACGTCATGGATCTAGTCTATTGTGGACATGGGAATAGAGACTCGGAACATGTGTTGCTCGCTATCAAAAGGTATACAGATAGATATAAGTAAGGTGGTAATTCAAATGAATAAAACATTTCTAACGATATTAACTACAACATGGATATTCGATGTATTCAATCTACCTTTTATGAACTGGTTAGATGTTGAGATACCATACAATTTTTGGGCATGGATAATCACATGGGCAGTAGTGATAGTCATTGGGTCATACGAGGCAGAGAGCAATGCTTAATGTAGAAACAAAAGAAGATAGAGCAGCGTTTTATAACTCGAGCGAATGGAAGGTACTAAGGCAGAAGATATTAGAGAGAGATAACTATGAATGTCAATGGTGCAAGGCAGAAGGAAAGGTAAACACTAACGCTCATTCAATACTAGAAGTAGACCATATAAAGGAGTTAGAGTATCATCCAGAGTTAGCATTAGAAGAAAGCAACATGAGAACATTATGCAAAGAGTGCCACAACAAAAGGCATAAAAGATTCAATTACAGATCGAGCAAGAAGAGAAGCAAGTGGGCAGATGATGAGAGGTGGTAATCATGGTAGAGCTAAGCGATATTGAGTATGACATTAACGGTAAAGTTCCTAAGCTAAGTATAAAGGGTGTACCGATGGGAGTTTGCTCCATGACTAGACATTACGTTACTAATTCAAATATATTGGGAACTAATGTAATTACTTTTATTTATATTGATAAAAACAATCCAGTGAAAAAAATATTGTCAATCAAATGTGATTCGCAAGAAATATTTTTACAGTAAGATAATAAATTTTCAAATAGCCCCCCCGGTCAAAATAATTCGCAAGAAGAAAGCGAATGGGAAACCGGTATATGGGCTCGATTAAGCAGATGCAACCTAAAAAATACGTGAAGGGGGGGTAGGTATGAAATATAACTTAAAGAAACTTGATAAAGAGCTACATGAAAGGGTTGATACGACTTCTCAAAAAGAATTAGAGAAGATAAATCGCTATATAAACTTGCTCGAAATCTACTACGAATTAGATGAAAGTATTGTGGAAAACGGTTCTATGGTTATGACGGAAAATGGTTCGCAAAGATTCTTAAAGCCTAACCCCGCCATCACTGAAAAAACTAAAATAAATACTCAATTACTATCTATCGAACGTTCGTTTATATTTAAGGACCTAGAAGATTTACCTGGAGACGGAAGCGAACTGGTATGATTAGCCATCATTTAATTGACGATTACATTAATCGTTGGGAAAGAAAAGAAATAATCTTGAACAAAGATAGAATTGATTTAATTGAGTATCTAAAACGAGATGTTCTATGTCGAGATGATTTATATTTTGATGAAGAACGAATTAGTAACTATATAAAATTTAGTGAACGATGGTTTTTTTCTCTTGATCCTTGGGAGAAATTCATAACCCCGTTCATTTTTTTGTACTTTAAAGAGGATGATGAATTGTTCTTTGAGGAATTTTTTATATCTATGGGGCGTGGTGGTGGTAAAAATGGATTTATCACAACACTTGCCACGTTTTTTATAAGCCCTCTACACGGAGTTAAACATTATGATGTATCAGTTGTAGCCAATTCAGAAGAACAAGCCAAGACGTCTTTTAAAGAAGCTTTTGACACGATAGAAAGTGAAACAGCAATGCAAAAGAGCTTCGAACCTTGGAAAGCTCAAATTATTGGAAAGACTACTAAGAGCGTATTTAAATTTAAAACTTCAAATGCTAGCACAAAAGATGGTGGCCGTGAAGGATGTGTTATCTACGATGAGATACACGAAATGGAAGATAGAGCTACCGTAGACGTATTCAGTGGCGGTCTTGGTAAAGTTGCCAATCCTCGTGAGTTTTTCATTGGGACCGATGGCTATGTTCGAGAGGGATTTTATGACCAACTGATGGAGCGCTGCCGAAATGTTATGAAAGGTGACAACCCAGATGATGATAGAATATTCCCTTTCATTTGTAAGTTAGATGATAAAGAAGAAGTTGAAGACTACGATATGTGGGAAAAGGCAAACCCAGCATTTGAGAAGCCTATTACAGGTCGCTCAAAACGATTGTTTAACAAGGTTAAGAAACAATTTCTAGCTTTGAATACTAACCCTGGTGGTCGTCTAGCTTTTATGACAAAACGCATGAATTTACCCGAAGAAGATGTCGAGAAAGATGTAACTTCTTGGGAGAATATCATGGCGACAAATCAAGCGTTACCAGAATTGAAAAACAGAATGGCAATTGCTGGATTTGACTATGCGAGTATTCGAGATTTCGCTAGTGTAGGTTTACTTTTCCAAATAGACGGGAAGTACGTATGGAAAACTCATTCTTTCGTTCGGAAAGGATTTCTACAAATGGTTAAGATAAAAGCTCCAATCGAAGAATGGCAGTCAAGAGGATTGCTTACGATACTAGATGAACCATCTATTAATCCATTACATATTGTGAAATGGCTGGATGTTGAAAGAGAATCGAATGGTATACAGAAAGTGGTGGCTGATAATTTCCGAATGGATTTACTTAAACCTCTGCTTGAAGAATATGGATTTGAATACGAATTCATTCGAAACCCTCGAGGTGTTCATTCAAAAGTCGCTCCAATCGTTGAAGATTCTTTCGCTAATCATAAAATTATATACGGAGATAATCCATTGATGCGCTGGTATGTTAATAATACCTTAGCTAAAACAGATGCTTTAGGAAACAAAACTTACTTAAAAAAAGAAGAAAAGACAAGGAAAACAGATGGTTTCCAGGCATTTTTAATGGCTCTATATAAAATAGACGAATTAGAAGATAACAATTTAGACGGTTTCTTATCAATGATGGATAGCATCGACTTCTAGTGAAAGGGGGTGAAATGATGAATGAGTAAATTCACGAGTTGGTTTGACATTTATAAAAAGAACTCTGAATTAGAAACGCTAATGGGGTTAGAATTTTTTGAGGATAGCTCGAACCGTCCGTATATTAAGAGAATGGCAATTGATACCTGTATCAACTTTGTTGCTAGGACGATTAGTCAGTCTGAATTTAGACTAATGAATGATGGGGTTGTAGATAGAAGTGCCTGGCATTACAAGTTGAATGTACGCCCTAATACGGACCAATCTGCTACAACATTTTGGCAGAAAGTAATCTATAATTTGCTATTTGATAACGAGGTTCTCATTGTAATGTCCGATACAGACGACTTGCTTATTGCTGATAGCTACACTAGAAATGAACTTGCTCTATATGAGGATACATTTGAGGGTGTAAGTGTTAAAGGTTATATGTTTAATAGGAAGTTTCGGATGAATGAGGTTATTTTTCTTGAATATAACAATGAGGACTTGGAACGTTACGTTTCAGGTCTTTTTGCTGATTACGGAGAGCTATTTGGTCGGATGATGGATGCTTCGCTAAGGAATAACCAAATAAGAGGAACGGTCGAAGTGTCTGCAGTGAATGGAACAGATGAGCAAAAGACAACAGCACTGCAAAAATTCATTGATAAAGTATTCGAATCGTTTAAAAAGTCTGTTGCAATTGTACCAATGACGAAAGGACTCTCCTATAACGAAATACAAACAGGAAACAGTAAGCAATCTTTTGATGAAATTCAAAACGCTAAATCAGCAATGATCAGTGAAGTTGCCAAGATTCTAGGTATTCCACCGGCTTTAGTTCACGGAGAAATGGCAGATTTGGAAAGTAATAAACAATCTTACGTTGAATTTTGTATCAACCCTCTACTCAAAAAAATCGAAGATGAATTGAACGCAAAAATGTTAGAACCTGTTGAATATCAAAAAGGAAAACAGTTTGAAGTGGTGGGAATCAATAAGCCAGATCCGTTCAAAGATTCTGAGAAAATTGACAAAGTTATATCCAGTGGCTTCATGAACATTAATGAAGCTAGAAAAGAATATGGTTTGCCACCTCGCGAGGGTGGAGATGTTTATGTCATCACCAAGAACTATACTGAAAGTTCAAACTTGAAAGGGGGTGAGGAAGAATGAAAATTGACGTAAAAGGAACTATTATTTCGAATGACCAAAAGTGGTTATACGATATGTTCGAAATGGATAGCACAGCACCTAAAGATATTGCCTTGCCCGAAAATGGCGAACAGATTGATGTGACAATCAATTCCGGTGGTGGAGATGTTTATGCTGGTAGCGAAATTTATACGAAACTAAAATCTTACAGTGGACCGGTTAACATTCAAATCGTAGGTATTGCAGCTAGTGCAGCTAGTGTTATCGCAATGGCTGGAAGCAAAGTTTCAATTAGCCCAACCGCTCAAATTATGATTCATAATGTATCGGCTGTTGTTGGTGGCGATCACAAAGCCTTATCGCATGAAGCAAATGTGTTGCAAAACTACAATACATCAATTGCGAACGCTTATGTAGCAAAAACAGGTAAGTCTATGGACGATTTGTTGAACTTAATGGATAAAGAGACGTGGTTCAATGCTCAACAAGCTGTTTCAGAAGGTTTTGCTGACGAAGTAATGTTTAGCAATGAAAAAGCAGTGCCACTTGTAGCTAGTTTATCACCCGTCATTCCTGCTGATGCAGTCGAGAAGCTTATGAATAAGGTTCAGTCAACGATTAAAAAACAAGATAAAGCATTTATTGATGTAGATGCAATTGCAAATAGCGTAATCGAAAAATTAAATACTAAATCAACGATACCCAAAAGCGAAAAGTCGCCTTTTGAACGGTATCTTTTTTAATACAAAAAATAGGAGGTCATACTAAATGACAATTAAATTATCAAATGAATTTAAAGAAAAACGTCAAGCAATGCTTGATGCAATTACAAATGGAGAATCAACCGAAAAACAAGGAGAATTATACTCTGCTTTAATGGATGAAATGGTTAACGAAGCTAAGAAACAAGCTCGAGGAGAAATCGATTCGTTGTTAGCTTCTAATCCAGCGGATGAAAAACTTGCAGCAGGAACACGTAAATTTTTCAATGAAATCAACACAGAAGTTGGTTATAAAGAAGAAACTTTACTTCCTCAAGAAACCATTGATCGTATCTTTGAAGATTTAACAACGAACCATCCATTGCTTAATCGTATCGGATTACGTGATGCTGGGTTACGTTTGAAATTTTTGAAGTCTGAAACAAGTGGTGTAGCTGTTTGGGGTAAAATTTTTGGGGAAATCAAAGGGCAATTAGATGCAGCGTTCAGCGAAGAAGAAGCAATTCAAAGCAAACTTACAGCTTTTGTTGTAGTGCCTAAAGATTTAGAACAATTTGGACCAGCTTGGATTGAAACTTTTGTTCGAACTCAAATTGATGAAGCTTTTGCAGTAGCTCTTGAAGCAGCTTTCTTAGCTGGCACTGGTAAAGATCAACCGATTGGATTGAATCGTCAAGTACAAGCGGATGTTACAGTCACTGGTGGTGAATATCCTAAAAAAGAAGCCTCAGGCAAACTTACTTTTGCAGATGCTAAAACAACTGTTAACGAATTGACGGATGTCTACAAACTTCACTCTACAAACGAAAAAAATAAAACTGTTGCTGTTGATGGGTTAGTTACGATGGTTGTAAACCCTGTGGATGCTTGGGAAGTTAAAAAGCAATACACGTCACTAAATGCTCAAGGTATTTACGTTACTGCGTTGCCTTACAACCTAGATATCGTTGAATCTATCGCACAAGTTTCTGGTGAAGTTACAACTTTCGTTCAAGGCCGTTACGATGCGTACGTTGGTGGTGGAGTTACTGTTAAAAAATACGATCAAACACTCGCTATTGAAGATATGGACTTATTTACCGCCAAACAATTTGTTTACGGTAAAGCGAAAGACAACAAAGTAGCGGCGATTTGGACTTTGGAGCTAACTCCAGCGGGAAAGTAATTTCCCCAAAAGTCCAAAAAGTAACTCCTACGACAGACGGAGCTACTATTGAACTTGCGTAGAAAGGGGAGTTTCCAATGGTTGACCTTTTAGCGGATTTAAAAAAGCGTATGCACATTTTCCATAATTCGGAAGATGACAACCTACAGCGAATTTTGAATGAATCACAGGCTTATGTAAAAGATAAAACTGGATTTGATGAGAGCAATGAACGCGCAAAAACGCTAGTGCTTGAGCGTGCTAGATACGCTTATAACGATTCATTAGAATTCTTCGAGGATAACTTCCTTGGCGAATTGTTAGGGTTGTCTATCACACAATTAAAGGGGGATTCAGAAGATGGGGAAACCTAGTTTCGAATACAAACCTCCTAAAGTACAGACGGGTAGTCTTAGAACTCCCGTCTCTTTTTATAGATACAAACCTCACTCCGGACCAGAACCAGGAGAGGAAGAAAAAGAGATTCTTCATATTTGCTACGCTGAAATCTATAACCCCTCGATGAAAGATAGAGAAATACTTAATTCAATTGAAACGACTAACGCTGTAACGATTAACATTCGAGACACCAAAGGGGAATATTCTCCCACGAACAAGCATTATGTGGAAATTGATGATTACAGATATAAGAATGTTCGTTGGGATGTTTTAGACGTGCGAAACGACTTCGAAAATAACGCGTTTATCACAGTACTTTTAGGGGTCGTTCACGATGACTAAAGATGAAGTTAGTATAAATGGTGTCAATGATGTGTTGAACGCCTTAGAAAAGCGTTTAGGCAATAAAAAAGTGCGTAATCTATCTAATAAAGTAGTGAATGCATCTGGGGCAATAGTAGAAAGTAAATTAAAACATGACATGGTCGTATTTAAGGATACTGGTGCTTCGATTGAAGAGGTAGTAAGATCAAACGCTAGTTACAAGAACTACGAAACAATTGCAAAAATTGGTTGGAATGGTCCCAAAGGTAGATACCGGCTTATCCATTTAAACGAGTGGGGGTATACAAGAAAAGGAAAGCAAGTAAGACCTAAAGGGTTCGGAGTGATTGATAAATCGCTTAAAAATTCCCAAAAGGACTATCTAGCTGCGGTCAAAAAGGAGTTGAGCAGTAATCTATGAAAGATAAACTAAGTGAGGTCTACGATTCATTGATTCGTAATGAGTATATATCATCTACGACGAAGATTACTGAATCGGACGAATACCGTATTAAATTCTATGAATATCCTTCAACTGGAGATAAGGCAGGTCCAATGATTACGATAAGACCGTTAAAAGCTCAAAACGATGCCTATCATGGTAGTGACAAAGAGTTATCAATTCAATTTTGGTATCAAATCGATGTTGAGGGAACGTATCGCACGACTATTAAACAAATCCAATCAGAAATCAAAAAAGAAATGAAAAAAATGGGATTTGCACAATCAGATGGTGGACTAGACGAATATTTCTCAGACACGAAACGATATGTAGATGCAAGAAGATACACAGGAAATACAACTATTTATGACACGGAGTATTGACTTTCGTGTCTTTTTTTATATCAAAAATTAGGAGGAAATATATATGACATTAGTTGGATTTAAACGAATGACAATTGGAGTTTTTGACAAAGAAACAGGGAAACTTGGCAAGCAAATCGTTGTCGAAGGAAAACAGGACGAAGGGGCTACAGTATCGGCAGAAATTAGCGGATTAGCGAAAGAAGCAACGAAAGTCTACGGATCAAATATTGCTTACTATGTATCGCAAAAAGGCACGGGGGATGTGTCAATTGACTTTGGCTTGTTAGATTTACCAGAAAATGCAAACGACACAATTCTAGGCTATGAAGTTAAAAATGGAATCTCGTTTGTGGGTGAAAATACCGAACCTCCTTATTGCGTTGTTTTACTTGAATCAGAAGATTTAAGTGGAGACACAGCAATGATGGCGTTCTTTAAAGGTAAATTCAGTCAAGATGGATCAACATTAAACACTACTAATAACGAAGCTTTTGAACCAGAGGCAGAAACATACACATTTACAGCAGTTACAAGCGATGCTGATGGAGATTCAAACGGTCAAGTAATGGGTAAATATGTCGGTAAAGAAGAAAAAACTATAGCAGCGCTCAAAGCTTTAGCATTCCCTACAGCGGGGGAGTAATTAGCCCCGTTGTTGGAACGGTAACTCCTACAACCGATGGGGCTACCATCGATTTATCATAAGAAAGGATGAATAAATTTGGCGGATATTAAACCAGAAAAATTTCGCATTTATAAAGGAACAGAGGTTGCAGCAGAAGGCGTTTCTCCATTAACTATTAAAGGCGTGGGAGCAAATAAAGATGTTGCGGCTGGAATGTACAAAGTAGCAGGTGTAGCAACTGTTGACGGAAAAGAACAAGAATCGAAAAAAGTGGATATTCCCGCTTTTAAATCTAATTCAATTGATGTAACAGGCGTAACGTTAGATCAAACTACTTTAGCATTAGAAGTTGGGAAAACAGGAACGGTAAAAGCTACTGTTTCTCCAGATAACGCTACTAATAAAGCAGTTACTTTTACTAGTTCAGATGAAACTATCGTAAGCATAGATAGTAAGGGTGTAGCATTGGCTGTTAAAGCTGGCACAGCGGATGTTACTGTAACAACTGCTGATGGTAAAAAGACAGCTAAATGTACGGTAACCGTAACGGAACCTGCTGCTGGATAAAACAATATGAGGTTAGTCGAAAGACTAGCCTTTTTTATTTAAAAAAAATAGGAGGAATTAATTAAATGGCAAAAGTGAAATTATATTTAACAAATAAGAACGATGAAAAGGTTGTACATGAAACGAAAAAATTAACAGGAAGAGCCGTTCGTAAAGCATTTGAAGTCATGGAAAAATTAGAAACAGAAACATCATATGTTAAACAGTTAGACGGTTTAATCGATTATGTTGTGGATGTGTTCGACAACGAAAAAGTAACTGAAGATTCCATTTTGGATGGTATAGCTAGTGAAAAACTAATGGAAGAACTTCAAGGGGTTGTAACAACTGTTGTAGGTGGAGATAAGCAATCTAATGGGAAAGCAAAAAAGTAAGCGCAAGTGAAGCGAAAGATCAATATATTGATATGTGCCGTCAACTTGTCAAAAACGGATGGGCAATTGAAGATATTGAAAATGCAGACTTTGAGCTATTAATGCAAGTCATTATGAAACCTAACAAAGGTAACAACTCAAAAGGAAAACCTATGGATTTAGGTGACTTTATAAAATCTCTTTAGGAAAGGAGGAAGAATATGGCGAATAAGCAACCATTAGGAAATATGATTATTGAGCTAGGTCTAGATAGTTCGGCTTTTTCTAAAGGTTTAGAAGGGGCAAAAAAAGCAATAACTTCAAACATGAATGCTATGAAAGCACAAATGAGTGTTATAGGAGCGAGTGGGGATAAATTGGGCGTATTGCAAGCAAAATATAGTGGCTTGCAAAAGACTTTAGATGCTACTCGAAACCAAATAGACAAGCTAAGAGATGCATATAAGGATAGCCTAGACGAAAATGGAAACGCCACGAAGCAATCTGCTAAATATGCGGATGAGTTAAACAAAGCTATTGCTCGTGCCGGTAGCTTAGAAAAACAAATTAAGCAAACCGACGATGCAATGTCTAATATGAAAAAACAAATGGCGATTGATAATAGCCCGTTCACAAAATTGAGTGAAGGTCTAGATAAAATCAAAGACAAAATAAAAAGTGTCAGTACCAGTATAAAAGATATTGGTAAGGGTGCTACAACTAAAGTATCTTTACCGATTGTGGCATCCTTAGGTGTTGCATATAATAATGCAGCAAATTTTAGTGGTCAACTACAAACTATTCGAGCTTTAATCAATGACGGAAGCGTTTCTCAAGGAAAACTCACTAAGCAGATTGAAGAACTAGGTGATAAGTCTGTTGAGTGGTCGAGCAAGTATGGTATTTCTACTGATTCTATCAATGAAGGTATGGAAGAAATTATAAAAAAAGGATACACGTACGAACAAACTCTAGGAGCCATGCCATCCATTTTAGATGCTACAGTAGCCTCTGGTGATGATTTTGCTACTGTAATGAGTGCTTCAACGAGTATTCTAGAACAATTCGGACTAAAAGCAGAATCTACTACCGCTACACTAAAAAATACGCAAAGGGTTACTGACAGCTTGACTTACGTTGCAAATTTAACTTCGACTGGATTTGAAGACTTAGGGAAGGCAATGGAATACGTTGGACCAGTGGCCAACTCTTTAGGAATGAGTGTTGAAGAAACAGCATCTGCTATAGGTTTGCTTTCTAATAACGGTATAGAAGCTGATAAAGCGGGTACCGCTTTAAGAGGAGCGTTATCAAAACTTTTAAAACCAAGCGATGCTAATGCGGCAGCTATGGCAGCTATGGGTGTCAATTTTGAAGCTTTCCAAAAAGGTGCAATAGGATTTCCGGAAATCCTTTCTCAAATAGAAAAAGGGACGCAAGGATGGAACGGAGCTACAAGAGCACAATATCTAGCTTTGGCATTTGGTACAGAAGCACAAACAGGGATGAACATCTTAGTTAATCAAGGAGCAGACGCACTAACTAATTTAACTGGAGAAACGGAAAAAGCTAGCGGGTATACGCAAAAATTAGCTAATCAAATGAATAACACTGACAAAAATCAGTTAAATAAATTCAAAGAGTCTATTAAAAATTTATCTACTGTATTCGGAGAGCAATTATTACCTGTATTTACACCAATAATTGAAAAGGTAACTACTCTTGTAAAGTCTTTTATACAGTTGAGTGATAAGACCAAAAAAACTATTTTGACGGTAGCTGGTTTAACCGCCGTTATTGGTCCACTTTTAATGGTAGTGGGTTCGGTTGGTCAAGGCTTTAGTGTCGCAATTGCAGCTTTGGCAAAGTTATCAGGAGGATTTGGAATATTAAGCGGAGTCATCGCACAAGCAGGAGGCTTACTACCGTGGATTGCAGGGCTATTTTCGACGCTTTTTTCTCCTATAACTTTAGTGGTAGGAGCTATAGCTGGATTAGGTATTGCTTTCGTAGCGTTAAATTCGAAAGGCAAGAGTTTTGGAGACGTAATGTCTTCCATATGGGGAAATATAAAGAGCGGAATTACATGGATTGGTAAATTATTTGTGGCAATAAAAGATTTATTTTCATTTGATTCTACAAGTAATATAAAAGGCTTGGATATATTAAATACAATGTTTAGCAATGAGACAGTAACTAAAATACTAACTACAGTTCAATCCATCCGTGATGCTTTAGTGAGTGCTTTTTCTGAAATTTCTAGTTTCTTTATGTCTAAAGCTTCTGGAATAATGGATTTTTGGAATCGATATAGCCCTCAAATTATTCAAGCTCTTCAAAATTTCTGGAATATTATCAAACCGATTTTCTCTGTAGCTTTAACTGCTATCTTATTTATTGTAGAAACTGTGTGGGATAATATTAAAGGCGTTATTGCAGGGGCAATCAAAATAATTGAAGGAATTGTCTTAGTTTTCACTGGTATTCTTACGTTAAACTTTTCTACTCTATGGGAAGGGATTAAGAATATTTTCTTTGGTGCAATTCAATTAATTTGGAACTATATAAACATAATGTTTATTGGAAAAATTTTAGGAGGTATAGGAAGCCTTGTTTCAGGTGCGAGCGGCTTAATTAGCGGTATGTGGACAGGGATTAAAACATTTTTCAGTGAAGGCATAACAGGAGTTATAGGTTCTGTCACAGGCTGGGTTTCTAAAATTTTAGAATTCTTTTCTAATTTTAAAGCCAATTCATTATCTGCATTCAGCTCGATGTGGTCTGGAATAAAAGGATTCTTCGTTAATGGAGTAAAAGATATAGTAGATAAAGTAGTGGCTGTACCGGGAAAAATGAAAGATGGAATTTTAAGAGGCGGTGGAGCGTTAAAAGATGCATTTGTTTCTATTTGGAAAGGAGCAGTCAACGGAATAGCTCTTCCTGTTAATAAAATAATTGGTGGAGCAAACTGGATACTAGAAAAATTTGGTTCTAAATCTAAAATAGACGACTGGAAACCTTACGCTAAAGGTACAGAGGGCCATCCAGGTGGTAACGCTCTAGTTAACGATGGACGTGGCGCTGAAATAGTTCAAACTCCGGATGGTCAAGCGTTTATTCCTAAAGGCAAAAATGTGTTTATTCCTAATATGCCTAAAGGAACTAGAGTCTATAATGCTGAACAAACAGCAAATATTATGGGACGTAAAGGGCCTACTTTTAGATATAAAAATGGAAATGTTGGTGATTGGTTTAGTGGTATTTGGAATGGAACTAAAAATGTAGGTAAGAAAATAGTTAGTGGAATAGGAGATGTTTTTGATTACATATCGAATCCGTCTAAATTACTTGAGAAGGTAGTTTCGAAATTTGTTGATTACGACGGGGTCGGAGGTGTTGCTCTCGACATGGCTAAAGGAATGATTGGCAAAGTTAAGGGTTCTATGGTCGGATGGATCAAAAAACTATTTGACGAAGAAAGTCCTAAAGTGAAATACAACCCATCGGCTGGTGTAGAACAATGGCGTGGGCTTGCGACTAAGGCTCTCAAAATGGAACAACAATATTCTGCTGGCAACCTGAAAGCACTCTTGTATCAAATGCAAACGGAATCGGGCGGTAATCCTAATGCGGTCAACAATTGGGATATCAACGCTAAAAATGGTATTCCTTCCAAAGGTCTCTTACAAGTGATTGAACCAACTTTCAGAGCATACGCTCGTCCGGGTTACGACAAATCATTAACTGATCCACTCTCTAACATTCTTGCTTCTATTCGATATGCAGTAAGCCGATATGGTTCTCTAACTAACGCTTATCGAGGTGTTGGCTATGAGAATGGTGGAATCATTACGAAACAGCACTTGGCCATGGTAGGAGAAGGGAACAAACCAGAGATGGTTATTCCGTTAACAAACAAAGCTCGTTCTTTAGATTTAATGGCTCAAGCTATTCAAATGATGGGGATTTCTGGAGGAACAGTCTCAGCTAAAAGCAACGATTCTGATTCTCGTTGGGATGATGTTATTATGTTGCTAACTAAATTGTTGCAAAAAGATTCTAATCTTTACGTAGACAGTAAAGAAGTAGGGTCTTTGACTTCCAATTCCGTAACTAAAGCCCAAAACGACAGAACAAAAATACAAAATTTATTGAGGGGGATTAAAAATTGAGTATGATTACTATGAATTTCGGTGGCGTTGATACGTCACCTTTTTTCGTTGTTAACAAAATTACTATACCTCTAATTAGCAAAGAATCAACAACGAATTCAAATCCAGCTACAGCTGGCGTGGAATTTTTGAAAACTCAAAGAAAAGAATACACTTTGAAAATTGATATAACTTTATTGTCAGAAGTAAGCAAGGGGTTAGAAGTACCTGAAATAAAAGATCTAATAACTCTGTTACTAAATAAAAAAAATCTTGAAAAATTAGTATTTTCTAATATGCCAGACAGATACTGGGAATGTGTATTTGAGGGTGCAAGTGAAATAAGTATTGATGATAAAAACTTAGCGACAACGAGTATAGAATTTCTCGTGCCTGATGGAATATCATATTCTACTTCTGCAAAGCAATACCCATTTTATCTCAATTCAAATGGCATTTTAGAAGCAACAATCATAAACGAAGGCACCGAAGAAACTTCGATTAGTTATGACATACATCACAACGACGAAAATGGCTTCATTGGGATTGTTTCTGAAAATGGTGTTATACAAATAGGTAATAGCACTGATTCCGACGTACAACCGTCAGAGTGGGTTGTGAATGATAAGGAAATGACAGCGGAAGTTGTTGAGAAAAATGGTTGGAAAGTAAACGAGTATACGTTTAACAAATACTTAGGCCAATACGATTTAGTGTGCAAGGGAGCGATTGGCTATACTAATGTCCGGGGTAAAAAAGTAGCAGCAGTCGCAAATTACGGAATGGAATCAAATAGGGCATATTACGGAATTTCGCTAGGAAGAAAAGTTTCTGCTGATTCAAATGGCGATGTTGGTGCGGATGTATTCGCTTGTCGCCCAGCGTTCGGCTTTGAAACAGGAAAAATGAATCAGACGGGGCTTATATATTATGAGTTGAGAGATTCAAACGGAAAAATGGTTGCGTATGTTTCTTTTAGGAAAAGTAGTTTAGTAGCAAATGAAGCATACATTCGTTGTGGAACCGCAGAAGGCCCAGTTGGAGAAGAATACAAGTATAGTCCAAATAACGAAAATATTTTCACTCGTGGCATGACAGAAATGATGATTACAAAAGAAAAAGATAAGTTCAATTTTCATTTTGGCGGAATGGAGAAAGGCGGATTTATTAAAAGTATTGTCGCACCTAGTTTGAAAAACGTAAAAGTAACCGACACAGCAATGTTTTTAGGCGTCTGGTTAGGTCAAGAAGCAAACACTATTCTGACCTTTGGCGGGGAAACGTTTAGGAAAGATTTTACAGATTATCTTTCGAATGTACCAAATCGTTATTCAAGTGGGAGTAATTTGTATGTTGACGGTGATTCTACGAAAATTTATATAAACGGAGTAGCTTCAGCAGGGGAAGAAATAAAAGGGAGTAGTTACTTTTTAGCTAAGCCTGGCGAAACAAAAGTTCAATTGTATTATTCGGCGTATAGTAAAAAAGCCCCTGACGCCGTAGCAACCATCACGGAGGTGTTTTTGTGATGACTAAATCACCACGTATTGCGATAAAAAATGCTTATGATACAGTGTTAGGATTTATAGATAATTCTGCAAAAAAGGCACTGCATTTTAAAGATGATACGCTACATGAATATTTGCAAGGTAACGCTTTTACATTTACGTTTAAAACATCTGCTAAGCATCCAGATAGTTTGGATATCAAAGAAGGTGGAAAAATTTCTTTCGTTCTCGATAATGTTGACTATAACCTAAATATAGTGGAAGTTATTCGTGATGAATTAACTGTTGAAGTGACATGTTATTCACTATCACTTGAGCTAGTAAATGAAAAAAAAGGAGCATACAAAGGTAAATCACTTTCTTTTTCTCAATATCTAAATGTGTTTGATTCTGAAAAAACATTAAATTTAGTTATTAACGAAGTGTCAGATAAAAAAATCTCTAATGAATGGACGGGAGAAGACACAGTTCTTGCTCGTCTTTTTTCTTTGGCTAATGTATTTGATGCAGAAATCGAATTTAAAACAGTTTTAAATGATAATTATAGTTTAGAGCGGGTAGACATGCACGTGTATAAAGCACACAATGACGAATATCAAGGTATTGGTACTAATAGAAAAGATATTACGTTACGCTACGGAAAAGAAGTGACAGGGATTACCAGAACAGCCAACATCACTGACCTGTATACGGCAATAAACCCGACTGGTGCAGATGGACTTACTCTAAAATCGTTGAATAGATACATATATGATGATCAACAAAATTTGATTTTTTTTACAACTAATACTGATGCTAATGGATATAATCCGGATGTTATATATGCTCCGCGTGCTAAAAATCAGTTCCCGTCCACTCTGACTTCTGATAGTAAACAGCGATATATAGCAACAAATTGGGAGACGGAAATAAGCAGTATTGAAAGTCTCTGGGGAAGGGCATTAGCTGAACTGAAAAAAAATATGATACCTAAAGTCACCTATGAAATTTCTGGTTATTTAAAAACGAATATCGGTGATACTGTTCAAGTGGAAGATGAAGGGTTTAACCCTAAGTTGTACTTAACAGCACGTGTTACGGAGCAAGAAAGAAGTTTAAGTAATCCAACTTCTTCAAATTGCAAAACAACATTCTCAAACGTTACAGAGTCAAGTAGTCAAATCGATCAATCGTTGCTTGATAAGATGCAAGAACTAGTTAACGCAAACAAACAATACTCACTCGATATAATCAGCGATAACGGTACAGTGTTTAAAAACAACGAAGGAGAAACAACGCTAAAAACAGTTGTAAGAGACGGAGTAAATATCGTCACAGACAGTTTTGTGTATAAATGGTATAAAGATAATTCTTATATTGCAACTCAAAAAAGCTTGACGGTACAAGCTTCTGACGTAGTATCTAAAGCAGTTTACAAAGTTGAATCGTTTAAAGCAAGTGATATAGATAATGCTGTTAATAGTAAAGAAGTAACTTTGTTTGTGACGAGCGACGGTGAAAATGGGGCCCCGGGTAAAAACGGCGAAACTAAATATACTTGGATAATGTTTGCTGATGATGTTAATGGTAAAAACATGTCATCAGATGCAACAGGAAAATCTTTCCTTGGTCTGTCTTATAACCAAGATACCATTACGCCGTCAAACGATGCGAAAGATTATTCATTTTTACCTATGTATGACATAGCAATAATGGAAGACGTTGAAAAAAGGCTAAAAGAAGTAAATTCAACAACAATTAGTACTACAGAACCACAAAGCCCCACAACAGGAGATAATTGGTGGCAATCGGATGGAAACGGAGATATTACTGGGATTTTCAAATGGAGTGGAACGGAATGGCAGTCTGCACAAATACAGCAAGATAGTTTAATTATCAAACAGCTAACGTCAGTAGCGATTGATTCCGCTCAAATTACAGGTTCTAAAATCGTAAATACATTCAAGGATGTTGAACTTCAAGGAGAAAAGTTGACTGGAACAACCACGGTAGAGGGGGCCAACGTTCGTATAGATTACAAAACGGCAAATGGTCAGAGTGGTAACGTTGTTATAAATCCTCTGTCAACAGGATCGCAAGTTTTTAATTCACAAGGAGTAAAAATTAATGGATACGAACTGTCTACAAGTCAATTATATTTTTATGACAAAGATATTGGGACAGGCGTTACGGAGGCTAAATACTTAGTACAATATCCATGGTGGTGGTGCGGGATTAAAAGTGGTTTTAGCTGGTATAACAATACTACTAATCAATATCGGCCTAAAGCGAAACTTGTTTTCATCAATAATATGCCTTTTGTAAACTTCTTTGGTATTTTAACTCGCAACTCTAGCGGTGGCGGTGGCGGTGGCTGGCAATACTGGGGAACATTAGATATTGCCTCAATGAAAATAAAAGATTTTATGACAGCAGACTGTAATGCAACAGTTTCTGTCAACGGTGGTGATGGGGCGACACTAGGTCTCACACAAGGAGGAGAAATTGTAGTTAGAACTCCTAATAATTTTAATGAATGTCGTATAAATTGTTTAATGCCGTTGGCATAATCAAAGGAGGAAAATGATGAAAAAAATTTATATAGTTGGGAAAAATGGTTCTTACGGTGAGATGGATGTTCAAGATGATTTCGAAATAAAAGAACCGTATACTGATGTAAAAATTCCTGAAGGCTTGTTGTTTAAAAATATCACATTTGATTTTATCAATCAGAAATGGAAAGAAGTAGAAGTTGTCATAGAAAATGACAATGAGAACGAAGAAAATGATGAATCTATTATATTTGAAGATAGAATTGCAATGCTAGAAGAGCTAACGCTTTACAACTTAGGAGTGAAATAATGAGTAAATTAGACACTATTATTAGATTTTTCGTGATGCAAATAGACTTAGGTAAAATCACGATTGAACAAGTACCTGCGACGTACAAATCGAAAGTAGCAAAGTATATTTCAGAAAGAGAAGCTGATAAGACTAGTGAGAACTAGTCTTTTTAATTTAAGCGAAGTTGGTGAAAACGGTGGAATTAGAAAAACAAGTAGAGTTACATGAGAAAAAGTTGAATCAGCATGATAAAGAGTTGAGTAGATTAAACGATATGACATTAGAGATGCAAAAATCGATGAACGAAGGACTCACAAGAGTAGATGAATCGAATCGTTTCTTGCGTGAGCAGAACACAAGACAGTCTGAACAAAACGCAGAAATATTGAGAGCTGTCCTAGAGCGTAACGAAAAAAGTGAAACGCATCAACATGAGCTTAAAATGTTGAATAGCACGAATGCGTGGAAGTTAATTCTAGGTATAAGTGCAGCCACAGGAACAGTATTAGCAGTCGTCTTAGAAATTATAAAAGCGATCGGAGGAAGATAATATGAATAACATTAAAGAAAAAATGAAGACAAAAAGTTTTTGGTTGGCAATGATTCCAGCTATTTTGTTATTAGCACAAGAGGTGCTAAAACTTTTTGGAATTGCTTTTCAAACAGATAGTTTACAAAAAGAATTACTCGATATCTTAAATACAATATTCGTGATTTTAACTGTATCGGGTATTGTAATCAGCCATGATGAAACGTCTGAATAAGACGTTTTTTATTTTAATAAAAAAAGAAAAGAGGAAATGAAATGAAAAAGTTTTTAGCATCAGTAGTAATTTTGACAGTATTTTTACCAAATTTGGCCAGTGCTGCAATCACAAAATATACTCCAGGGATCCCACGAACAGACTTCGTAGACGTGTCAAGTCATCAAGGCAGTTTGAGTGTTTCAGACTATCAAAAAATGAAGTCAGAGGGTGTGAAAGGCGTTGTTGTAAAAGCAACGGAAGGTACAAATTACGTCAATCCTTACGCGACTGTTCAAGCAAACAACGCACGTGCAGCAGGTTTAACTGTAAGCTTTTATCACTTTGCACGATATAATAGCGTTGCAGAAGCGCAAGCAGAAGCAAACTACTTCATCAACGTAGCAAAAGAATTAGGTGCTGATAAAGATACTATCATGGTAAATGACCAAGAAGACAATCAAGTATACAATCGTGATGTATTGACAAACAATGTCTTAAACAAAGCGTTTGAAAATACGTTATGGGCGAACGGTTACAAAAATCCCGAAGTTTACACAGGAAGTTATCTATTAAATAGTAGATTTAATTTAACGGATACCCAAGGTTGGATTGCACAGTACGTTGCAAATCCTCTTGCTAGCAATCTTAAATTTACAGGTCGTTCGGCATGGCAATGGGCTAGCGACTATCAATTCCAAGGAATTCCGGGCAAAAACTTTGATGTATCTATTGACTATAAAGGTGTGTTTACAAAAGACAAAGATACAGAACATAAAGTAATTCCACCTACACCAGTTCCAAATCCAAATGCTTCAACATACACAGTCGTGAATGGTGATACACTAAGCGGTATCGGAATTAAATTTGGTAAGAACTGGACGGAAATTGCAAGCTTAAACGGTATCAGCAAACCTTATATTATCCACGTAGGTCAAGTGATTAAAGTAAATAACAACGGTGGAGGAAACACAAATAACGCTGTTAGCTCAACTTATGTGGTGCGAAGCGGAGACACGTTATCAGGTATTGCAAACAAATTAGGTACGACTGTTAGCGCGTTACAATCAGCAAATAACATCGCTAATGCTAATCTAATCTACGCAGGTCAAACGCTTAAAACTAGCGGTAATACTAGTCAAACTACGTACACAGTGAAAAGTGGAGACACGTTATCTGACATTGCAAGCAAGCTAGGGACTACAGTTAACAACTTGCAAAGTAAGAATTCTATTTCGAATCCGAATTTAATTTTCCCCGGACAAAAACTAAATAAATAATAAAAAAGCCCTGCAATCCAATTAAGGATGTAGGGGCTTTTTTTTGTTTTAAATAAAAAAATAAAATATAAAAGTAAAAAAATGAGTTTTTTTCTTTTTTAAAAATTAATTTTGTTATGAAAATTAAAAAAATCGTATTCTTTAAAAGTTGTACTAGAAATTCCAGATAAATATTTTTGGTACTCTTGCAAGAATAACGAGGGCATGTTACCATTTATATATAGCTGAAACCTATATATAATATTCTTTCTCCTATTTTTTAATAGGATGTTGAGCTTTAAAGTCTTAATAAGCTTAGCCTTTAAAGCATGGTGTTCCCTCACTGTTCGTAGTCAGTGGGGGTTCTTTTTTTATACTGCAAACTTTAGCGTAAACTCATTATGATTGCGAATCATGTATTTTTCTACTATATAATTACCTTTATCGTTCAAATGTCCAAAAGCTGCAATCTCAAATTTGTTGTTATCAAGAAAGAGAAGTTTATGAGCTTTGTCACCACTGATGAAACAATTGTAATCATCATCTTTAGTGTGCAGCGTAAATCTCACAAGTGAATTTGGGAAACTATGAATCAATCTAATTTTATCTACAATACCTACGCATGACAAATTCTTCATAATCAACTCTCCTTGAATTTTCTTATAATTTTTTTATTAGACGAAACACCTCGGTAGTAGTAAAGTGTACAATCGTCTTGTATCTCTTTTCTGAAATGAAATATCAAATCTTTTCCTGTCACTGAATACTTTCGAGGAACAATGAAATAATCTTTCTGTGTGTTCTGCATTGTCTTTACAATAGACTCTTGATGAAATAATAAAGGAATAGGGAATGAAACTAGTTCATAATAGTGTTTCTCAAAAGCTTCTGTTTCAGCACAATGAAATGCGATATCTACACTTTTACTTTTCACACGATCACTTCCTTTAAAGATATTATACGAACGTGCGTTCTTTTTGTAAAGAGGGAACTAAGAATTAATTCGTAAATTTAAAAACGAAATAGCATCGAATATTTTTATACAAAAAAATAATTTAACATAAATGAATTAGCGAATAAATAAGCTAATATTTTTCGTGTTTCTATTAGAAAATAAATCAGCTAAATAAATAAGATGACTTTTTTGAGTTTCTATTAGAAAAAAATTAGCTAATAAATAAGCTGAACTTTTTTAAGCTTGCATCTATGAATATTCATTTAGTTGTGATATTGTGTAACTATAAGGATACTTCAGACATATAAAGGAGGGAGCTCTTTATGGAAAAGAAAGTAGTCTTTGAGAAAATCGAAGATCTAATCGCACACTTGAAAAACGTTATGAGAACTACAAGTCCTTTACGATTGCAAAAGACTTTATATTTCTTGTATGCTTTTTATGGAGCAACTTATGGAAAAATATGTGAAGAACAAAACACAGAGAACGGTAGAATATCTGAGATGTCTACTAATTACCCAAAAAAACTTTTTGCAGAAGAATTCGAAGCTTGGGAATACGGTCCGGTTATACGAAAGGTATATACGGACAACAAGAATGGAAAATATGATAATTTAGAAGACAATACAGATAAGTATCAAGACGACGAAATGAGAGAAATCATGGGGTTTATTGATGATTTAGTAGGAACTTTAAACAAAATGACAGAGTTTGATTTAGTAGATAGAACGCATGAAGACAAAGCATGGAAAACTAAATTTGATAGAGAACACAAATATGCTAGTCCAACTATAGATTCTGAAACGCTAATTAATGAATATTATGAAAAACTAAATGCAGCGAGTGCAATTTAGCTAATGTCAAAGCAAGATATAGAAAACATTCTACTTAGCAAGAACAAATCAAGTTCTTTCGATGCTTCAAATAAAAACGAGAAATTATTAGGTGTTTCTAAAGATAACGAAAAACAAAGCATTGTTTTAAAAACAAAAGGTTCAGATAAAGAATGTCAGCTTTATAAGAATGAAGTTTTTAGGTCAAAAAAAATGAATCATTTAAAATTCACTAATTTCTTACCGGAAAACTATATGATTACTCCAGACTTAAGAGAAGCTATTAATTTAATTACGGAAAATGAAAAATTTCTTTGTGAAAATTGGGATAGACACGATTTACCTGCTGTACAAGTATCAGGAAAATATAAAGAAAGAATAAAGGAAATAATTAGAGAATATGATGAAGATTTGGTTGATGCTCTCTTTGAAGGAAGAATACGAAAAAGCACAGTAAGCACAGAACATCAAAAGGGCAAGGTAAGACTTATAAGTCTTTATACTAAAGAAAAAAATAAAACGATAATTTCATTGATTTTTATTGATTTTTATCATTTGTTTATACCGAGCGGTAACCTTGGAAAACCAAGCGAACGAGTTATGGAAGAAAATTATAATAATCAAAAAAATAACGATGTATGTTTTTCAAAATATGTAAAAAAAGAGTCATTTAAATGGCTAGCAAAATCCCCCGACACTAATTAGGTGCCAGGGGGGTTTTTTATTTGCTCTAAATTGGTTTGAAGTTTTTTAAAATAAAAAAGAAAGAAATTTATTCTTCCTTTTCAAGCGTATTTTTTTCAGAATCAAAATACTTTTCTAATTCATCTACTGGTATACTCGCAGCTTTAGCGAATTTTAAAGCAGTATGAAATTTAAGATTTTCACACTTTGTTTGCTTTTTTATCATCATGCTGATTGTTGATTCATATACCCCAGACTTTTTAGACAGCACGTAGTTACTTTTAAAATTGTAGTCTTCTTTAAATTTATCGAGCCAATACATTTTATCCCTCCTACAAAAAGAAATTAATCAAGGTTAAAGCAATCGCAATAATTAATAATATAATAGTTACAGTTACAAGTTTTTCTTTTTTCATTTGCTATAATGAGTAAGCAATTGTATAATTTAAGAAGAGGGGCGAACCCCTCAACTCAATCACAAAAGTTTTTCTATTATAGAAAGTAGCTTATCTAGTATGTTTAGTATTGAGAGTACTAAACTTAAGATTACTAGTAGCTCTTTCTTTTTATTAGAAGAACTTTTTTTCTTTTTTCTCTTACTCACTTTTTCAACTCCTTTCTACATATATAATTATACTTCAAGACTTGAAGTATGTCAATAGTTTTATTGATAAAAATAATAAAAAACACACCTTTATTAACGTGAATGAGGTGTGTTTCACTAAAATTAAATGACTATCCTTTGACTATCCTTTACAGATGAAATTAAATTATAAAGAAAAGCCAAAAGTAATATGAATGCTGATATAAAAGCAACTAGAAAGAATCAGACAAATACAGGAAGGATAATATTAAAACCAAACTACTTATCTTTATAGGCGTAAATACACCATTTGCAATTATTTTATTCATAAATACCTCCATATTTCGTTTGATTATAAAGGAATGTAGCAGATAAATCAAGTGCTTCTTGATACAGTGTAAATTCCGATTCAATGGATTAACATTTTAGCAAGAACTTTGCAATGTTTTATCAAACTATTTTTACTAGGATAGTGGCACAGCATTGAATCATTCAATGCTTATTTTTTAAATTAAAATGAATATAGAGGAGTTAGTCTTATGAAGAAATTACTAAACAAAGTTGCGATTGTTACAGGTGCAGCAAGTGGAATGGGACAAGCAACTGCGCATTTATTTGCACATGAAGGAGCAAAAGTTGTGGTGTCAGATAGGAACAAAGAAGCAGGAGAACAAACAGTGCAAACGATTAAGCAAAATGGTGGTGAGGCGATATTTGTTCAAACAGATGTAACCAAAGAAGAAGAAATTCGAGCATTGTTCGATGAAACTGTCACACAGTACGGAACACTTGATATTTTAGTTAACAATGCAGGAATAATGGATAATATGGCTGCAGTTGGACAGGTAAGTGATGAGATGTGGTACAAAGTTCTAGAGGTCAACACCAGTTCCGTTATGCGCATGACTAGAAAAGCACTGCCCATTTTTTTAAACAAGAAGAAAGGAGTGATAGTAAATATTGCTTCTGTAGGTGGGTTTAGAGGGGGAAATGCAGGAGCAGCCTATACAGCGTCCAAGCATGCAGTGATTGGTTTGACAAAAAACACTGGCTATCTTTATGCAAAAGAAGGGATTAGATGCAATGCCATTGCACCAGGGGCCACTAAAACAAATATTGGTGAATCAATGCAAAATCTTGATCCTTATGGTTCTGCAATCTGTCGCAGTGGCATGAGCTTACTGCCAAGGCTGGGGGAATCAGAGGAAATTGCTTCTGCAGTGTTATTCTTAGCTAGTGAGGATTCTAGTTTTATTAATGGCGAAGTACTTGTTGCGGACGGTGGACAAACAGCTTATTAAGCAGAATTACTGACCCTAGACCAGTCATCGAAAAGCCAGCTTTTATGATATAATGTCAAAGAGAATTATTTTGGACAAAAATTAAAAAAGTATTATTTCGGTGAATATTTTGGGGGAAAGTGCGGATGGAGTATTTTGATGAATTAGTATACAGTGTAGTAAGCCAAGTCCCATATGGAAAAGTAGTCTCATACAGTCAGATTTCTTGGTTATTAGGACAGTTAAATGCTGCCCGCAGGGTTGGTCGTGCCATGCGTCATTGTCCAGATAGGCTTCCAGCGCACCGAGTTGTGCGGGCGGATGGTCAAATTGTAGGAGAATGCGCAAAGGAACGGAAGCAGACATTATTGGCTGAAGAAGTTATTTTTAAAGCAAATGAAAAGATTGATATGAAAGTATCCTCTTGGGATGGTAAGGGTTATGATAAAAACTTTTCAAAAATTTAGAGTGTGAAACAAAAGTGCTAGTTGCTTTTGTTTCACACTCTTTTTCTATTATGAGAGGGTTATCGCCAAAAAGTAACTTCCTCAACAGGGAGGCGAACAGATTTATACCCGCTTTCAGCTGCCTTTCCGATTGAGACGATCATGACAGGTAGATAGCGTTTGGGATCCAGACCGAGTGACTCGACCAAATGTTCTCGATCAAATCCGCCAATTGGATTTGTGTCGTATCCATAAGCTCTAGCAACAAGCATCAATTGCATGGCGGCAAGTCCGCCATCGATTAAGACAGTTTCTTCCATCTTCTCACGCGACATCCCTTCGTATAAAGGAGCGAAGGTTGCGAGTTGCTTTTCCTTGACTTCTTTTGGCATCAAGCCTTTGTCGACGGCTGTTTAATAAATTTTTTCAGCATTTTCAAAGTTATTCAAATCACCTAAAATTGCAATCATGGCAGCAGAAGTATCATTTTGCTTCTGATTGAAGTGAACAAGCGGACGCAGTGTGTCTTTTCCTTGTTCGGTATCTATCACAACAAAACGCCATGGCTGCATATTAATTGAAGAAGGTGCAGTCGTTACATCTTGCAATAGTTCCTTCATTTCACTACGCGTTATTTTAATATCTGGATGATAGGCCCTAATCGATTTTCTACCATGCAAAATTTCAGCAAAATTATTTTTTTTGTACATAAGTCTCCTCCTAAAGGAAATAAAAATTTTTTCTAATGAATGATAGTAGAAAAAAATCTTTTTTTCAAAGAATATGCTTACTATACAAAAGTAAAAAATGCAAAAAATGTTATAAAAATCGAAAAAAGTCTTTAATTTTGTGGATTTTAAAAGCCTGAAAGTATACAATTAAATGAAGAATTATCGCATGATGGCGAAATGGAGGCAACAATCATGGTAATTGGAAAGCATAGACCAACGATTGCTTGTGTGAATCAAAAAGCAATTGCACACAATATTTCGGAGGAAATAAAACAATTAGAGGGTCGAGCAGAACTATTTGCTGTCGTTAAAGCCGATGGCTATGGACATGGGGCTGTTACTGTTTCGAAAATAGCGAAAGACTGTGGTGCAACAGGATTTTGTGTTGCAATCTTAGATGAAGCGCTTGAGTTGAGAGAGGCTGGTTTTAAGGACCCCATCTTAATTCTCGAACCTATAAGTCCATCGTATGTTCGACTGCTGACAGAGTACAATCTTTCAGTCACTGCACCTACGTATGAGTGGTTGAAGGAAATAGAAACAATTTACAAGCAAGAAAACTGTCAAAAGCCAATCAAAGTTCATTTGAAAATTGACAGTGGCATGGGACGGATTGGCTTTAGAGAAGAAAAGGAATTGACACAAGCTCGCGACTTAGTAATCACATCGAAAGTCTTTGAATTAGAAGGAGTGTTCACTCACTTTGCCACGGCAGATGGTTCGGATGAGGCTTATTTTTTAAAACAGCAGCAGCGTTTCTTAAAGGCGCTAGCTATTCTTCCTCAAGATATCCGATATGTTCATACTGCCAATACCGCAACCGCACTATGGCATGAAGCGTGGCAATCCAATATGATCCGCTTTGGTGTGTCAGTATATGGGTTAAATCCTTCTGGTACATTGTTGGACTCTCCGTATCAGCTTGAACCAGCTCTGTCTCTTGAAACGGAATTGATTCAGGTGAAAAAAGTACAAGCAAAAGAACGAATCGGATACGGGGGTGAATATCAAACACAAACGGATGAGTGGATTGGAACCGTACCAATCGGTTATGCGGATGGGATTAGACGAGATATGTCTGGCTTTTATATGCTAGTGGATGGAGAAAAAGCGCCAATCGTTGGTCGAGTGTGCATGGATCAATGTATGTTGAGACTGCCTAAAGAATATCCTACTGGGACAAAAGTCACGGTTATCGGTAAAAATCAACACCAAGAGATCACGGTTCAAGATATTGCAGACTATGTTGGGACGATTAATTATGAAATTGTCTGTAATATTACAGAACGTGTGCCAAGGGTTATAAAATAATGCCGTTTGATTATGTGCATCCAAAAAACGAGAAAATCGCACGAATGATGCTAGGTGCAAACTTTCATATCCTACAAATCAAGGGGTTTCTCTGGCTATATTGTTGACATAAAGCTTATACAGGAAAAGAGGCTGCCACTTGCCATGCTGATAATGGCAAGTGTATGCCTAGCATGGATGAGCAGATGTGATGAAAAACCCTCAAGAAATTCTAATATCTAGAAAGATTGGAATTCTGAATCAGGGTATTTGGACAGATCTGCGGTTACGAATTTTTGTAAGAGGAAATCCATATGTATCAAGAATTAGAAAAAAAGAGATTCTAACAGCCAAGATGAGCGGGTTAGAAAACTAAAGAAGATAAGGGTGGAAAAAGTGCTTACTGCGTATTTAAATATATTTGTTATTTTTGCTTTAATGTTTTTAGGATATTTATTAACTTGGAAGAAATGGTTTGACAATATGATTGCCGATACTTTTTCAAAATTGGTTTTAAATTTTGCGCTACCAGCGAGTATGTTTTTAAATATTACTCAAAAGTTTTCAAAAGATCAATTTCTTCATTTGTTTAAAGGTATGTTACTACCAATCACCTCTATACTAGTAACATTTGTCATTAGTATTATTTATGCTAAGCTGACGAAAGTTCCGCGTTCAAGACAAGGAACTTTTGAAACAATGTTTACCGCATCCAACACTATTTTTATTGGTCTTCCAATTAATCTTGCGATATTTGGAGAGGTAGCAGTACCTTATGTATTACTTTATTATATTTGTAATACGACATTTTTTTGGACAATTGGTGTTTATTTGATTGCAACAGACTCCCCTGGGATTAAACAAAGTCAAATCAAATTTAATTTTTTTACAGCTATTAAGCAAATTTTTTCACCCGCTTTATTAGGGTTTATTGTCGGACTATTCTGGCTATTGCTCGGTATCCCAACTCCTCATTTTGTAAAAGACTTTTTAGGTTATTTAGGCGACTTAACAACGCCGCTTTCTATGCTCTTTATTGGAACCATCGTTTATTTTACTGGAATTACAAATCTGAAAATGAATAAAGATACCTTTGGTGTGCTTTTAGGACGATACTTGATTTCACCATTGGTCGTTTTGGGCCTTTCATATATCATCCCAATTCCTCCAATGATGTTGAAAGTATTTATTATTCAATCTGCCATGCCAGTTCAAAATTCTGTTCCAATACTAACTAGAAGCTACAAAGCAGATACGGAATTTTCAACCACTAGTTTGACTTATTCGGTATTACTTTATTTATTTATTATTCCAATATTATTGCATTTTGTTTTTTAGATAGGTAATTTACGGCTTTTATGCTATAATGCTAAAGGATTATTGATACAAAGAAAAGAGGTGCCAAAAATGACATTTAAATCATTTCAACTACAACCCTATCTAAATGAAGCTTTAGCAGAGATTCATTTTGAGACACCAACAGAGGTACAAAAAAAATTAATTCCTGTGATTCAGTCAGGTCGTAACGTAATCGGACAATCTCAAACAGGTTCAGGAAAAACACACACATTTTTACTTCCATTGTTTGATGGCATAGATCCAGAAAAAGAAGAGGTTCAAGTCATTGTTACTGCACCGAGTCGAGAGCTAGCTGAACAAATCTATCAAGCTGCTTTGCAACTAGCAGAACATGCACCAAAAAAAATTCGAGTAGCGAATATTGTTGGTGGCACGGACAAACAAAGACAAATGAGCAAGCTGAAGCATCAGCAGCCTCATGTGGTCATCGGAACACCTGGACGTATTGCAGACATGATGACAGAACAGGCGCTAAAAGTCCATACTGCTACAAAGTTTGTGGTGGATGAAGCAGATATGACATTGGACCTTGGTTTTCTTAGCGAAGTTGATCAAATTGCCGCGCAGTTGCCAGATCATTTGCAAATGTTAGTATTTTCAGCAACGATTCCTGAAAAGCTCAAGCCATTTTTGAAAAAATATGTAGAAAATCCTGTGATTGAGCACATTAAAGCGGAAAATGTGATTTCTAGTGAAATAGAAAATTGGTTAATTTCGACAAAAAGCAAAGATAAAAATCAGTTGATCTATCAGTTGTTGACGGTTGGTCACCCGTATTTAGCTATTGTTTTTGCCAATACCAAGCAACGGGTTGATGAAATTCATAAATTTTTACAATCACAAGGTCTAAAAGCAGCTAAAGTCCATGGGGATATCCAGCCACGTGAGCGAAAGCGCATTATGAAACAAGTTCAAAATTTAGATTACCAGTACGTAGTCGCAACTGACTTGGCAGCGAGAGGGATTGATATTGAAGGGGTTTCTCATGTCATCAATGCAGAGATTCCTAATGATTTGACCTTTTTCATTCACCGTGTTGGGAGGACTGGAAGAAACGGTCTAACTGGAACAGCTATCACACTTTACGAACCAGGCCAAGAAGCTGAAATTGCTGAAATCGAAAAATTAGGTATTCATTTTCAACCAAAAGACTTAAAAAATGGTGAAATTGTAGAAACCTATGACCGAAATCGTCGGAAAAAACGTGAAAAGTCACAAGTAGAATTAGATCCGACCATGATAGGATTAGTCAAAAAGAAAAAGAAAAAAATCAAGCCTGGCTATAAGAAAAAAATTAATCGGGCGATTGCTGATGATGCACGTCAGAAGAAAAAAGTGGAGCGTCGTTCACAGGCTCGTGCGATTAAGAAGTCAAAAAAACAATCTCATAATTAATGAGTGTTTAGTTATTTTATTAAGGAGGCTGAGGTCTGACGGTTAAAGTCAGATTCCCCAGTCTCTTTTGTTTTTAATTTTTGAGTCAGAAAGTTTTTGAATGTGTTAAAATACAAAAGTAATAGTTAGACAGAGGAGATAAGGAGAAATTATTAGTGAAAAAAAGAAAAAAAATATCGATTGCTTTAGCGACATTTGCTGCAGTTTCTTTAACTGGGCTAGGATGGGGCACAAATTATTTATTTAATTACGCAGTTCGTTCTGGTGAAAAAGATTTTTTAAGTGGAGCGAGTGCTTCTGGTAGTACTGAAAATGTCTTCAAAGGCTGGGGATTTTCAAAAAATTCACCTGAAACATTGTCAATGAAATCAAGAGATAATCTAAAATTAAGTGCAACTTATTTCAACCAAACTCAAGCATCAAAAACGAAAAAGTTGGCCGTTATTGCCCATGGATACGGCAGCTCATCCAAGGATATGAAACAGTATGCTGAAATGTTTTATAACTTAGGCTATGACCTTCTTCTTCCAGACGCACGTGCACATGGGAAGAGCGAAGGAGAGTTCATTGGATTTGGCTGGTTAGATCGACTTGATTACGTCGATTGGATTAATAAAATGGTCAAAAAATACGATGGTAATGTTGAAATTGCTCTGTATGGGATTAGTATGGGCGGGGCGACAGTAATGATGACAGCTGGTGAGAAATTACCGGATAATGTGAAAGTAGTTATTGAAGATTGTGGCTATGATTCAGTTAAAAATGAGCTAGTCTACCAACTATCAGAAATGTTCCATCTACCAGAATATCCACTTGTGCCACTTGCTTCAATCGAGTCTTCTTTAAGAGCCAATTATGGCTTTTATGAATCAAGTGCAATCAAACAAATGAAAAAAAATGAACGGCCAACGTTATTTATCCACGGAGACCAAGATGATTTTGTCCCAACGAAGATGGTATATTCTGTATATAATGCTACTAAAGGACCAAAAGAGCTGGAAATTGTCAAAGGAGCAAAACATGCTCAAAGTTATAAAATCAATCCTACTAAATATAAAGAAATAGTGGCTAAATTTTTGAGCAAATACATGTAATTAAAAATAATAGGCTACTCCATTTAGCTAAAGAAGCAAGAGCCAGCGAGTAAAGTGCGTATAACTAGCAAAATTTGTTGACAATTTTGTCTGTGTTCTCTATACTTTGAGATGATGAAGGATATGTTTAATGGTGTATGATTTGTTCCAGAAATCTTTTCCTTAGGCTGAAAGAAAAGACAAATTACCGATTAAATGCTACCTTACAGATTACTCGCTAAAAAAGCGCGCAACTCAGCGTTATGGAGTTTGAGAGGTAATGACAGTCAAACATCATTGCAATCAAGGTGGTACCGCGTGTAATCGTCCTTGTGTTGCAAGGGTGTTTTTATTTTTTACAAAAAAGGAGAAATTAGAAAAATGAAACAACTATCAAGTCAAGAAGTTCGTCAAATGTATCTAGACTTCTTTCAATCAAAAGGACATAGTGTTGAGCCAAGTGCATCGCTTGTTCCTGTAGAAGATCCAACACTACTTTGGATTAATTCCGGTGTAGCTACCATGAAAAAATATTTTGATGGGTCAGTCGTGCCTCAAAATCCAAGAATGACAAATGCTCAAAAAAGTATTCGTACAAATGACATTGAAAATGTTGGAAAAACAGCGCGACACCATACAATGTTTGAAATGTTAGGAAACTTTTCAATCGGAGATTATTTTAAAAATGAAGCCATTCATTGGGCATGGGAATTTTTAACCGATAAAAAGTGGATTGGCTTTGATCCTAAAAAATTGTATGTGACCGTTTATCCTGAAGATACAGAGACTAAACGTATCTGGCATGAAGAAGTGGGACTTTCTTTAGATCATATCATTGAAATTGAAGACAATTTTTGGGATATTGGAGCAGGACCTTGTGGACCTGACTCAGAAATTTTCTATGACCGTGGTGAAAGCTATAATGATGTGGCACAAGATGATCCAGAAAACTATCCTGGAGGAGAAAATGAACGCTACCTTGAAATTTGGAATCTAGTATTCTCAGAATTCAATCACAAACCTGACAATACCTATGAACCATTACCAAATAAAAATATTGATACGGGCATGGGACTTGAAAGAATGGTCTCAATCATCCAAGATGCCCCAACTAACTTTGAAACAGATTTATTTTTACCAATTATTCATGCAACTGAAAAAATGACAAATGGGAAAAAGTATGGCGAGAATCCTGCGGAAAACATTTCATTCAAAGTGATTGCCGACCATATTCGTGCGGTAGCATTTGCAATTGGAGATGGTGCACTTCCATCTAATGAAGGACGAGGCTATGTACTCCGTCGTTTGCTCCGTCGTGCCGTTATGCATGGTAAAAAATTAGGGATTCATGAAGCGTTTATGTACAAGCTCGTTCCAGTTGTAGGCAAAATCATGAATAGTTATTACCCTGAAATTTTAAAACAACAAGCGTTTATTGAGAAAGTTATTCGTACAGAAGAAGAAAGATTCCACGAAACAATCAACGAAGGGTTGCAATTACTGGAAGAACTGATGGATTCTATCAAGAAAAAAGGGGATAAAACGGTAGCGGGGAAGGATATTTTTAAACTATATGACACATTTGGGTTTCCAGTCGAACTGACAGAAGAAGTAGCAGAAGATGCTGGATTCAATGTTGATCATAAAGGGTTTGAAGTAGAGATGGAAGCGCAAAGAAATCGTGCTCGCTCTGCTCGGTCTAAAACTGCCTCCATGTCTGTTCAATCTGGTTTACTTACAGAGATTAAAGAAGAAAGTTTATTTACCGGATACGATCATACGCAAGATCAAGGCACGCTTTTGGCGATTGTGGCAAATGAAAAACGCGTTCTTTCTACGAGTGCTGGCGAGGCGCAACTTATTTTTTCAAAAACGCCTTTCTATGCTGAAATGGGAGGACAAGTGGCAGATACAGGAGTACTGTTAGGCCAAAATGGGGAAAGAGTAGCCAATATTGTGGACGTACAAAAAGCACCAAATGGCCAACCTCTTCATCAAGTCGAAGTTTTAAAACCGCTAGAAGAAGGTCAAAATTATGTGCTACAAGTGGATGCAGCGAGAAGAAATAAAATTATTAAAAACCATACAGCAACGCATTTATTGCATCGAGCATTAAAAGATGTCTTGGGTGATCATGCAAATCAAGCGGGTTCATTAGTAGCCCCAACTTATCTCCGTTTTGACTTTACTCACTTCGGTCAAATTACAAGTGAAGAATTAACTCAAATGGAAAAAGCAGTGAATGAAGTCATTTGGAATGCTATCCAAGTAGAAACAGTGGAAACAGATATCGAAACGGCAAAATCAATGGGCGCAATGGCCTTATTTGGTGAAAAATACGGAAAAGATGTCCGGGTTGTGAAAGTTTCTGATTATTCGATCGAGTTATGTGGTGGGGTTCATGTGAGCAACACCTCCGATATTGGCATCTTCAAGATTGTTTCAGAATCTGGTGTTGGTGCGGGTGTTAGACGGATCGAAGCTGTAACGAGTAGAGAAGCCTACGAATTGTTACATGAAGAAGAAAACCGCTTAAAACAAATTGCACAACTAGTAAAATCGCCTCAAACAAAAGAAGTATTTAGCAAAGTTGAGCAATTGCAACAACAATTAAAAGAAACACAAAAAGAAGCGGAAAGTTTGGCGGCAAAAATGGCTAGTCAACAAGCGGGCGATATCTTTAAAGAAGTAAAAGAAGTTCAAGGAATTCGCTATATTGCACAAACAATCAATGTAAAAGATATGAATCAATTACGTCAACTTGCGGATCAATGGAAACAAAAACAAGTATCTGATGTTTTGGTACTTGGAACGGCGCAAGAGGATAAAGCGAACTTGTTAGTCGCGATGAATCAAACAGCCAATAAAAAAGGCTTAAAAGCTGGAGAGTTAATCAAAGTCATTGCACCGAAGATAAATGGTGGGGGCGGTGGTCGTCCAGACATGGCGCAAGCAGGTGGGAAAAACCCAGCAGGTCTTCAAGAAGCGTTACAAGAAGTAGAAAAATGGTTAAGCTTAAAATAAGGGTTATAATAGCGTGACGAAATACAATAATTATAGAGCCAAATAAAACGTAGAATTCGTTTTATTTGGCTCTATTTTTAGTTGAAAAAAGGTATGATATAATAGAAAAATAGTGAATAAAAGATAAGGAAGTTGAATATATGGAGCAGCAAGGAAAAAAAGGTGTAATGATTGTAAACTTAGGCACGCCCTCTTTACCAAATAAAAAAGAAGTCAGACTTTTTTTGAAAAAATTTTTGAGCGATAAACGTGTGATTGATCTGCCACGGTTTGTTTGGTTGCCAATTTTACACGGGATTATATTAAATGTTCGACCGAAAAAATCTGCCAAACTGTATCAAGAAATTTGGCAAGAAGAAGGCTCTCCATTAAAGATTTATACAGAAGCACAACAAAAAAGTTTACAGAAAGAGTTAGCTGATTATAGTGTAAAATATGCAATGTCATATAGCAATCCGACCATTGAGCAGGTGCTAGCTGAGTTTGATCAACAAAAAGTGGATGATTTAACGGTGATTCCACTTTATCCTCAGTACTCAACGACCACAACTGCTTCTATTTATGATTGTGTTACACAGTATTATCAAAAAAAATCACATCTCCCAACGCTGCATTTCATTAATGACTACTGCGACCATCCTCTTTATATAGAGCTGCTTATCAAACAAATCAAGAAAGTTTTAGTACAAGAAAAAATTGATCTTTTGCTTTTTTCTTATCATGGAATTCCAGTATCCTATGTGACAAAAGGAGACGACTATCCCAATCGTTGTAACAGAACGACAAAAGCTGTGATGAGTCATTTCACTGAGCTGCCTTATCAACAAACGTTTCAGTCGAAGTTTGGTCCTTCTCAGTGGCTGACACCTGCAACTGACGAAACGTTAAAAAAATTACCCAGTCAAGGGATTAAAAAGATTGCTGTGATCACACCTGGGTTCGTATCAGATTGCTTAGAAACGATTGAAGAGATTGAATCTGAAAATAAGGGATACTTTATCGATAATGGTGGCGAGACGTTCCATTATATTCATCCTTTTAATGCAGATCCAGATTTTTCTAGATTTTTAGCCCAATTAGTCTAAAGAGCCTAGGCCATAACTTTTGAGTTATAGCCCGGGCTCTAAGTATCCAAATAAACGATGGAGCAGAAGCAATCTATGCTTATTTATCAGAGTGAGACGCGACTGTCCAATCTCTTTTAGTTGGCTGCTAAATGTTTCTTTGCAGTAGTAATGGACTTTTTTATTTGTTCAAATCCAGTACCACCAACTGAGTTTCTTTTTTCGACAGCGGTATGTGAGGACAGAACGTTATAAATATCCGCTTCAATCAAAGGAGAAATCTCTTGATAATGAGTGAGCGGGACATCTTGCAAATAGGTTCCTGTTTTCGTTCCTTCCAGTACTAGCTTTCCAACGATTTCGTGGGCTTTTCTAAAGGGAACTCCTTTTTTTGCGAGATAATCTGCTAGTTCAGTCGCATTGGAAAAATCTTTTTCAGTAGCTTGGCTCATGTTATCTTTTTGAACGCGCATACTTTGGATCATGCCAGATAAGACATCCAGGCTAGTAATAATTGTTTTTGCGGTATCAAACATGCCCTCTTTGTCTTCTTGTAAGTCCTTATTGTAAGCAAGAGGTAGTCCTTTTAACACTGTAAGCAGACTAAATAAATTGCCAAACACGCGTCCTGATTTTCCCCGAATTAATTCGGCCATGTCAGGATTTTTTTTCTGTGGCATAATGGAGCTACCTGTTGAAAAAGTATCGGTTAGTTCAACAAATTGAAATTCATGACTACACCACAAAATAAGTTCTTCGCAAAGACGTGAAAGATGAACCATTAAAATTGAAGCATTACTCAAAAATTCAAGAATAAAATCACGATCGCTCACACCATCTAAACTATTTTGATATATCGCACTAAATCCTAAAATATCAGCACTATACTGGCGATCAATCGGAAAGGTCGTCCCTGCAAGTGCTGCACATCCCAAAGGGCAAATGTCAATCCGAGAAAGACTTTCTTCAAAGCGTTCCATATCACGTGAAAGCATGCCATAGTATGCAAGCAGATGATGGGCAAACGAAATTGGTTGGGCATGTTGGAGGTGAGTATACCCTGGCATAATGGTATAAATATTTTCTTCTGCTTTTTCAACTAGAACTTCACGAAAATGATGGATTTTGTGAAGTACTTCCTGAACAGTATCTTTTAGATAGAGATGCATATCGGTAGCAACTTGATCATTACGACTTCTTGCTGTGTGCAATTTCCCTGCGACAGCTCCAATTTCTTGATGTAAAAAAGTTTCGATATTTAAATGAATATCCTCGTTTTGAATGCTGAATTCAAGCATGCCATTTTGTAATTTTTGTTCAATTTTCTTTAATCCAGCTATAATTTTAAGCGCATCCTCATGTGGCAAAATCCCAGTTTGATCAAGCATCTGCACATGGGCAAGGCTTCCTTGTATATCTTGTGGCGCTAGTTTTTGATCAAAGGGGATTGAGGCCCCAAATGCATCAATCCACTCTTCACTTTTTTCTTCGAAACGTCCGCCCCAAAGCTTTTTCATACGTTTACACCTTCTTTTATTTTGACAGTAAAGTCGTTTATTTGTTGACTATTTTTTTAAATTTGCTTGCACTTCAGAGTGAACTTTGGTTGGAAGACCCCATAATTTGATGAATCCAATTGCAGCATCCTGATCAAAGGTATCAGCCGATGTATAAGTAGCAAGATTTTCATTATATAAACTGTTATCCGATTTACGACCTTCAACAATCGCATGTCCCTTAAACAATTTGACACGAACCACACCGTTCACATATTGTTGAGTCGATTTAAGAAAAGCAATCAAGGCATCTGTCAGTGGATTAAACCATAAGCCATCATAAATCACTTGACTTAGCTGATGTTCAATCATTGGTTTAAAATGTGCTAACTCACGAACAAAGGTCAAATCCTCTAACTCCTTATGAGCGGTTAGCAACGTAATGGCAGCGGGGCATTCGTATACTTCACGTGACTTGATGCCAACTAGACGATTTTCAACGTGGTCGATTCTCCCAATCCCATGTTTTCCAGCTAATTTGTTTAAATGTAAAATTAGGGTAGCAAGAGCCATATTTTCCCCATCAATTGCGGTTGGAACACCTTGCTCAAAGGTAATCTCAATAATATCCGCTTTCTCAGGCGCTTCCTCTAGGCTCACCGTTAAGTCGTAGGCACCTTCTGGAGGAGTTGCCCAAGGATTTTCGAGAATACCACATTCATTGGCGCGTCCCCAAAGATTTTGATCAATTGAATAAGGATTATCTAAATCAATCGGTACTGGAATGTTTTTTTCTTTGGCATAGTTAATTTCTTCTTCACGTGACCATTTCCATTCGCGGACTGGCGCAATAACTTTTAGTTCGGGAGCAAGAGCAGCAATCGCCACTTCAAAACGGACTTGGTCATTTCCTTTACCAGTACATCCATGGGCAATGGTTGTTGCGCCAACTTTATGTGCGACCTCTACTAATTTTTTTGAAATGAGGGGACGGGATAAGGCAGATACTAGCGGATATTTTCCTTCATAAAAAGTATGTGCTTGCAAAGAAATTAGCGCAAAATCTTGTGCAAACTCTTCTTTGGCATCAATTGTATAAGATTCTGTTGCACCAACTTGTAATGCTTTCTCTTTTACAAACTCTAGATTTTTTCCTTCCCCGACGTCTAAACAACATGCAATTACCTCGTAGCCACTCTCTTTTAACCATTGGATAGCAACTGATGTGTCTAGTCCACCTGAATAGGCGAGTACAACCTTTTCTTTTTCCATGTAAACATTTCTCCTTAGAATTTTATTTGATATTAGTGTAGCACTAGTTGGTTTTTTTTACAATATTTTAATGGATTTTTATTCATAAAATATTTAATTTGAGTTTTAATATACATTTATACAATGCTTTTATCGTTAATATGCATGATGTAATGCATATTATTTTTTTGCGGTAAATTAGAATAATATATAGTAATCATTTTTTTAAATGTGTAATTGTGGTAGAATTAGGAGTATGAACGTACTATGAAGGGAAATGATTGTATGGATAATTTTTCGGAAAGTAGAAAAAATTTTCGTTTTCCTGCATTTGATGATAATGTAGGCGTCAAATTGCCAAAAAAACATCATCGTGTATTATTTCAAGATGAAGTAAGTAAAGTCGAGCAAGAGGCTGTCACGGCTACCAAGACTTCAGTTATGTCCGCTACAGCAATAAATGAAACTGCAAAAATACGAAATAAAAATCATTTAATAAATTATGGATCCAAAATTGAAGGCTCGCCTCAGACCAAACGGAAATCAGCGATAACTGCTCAGAAAAAGCTCCATGCGACACCTGCTGTTTCTGGACAGAACCAAGCTGAGTATCAGCCGCTTGTAGCCAAGAAAGCACAGACTAAAGAAAAGCGAGAGGCTTTAGGAAGTAATTACTCAGATAGAGGATATTTCGTACCAAAGCATATCCCAGCTTCGATGATTTCTGAACAAAAAGCGAACCGACCCGTTTCAAAACAAGCACTTTTGGAATCTATGAAAACAGCGAAGCATTCCTATTTACTATTTGATACGACCGAGTCAAGCGCTTATGGAGAAAAAAATAAACCCAATACTTTAAATGAAATTCCAGTAACTAGGAAACAATTTAAAAAAATAAAAAAAGACCCTATGCTTTCTCCTAAAGAAAATTTTGCCGATACATTGCCGCAAACCAGAACCGAAATCAAACAAGCATTGCTAAATGCAAAGAATGGTACGGCTTATGGTAAAAAACAAAAAAAACAGGTGAAAGAAACACCGCAAAAACGTCATCGTTTGGAAAAATCCTTGGCAGGGATTATGGAAGAGAATGCTTCCAGTCAAGCAAACAAATATTTTGATTAAAGCTTTTAAAACGTGGTATTCTTATCGTGCGTTAAGAGCAAAGTAAAAAAGTTGAATATACAAAGAGAAGAGGATTCCATTGGAAGAGTTGAAAAATACAACATATCATTTTGTCGGAATAAAAGGTTCGGGAATGAGTTCACTTGCATTAGTTTTACATGAAAAAGGTTTCAAAGTTCAAGGATCTGATATTGATCAGTATTGTTTTACACAACGAGATTTGGAGTTAGCTCAAATCCCGATATTTTCTT
Source organism: Vagococcus entomophilus (assembly GCF_003987595.1). Classification (NCBI taxonomy): domain Bacteria; kingdom Bacillati; phylum Bacillota; class Bacilli; order Lactobacillales; family Enterococcaceae; genus Vagococcus; species Vagococcus entomophilus. The sequence goes on along the minus strand of NZ_NGJZ01000001.1, from coordinate 855,653 downwards.
TTGGTAAAGAAAATATCCACGAGGGACTGACCATTATTGCAGGAAATGCTTTCCCTGATACACATGAAGAAATCCACGAAGCACTTAAGCAAGGCTTACCGGTTATTCGTTATCATAAATTCATAGGCGATTTCATCAAAAACTATTGCAGTATTGCTGTGACCGGTTCTCACGGAAAAACTAGTACAACTGGCCTTTTAGCGCATGTTCTAAGTGGGATTAAACCAACTAGTTACTTGATTGGAGATGGAACAGGACATGGTGAACCTCAAGCGGAATTCTTTGCTTTTGAAGCCTGTGAGTATCGTCGCCATTTTCTTGCATATGCACCTGACTATGCTATCATGACGAATATTGATTTTGATCATCCTGATTATTTCAAGAGTATTGAGGATGTTTATGATGCATTCCAAAGCTTAGCGAATCAAGTCCAAAAAGGGATCTTTGCATATGGGGATGACCCTTATTTAAGAAAACTAAAAACCGATGTCCCTATTTACTATTACGGGATAAAAGAGACAGACGATTTCCAAGCTGTCAACATACAGCGGACAACTTTAGGATCGGAATTTGATGTCGTGCATCATGGAAAAATGATTGGTCATTTTTCTCTTCCAGTATTTGGCTTGCACAATATTTTCAACTCGTTAAGCGTGATTGCAGTCAGTTATATGGAAAAATTAGACATGGAACTGGTTAATGAAGAGATGCAATCTTTTGGTGGAGTAAAACGTAGATTCAGTGAAAAAAAAGTCAGTGACATGATTATTGTTGATGATTATGCTCATCATCCTGCTGAAATCAAGGCAACGATTGATGGTGCAAGACAAAAGTATCCTACAAAGGAAATTATCGCAGTCTTTCAACCACATACGTTCACTCGGACGATTGCTTTACTAGATGAATTTGCAGAAGCGCTAAACTTAGCAGATGTCGTTTATTTATGTGATATTTTTGGTTCAGCTCGGGAGACTAAAGGAAATGTTAAGATTGAAGATTTAGGTGACAAGATTGAAAAAGGAGGTCAAGTGGTGAGGGAAGAAAACATGTCCCCACTTTTAGACTATCATGATGCAGTTGTAATCTTTATGGGCGCAGGAGATGTTCAAAAGTTTGAACGCTCTTACGAAACACTTTTAAGTACAACTAAGAAAAATAAAATGTAAGCATAAACTTAGGGTGTGGGACAAAAATCAAATCTGTTTTTGCTCCGCACCCGAATTCTTGTTTTGTGACAGAAAGAACAGTTTCCTTTCTTGTGCTCAGGCCGGAGTTGGTGCTAGGACTTAAGATGTAGTTTTTTTAAAACGCTTTTCTTTTAAAAAGCTATTTGGTAAAATGAAACTATCTATATAGGAGGTGGCTTGTATCAATATGTTTGGGAAGCCGAGAAAAATAGGAAAAACAATCGACGAAATAGAAGAAGGCGAATCGCTGCGCTTAACAGAGTCCATGGAAGATAGTCAATTATTAATTTATTTAGGACTTACTAATGATGCAAACCCATTGTATATCCAACATGACTACGCAGAAACAACCGAATATAACCACCCAATTATCCCTTCAGTTATGCTGATGGGTGTTGTCACAAGTACCACTTCAAAACATTTGCCAGGACCAGGTTCACATGTTGTTAATTTTTCGATTAACTTTATTGAACCGGTGTATCATTACGAAACGGTCACTTTTGATTTTGAAGTCGTAAAATTAGATAAATTAAAAGAGATTGTTACTTTATCTGTTTCGGCAGTGAATGAAAAAGATGAGCGAGTATTAGATGCGATGGTGATGGTTAAAACACCTAAAAATGTAGATGTAGAAAAAAATGAGGAGTTGAGCGAATGAATCAACAACAAAATGTCGTATCCACAAATAGTCTGCAAAGTTTCTTTGGAAAGGTCTATGGCTATCTAGGCTTAGGAATTGGAATTAGTGCAATTGCTTCCTACTTAATCATGAGTGTTTTCCCAAAAGTTATGTATACTCTTATTGCAAATCCATTGTTATTTATCTTGATGTGGGTTGCGGAGCTAGGGTTGGTCGTTTATCTTTCAAGTAAGGCAATGGAAAATCCTAGTTTGGCCTTTGGCGGATTTATGGTGTATTCCATTTTAAATGGTGTCATGCTTAGTGTGACACTAACAGGATACAGTATTGGAAATATTAACGCAGCGTTTGCGTCGGCGGCCGTGACATATGGGGTGATGGCTGTTTTTGGAACAGTTACCAAAAAAAATCTATCAGGTATTGGACATGCGGCTATCAGTGCATTAGTTGGTGTGATTATCGCGTCATTACTAAATGTCTTTTTATTAAAAAGCAGTCCAGTAGATTTCTTGATTTCATTATTGATGGTAGTCATATTTGCAGGTCTTACTGCATATGATCATCAAAAAATAAAACAATACTATTTAGAGTTCGGAAATTCAGAAAAAGCAAGCGGAATTGCTGTATTTTGTGCGTTACAATTATATTTAGATTTTATCAACTTGTTCCTTGCGTTTTTAAGAATTTTTGGCAACAAAAACTAAGCACTACAATTTAGCGAGAAACTAGAGAGAAACCGGAAAATCAGAAAGTTGATTTTCCGGTTTTTTTAAATTAAGTAAGTGATAAAACTTAGAAATACTCATTAAATGGATACATTTCCTTTCGCAATATACGCTTTTTTTTGTTAGAATAAAAAAGAATAGAAAAGAACGGAGAAAATAGATGAAAAAAAATAAATTATTATTAATAGATGGAAATAGTGTCGCCTTTCGTGCTTTCTTTGCCCTACACAATTCTTTAGAACGTTTTAAAAATAAGAATGGCTTGCATACAAATGCGATATATGCCTTTCATACAATGATTGAAAATGTATTAGCAAAGGAAAAGCCAAGTCATGTATTAGTTGCATTTGATGCGGGAAAGACAACCTTTCGTCATGCCTTCTACCAAGAATATAAGGCGGGAAGATCAAAAACACCTAGTGAGTTTAAAGAACAAATGCCTTATATACGTGACTTAATTGAGGCATTAGGTATGAAACATTATGAATTAGCTAATTACGAAGCAGATGATATCATTGGAACATTAGCAAACAAGGCGGACAAAGAAAAGTTTGATGTGGTTGTATTGTCAGGTGATCGGGATTTGACACAGCTTGCAACAAGCAACGTGAAAGTGGATGTTACCGTGAAAGGTGTTAGTGAGATTGAAGAATACACACCAGAACATATCCTTGAAAAATATGGGCTTGAGCCACTTCAAATTATTGATATGAAAGGTCTTGCAGGAGATGCATCTGATAATATTCCAGGTGTGACAAAAATTGGTGAAAAAACAGCAATCAAGTTATTGAAAGAGTATCAAACTGTTGAAGAGGTTTATGAAAATGTCGACTCTTTCAAAAAAAGTAAGATGAAAGAAAACCTAATTAATGAACAAGAGATTGCATTATTAAGCAAAAAATTAGCAACAATTGATATTGATGCTCCAGTTGAAATAGAAGTTGATTCATTAGGCTACCAAGGAAAAAATTTAGAAAAATTAATTCCATTTTATAAAGAAATGGATTTCAAAACCTTTTTAAATAAACTCGCTCCTGAAAAGATAGCGGAAAAAAGTGAACCACTCGAAGAAATGACGTACAAAATTGTTGAAAAGACAACGTTGGACATGTTTGAAACGGGTATGAGTTTGCAAGTAGAAATGCTAACAGATAATTATCATACGGCTAAAATTGAAGGAATCGCATGGGGAAATAACCAGACAAAATATGTAGCTTCTATTGAAGATATGGCAGAAGATGAACTCTTCAAGAAATGGATTGAGGATGAAAACCAAAGTAAACGAGTATATGATGCCAAGAAAGTTCAGGTAGCTTTAAAGCGTTATGGTTTGGATATTCAAGGAATTGTATTTGATGTACTACTCGCAGCCTATTTACTTGATACTAATAACAATAATCAAGATATAGCAGATGTTGCCAGTCATTTTGACTATCATCAAGTTGATTCCGATGAGCTAGTTTACGGTAAAGGGGCCAAAAAGGGCTTGCCAGAGGATGTTGCTTTATTTCATGTGCACATGGCTAGAAAAATCGCTGCAATTCAAACGATATCCCCAAAAATGCAAGAATTACTAGAAGAAAAAAATCAGTATCCTTTATTCCAAGATATGGAATTGCCCATTGCTAAGATTCTTGGTGAGATGGAAATAGAAGGAATCAAAGTGAACGCTCAAACGCTTCAAGAAATGCGCCAAGAATTTGCGGTAATTCTACAAAATATTGAAGAAAAGATTTATGCTGAAGCTGGTGAGAAATTTAATCTAAATTCTCCAAAACAGCTTGGAGTGATTCTTTTTGAAAAGATGCAATTACCTGTAATCAAAAAAACAAAAACTGGTTATTCAACTGCGGTTGATGTATTAGAACAATTAAAGGATCAAGCACCTATTGTTGAGGATATCTTGCATTATCGTCAAATTATGAAAATCCAATCTACTTATGTAGAAGGATTATTAAAAGTAATTCACCCAACAGATGGTAAAATCCATACACGTTATGTGCAAACTTTGACACAAACAGGAAGACTAAGTTCTGTTGATCCTAACTTGCAAAACATCCCTATTCGCTTGGAAGAAGGGCGGAAAATTCGTAAAGCCTTTGTTCCGAGAAAAGAAGGCTGGCAGATTTTTTCTTCAGACTATTCGCAGATTGAATTACGTGTTCTTGCACATATATCAGACGACGAGCATCTAAAGCAAGCTTTTTTGGACGATGAGGATATTCATGCAAGTACAGCAATGCGTGTGTTTGGAGCAAAAAGCAAAGAAGAAGTTACCCCAAATATGCGCAGACAAGCCAAAGCAGTTAATTTTGGAGTGGTTTATGGGATTAGTGATTACGGGCTTTCACAAAACTTAGGGATCTCAAGAAAAGAAGCCCAGGCTTTTATTGATACTTATTTTGAAAAGTACCCTGGAGTTCAAAAATATATGGAAGAGGTAGTACGTGAAGCAAAAGATAAAGGATACGTAGAAACGTTATATCATCGTCGTCGTTATTTACCAGATATTAATGCTAGAAACTATAATATTCGTTCTTTTGCAGAGCGAACAGCTATCAACACACCTATTCAAGGAAGTGCGGCTGATATCTTGAAAATAGCGATGATTAAAATGAGTGAGCGGTTGAAAAAAGAAAAATTAGAAGCAACGATGCTCTTGCAAGTACATGATGAGCTTGTATTTGAAGCACCAGAATCTGAAATTTCTCGTTTAGAAATCATCGTACCAGAAGTAATGGAACAGGCAGTTGCGTTACATGTGCCATTAAAGGTAGATAGTAGCTTTGGCCGTACTTGGTATGAAGCAAAGTAAAATTGAGTATGGGGTGAGAAGATGCCGGAATTACCAGAGGTAGAAGCAGTAAAAGTTGGGCTCAATCAATTGGTCAAAGGGAAAAAAATCATGAAAGTTGAGGTTTTATGGCCTAGAATTATAGAAAGTCCTGATTTTGAAGCTTTTCAGTCTGATTTGATTGGAGAGGAAATTGAACAGGTTTCAAGAAGAGGAAAATATTTGATCTTTCATTTCACTCATTGGGATCTGATTTCTCATTTGCGAATGGAAGGAAAATATGAATTTCATCAACAGAGTACACCTTGTCTTAAGCATACACATGTTGTTTTCTATTTTGAAGACGGTAGTGAATTATGCTATTTGGATGTACGAAAATTTGGTCGGATGGTTTTGGTCCCAAAAGAAACAGCTCAATACTATAAAGGAATCGCCAAATTAGGTCCTGAACCAGTGCAAGATTCATTTAAAAAAGCCCAGTTTAAAAAGCAACTAAAAAAGCACAGTAAGGCAATTAAGCCTGTTCTTTTGGATCAAACACTAGTGACTGGTCTAGGAAATATCTACGTCGACGAGGCACTCTTTCTGGCCAAAATCCATCCAGAAAGACCTGCCAATAGTCTTTCTGAAAAAGAAGTTGCGGGGTTACACGCAGCAATTATCAAGGTTCTCTTTGAAGCAGTAGCAGCGGGGGGAACAACTGTTAGAAGTTATTTAAATGCACTAGGGGAGGCTGGGAATTTCCAGCAACAGCTAAAAGCATATGGAAAAGAAGGGCAGCCTTGTGTTCGGTGTGGAACAGCGATTAAGAAAATAAAAGTTGCTCAAAGAGGGACACATTTTTGCCCAAAGTGTCAAAAGTTTCCTAAAGTCTAATACGAAGGATGAAGAAAATGACAGTTGTCTTAGGGATAACAGGAGGAATTGCAACTGGCAAGTCAACCGTAAGTGAAATTTTTCAATCCCATAATATTCCAGTAATTGATGCAGACCAGATTGCCAGAGAAATCATGATGCCAAACAGTTTAGCTTTGAATCAAATAAAAAAAGTGTTTGGGTCCGAGGTTTTTTGTTCGAATGGAGAGTTAGATCGACAAAAGTTAGGTCAGATCATCTTTTATTCGCAAGAGAAAAGACAGCAATTAAATCACATTACCGGTCCGCTTATTCGTAAAATTATATTAAGCCGAAGAGAAGAATACTTAAAAGAAAAAGTACCAGTACTTGTTTTAGATATACCCTTGTTATATGAATCTAATTATCTAGCGTACGTTGATCTTACTCTAGTAGTCTATGTTCCCAAAGAACTTCAGTTAAAAAGACTTATGGAAAGAGATGGCATCACTAAAGAAGAAGCGATGCGGAAAATCACTAGTCAAATGCCGATTGAAAAGAAAAAAGAGCTTGCAGATATTGTGGTTAATAATGAGTACGATAAAGCAGAATTAGTCCGAAGGGTCGAAACAATTATTAGTAAACTATTGCAGAAATAAAACACAGGTGATAACGTGTGTTTTATTTTTTTGATTAAAATACACCTTTATTTGAAAAAATCTATTGAAATTGTTTGGAATGTCGTGTATTATAAACGGTAGTTAAATGATGTGGCGGTTACAATGAGTTTAGTAGAAAAGGAGCTATGTGATGGCAATATACGGATATATTCGCAAAAACTATCCCATTGGAACTTTAAAGCAATTAAAAAAAATTATGGAATTTCAGTGTGATGAAATTTTCATAGAAGAAAAAATACTTAAAGAAGAGCAAGAGCTAAATCGGCTACTTGCAAAGATTAAAGAGGAAGACCAACTAATCGTCTATGACTTACGTGTATTTGGCAAAAAGCTTAAGAAGTTTGAACGATTTATTGAAATTTTAGAAAGCAATAAAGTTCGTTTAAGGAGCATTTCTGAATCGTTAGATACAAAAAACAATCCTTTTTTTTACGGAAATGTTCGACTAGTGATCGAAATGGAGCATTTTCATACAGTCTACCAAACAAGAAAGGGAATTAAAGATGCAAGACTCCAGGGCGTTGTTGGGGGCAGACCGAGGATTAGCCCACAAAAAGTCAAAAAAATTAGGACACTATATGAAAAAGATTTACCACTTAGAAAAATTGCAGAGGTATGCGAAGTATCACTTGGAACGGTTCACAAATATGTGCAAATTATTAATCAATAAATAAAATAAAAGAGTGAGGTTACATTTATGTTTGGCAAAAAAAAGGCAAAAGAGGACTATTATGATGATTATGAAGAGTACAAGGAAGAGGATGCATATTATGATGCGGAGGATATTGAAGAATTAGAGCGAGAAGTCATTCAATTAAGAAAAAAACTAGAGGATGAAAAAGAGAAAACGAAAAATCTACTGGATGAAAAAGAAACACTTGAATTACAATATGCTTCAATGAAAGCTTTACCAAGGCATTATCAAAAATTAGAAGAGGAAAAGCAAGATTTGGAAGATACAATCCATAAGCATAAAAAAAATATTAAAGCTATGGAAGAAAAACTAGAAAAGACAATTGAAGAGAAAAATATTCAGCTAAGACAGGTTAAAAAAGAGTTGACGATCAAGCAAGAGGAAGTCAGTAAACTGACTTCTCAATTATTAGATCAGTCTTCAAGAATGACATTAGAGGAAGAGAAAATAAAAGAAGATGAGATTCAAGAACTAAGGTACCAATTACAAGAAGCACAAAGACAGTTGTCCATCGCAAAAGAAAAAATTCATGCTAATTCAATAGAAAATTCGAGAGTATCAAAAGAAACAATAGCAGACGTGATGATTGACGCAAAAGAAAAAGCACGACAGATTATTGATCAAGCCAATTATGAGTCTATGAGATTAACCAAAGAAGCTCAGACTGAAATTATGGATATCAAAAAACAAGCTGCAAACTTTAGTCAAAAAATTCAGCAGTCAAAAGAAGAAAATGATTATTTATATCGGGAATGGTTAGAGAAGCTAGAGCGAATTCGTCATTTAGAATAATGGGGGAGCAAAAATGAATAAGTTTAAAAAAAGAGTACATCTAGGAATAAGCAGTATGCTTGCATTTGGTTGTGTCACAACAGGAGGAATATCGGTTCAAGCGGATACTGCAGATATCATAGAGGAATGTTCGGGAAAAAGCGTAGATTTGGAAACAAGCTCACTACCTGTAGAGGACTCTTCTATGGATGAGTCAACAACCGAATCACTGGACTTGGAGCAAGAGGAGCCAAAAGAACCAACTAGCAATTCAACAACGCAAGAAGAACCAAAGAACCAACAGCAGACAGAAATAACAACCGAATTTAACAACAAAAACGAGCCAAAAGAGACTAGTAATCTTGTCAAAAAGCAAACAAAAAATGCAAAAGAAGAAAAGAAAAAGGAACAGGTAGGCAAAACGCCAGAACTACTAAATGAAGCAGAACCAAAATTTGACTATAAAGAGAATATAAACACAAGTCGCTTTGTCAAAAAAATAGGACAAGAGGCGAGAAAAATCGCCAAAAATTATAATCTTTATGCCTCAGTGATGATTGCCCAAGCAATACTTGAGAGTGCATCTGGCACTAGCAAGTTAGCACAAGAACCATCCTTTAATTTATTTGGAATTAAAGGAAGTTTTCAAGGGAAAAGTATATTAATGATGACGTCGGAGGACGATGGCAAAGGAAATTTATTTTCAATAAAAGCAGCTTTTCGTTCCTATCCGTCCTACAAAGAGTCAATGGAAGATTACGCAAAAGTTCTAACAGGAGGAAAGTCGTTTCAAAATACTATTTATAAAGGTGTTTGGAAAAGCAATACAACAAGTTATAAAGATGCAACAAAATATTTGACTGGCCGATATGCTACAGATACTTATTACGACAAGAAAATAAATGGGCTGATTAAAGCGTACCAACTTGAAGAGTATGACAAGGAAAATGAATCAGTAAAAAGTGAACAGAAGAGAACGGTTCATATTGTGGCTTTGGGAGAAACATTGGAAAGTATTTCAATGGACTATAGCGTTCCAATTGACGAGTTAAAAAGACTAAATGGTTTAACTTCATCGTTGATTTATGTTGGGCAGGAGCTTTTAATTAAGGAGGAATCTCAAAAATTAGCGCAATCCCCCAAAAATAATGAAGAAACGGTTAAGCAGGCCACCTACAAAATCAGAGCTTCTAAAAAAATCAGTAACTCTTACGTAGATGTCACGCTTAGTTCGAGTTTGATGAATATAGCAAAACAAACAGGGGCATCGGTCAAACAACTTTATCGTTTAAATGATGTCAATAAAATCCTGACTAGTGGCCAAACTGTTCGAACCACCGCTTCTTTAACTTCAAATTTTCCATCTTAAAAAGTCAAACAGGAGAAAAAAATGAAAGTAGAATTGTTAACACAGCCGGTATTGTCTGCGGATAATGTTACAACTTTTTTCAAGCGAGATTTAAGCAAGACTATTATTGAAAGAAGTAAAAAAATACTGAAAGAGAAAAGGATCTATTCGGAGGAAAAAGCCAACGAAATTAGGCGAACCTTGCCGTTATTATTACCTACCTTGTCTTTGTGTCATTATTTAGTCATTGAATTGGAAGAAGATTATCAGTTGAATGGAAATGAATTTTTACAAGAATTTCAACGTTATTATCCCCAAATTGTCTGGGTAAGTGCAAGTTATGAAAAACAAAGATATGAGCTTGTTTTCGTTCCGATGGTTATTAAAGAGGAAGGCTTTCCTTTAGGTTTTTCATTACAAGAAAGCTTGACGCAACAAAGCGTAGAATCAGATAGTGCGGTAATAGAGTGGGAAAAGGAAATTCAATATACGATTCAAAAGTATGTGTATTTAGCAGAGAAAATTAGCGAAACATCGAACAAACAACAAATAGATTCAGCTAGCCAGAATCTATTTGTTGAAAAAGAAAAAGTTTATGCCAATAAAACAGGAAAAAAGCAAAAGAAATTTCGGTTAAATGTTTCTCGTAGCGCCCAACTAACTGACCAAGTCAGACACCTGCAACAAGAAAATAGCTCGTTAAAAAAAGAGTTAGAGCAGATTGAAGACATTAACAAAGAGGGAAATAAGCTAGAGTTAAAAGATAAAAAATATTTTGAGCAAGCCTTAAAACAAGCAATTGATACAAAAGAAAGAATGCGTTTATCCAAAGAAAAACTTGAGTATGAGATTACTAGACTCGAAAAAAAAGTGATGGACGGTGGCTTGGACCTTTTAGAAGATTTGCCCTATGTTGATCGCAAAGAAAATTGGTATAAGTTGAAAAAAATCCCATTGCAAGAATATGATCAACTTTATCAAAAATCCAAATATCTGGAGTACACATGGAAAGTAAATCAGCAACTAAATGGAACAACAGAGCGGATGGTTTTTGAAGACGAAAAAGTAATTTATGAAAGAGAGCGTGTTAAAAAAATAAAAGAATCAGCGAAAGATATCGAGTTGTTTGTAATGATGGATGAGTGCCAGAAGATTAACGAAAGAGTAAAGATTAAGAAAAAAACATTTTGGCGTAAGCCCGTTGCCAAAATTTTAACCGGTGATTATGAAAATCTAATTGAAAAAGCAGCTTATTTTGACATTTTACAAAGTGAAAATTCTTTTCTCGAAAAAATGATTGAAGAAAAGAAAGTAAAAGTAATTAATTGAAAAAATAGCAGGAAACAAACAATGCAAAAGGAGAACGTTAATCTATGGTTAAGGAATCTGATAGAGATAGAATAAAAAAGATGCGTGTAAAAAAGAACATAGTTCTCTCTCAAACTTCTCCTCCGAAACAGCCTATAAGAGAACAGATAAAAGTTGTAAAAAAAAAGAATGTTAGAAGTATTCAAAAAAGAAAAACACAACAGGAGCATCTGAGCTATCCAAATAAACCATACAAATCTAGTCAGCTTAAGAAAGAAAAGCAACGTCAGCCAAGACATACTAATAAAAAAATAATGAAAAGAGAGCATGCAAGACCTCAGACACCACAGCAAAAGTCAGCTTTTTTGCATGTTTTAGGCTTAGTACTTAATTTATTTTATTACATTTTCGTAATAGGGTTGATTATTGGATCCACCATGTTTGCTTATAGTGGAAATGATAAGAAATCAATGTTTGGTTACCGTTATTACAATGTACTAACAAATTCGATGGTTCCAACCAAAGAAACGGTTAAGAAAGGAGGTGGTTTTAGAGCTGGAGACATTGTGATTGTCAAGATGGTAGATGGGGAAACCTCTCAAAAAGATGATATTGTAGTGTACCCAATCGGTGATGGTAAGCGAAATCTTACGCATAGGGTTGTAAAAACAATGTCAGAATTGAACGGGAAGAAAGGAAAGTATTTAGTAACAAGAGGGGATGCTAATAATGCAGATGATCCTCCTTTTGAGGCGAAACGCGTAATTGGTAAAGTTGTTTTTTCTATCCCACAAGCAGGGGCAATTGTAGCGTTTGTTAGAGGTCATTTTTGGACATGTCTAATTTTTATTGCTTCATTGCTAGGTTTTTTCTTAGTTATGCGACATTACTTTTTTGAGGAAGATGTAAAATCTAATAAGTGATATATACTTCGATTTAGAAGTTTATATATATAAAATAAGGAGGCTTTTACACGATGAAAATGAACAATAAAAAGAAAAAGGTTTTAGGATTGGGAGCAGCTTTTGGAGTGGTTGCAGCTCTATCTGGGACATTTGCTTGGATTACGTATGGGGATCAAAGAGTCAATAGAGTATCTGCTTCTCAGCTTGCGGATGGTAGTGTACAATTAGTCGAAAATTGGACACCCCCAACAAACTGGATTCCAGGGACATCAACAACAAAAGAAGTTCAGGTAACAAATACTGGTGAGGCACCAGTACTTGTGCGTATTTCCTATGAAGAAGCACTAAAATCATTAGTCTCAAAAGGGAACTCTGAAGCAGTAGATACAGCTTACGGAGCAAAATCAACTCCGGCGTTAACCGATGCTGTACCAGTTAATTTTAATGCGGATTCTTATAAGAATAAAGCCGAATGGAAAGACATTACAGCTAAGGTTAAAGGATTTGGAGAAAATAGTAAGGTAAAAGTATTTGCAACTGGGAGTGTAACGTATGACCCAGCAACGTCTTCAAACAAAGTTTCTTTTGAATATGTAGCGTTTAATGAATATGAAACAGGAAAATACCAAAAGGTAACAGCGGATGTTTCGATAAAAGAAGATCCAGCAGTTGGATCAAGTGTTGAGAATTGGATATATAATGACGCAACAAATATCAAATATTACCAATATTCTGGTGGTTATCAATACACACTTAAAAATTGGGCAGGTAATAAAGATTTACTTGGTACAGCTGGAGTTCGCTATGGTGTGAACTTTGATTACACGAAAGAAGGAACAGGAGTTGACACAACAAGTTTAGCAGCTACTCCAGGACAGGCACCAACAACACCTAATACACTTGGAAATGTCTTAGCTGACACTGAGGCACTGGGATCTTCTTCTATCAAAATCAAATATGCTTCTGTCACTGATAATGCTTCATTAACAGGAACAGGAACGCTCAAAAAATGGATTTACAATCCTGAGGACGGTTATTTCTATTATTTATCTAAAGTGAACTCGGGTGATACTACGGAACAAATTATGAGCAGCTTGAATTTTGATTCAGAAGCAGATGAAAAATACACCAATATGACTTATGATTTAATCGTTAAATCAGAAGCCATTCAAGCCGTAGGTGAAGCGTTAACTGATACTTCTGGTTGGGGCATGGGTAATGGTGAAACAACAACTAAAATTTTAACAGAACTAAATGCAGCAATCTCAAAATAAAAACTTTTTTTAGGAGGAACATCAGATGCACATAAAGGAAAAGATAAGGTTGAGTAAAATAATCAGTTCAATTATCGGTACTTTATTATGTTGTTGTTTTTTACCAACTTATACAAGTGCATCTGAATTACCTCCGGGTTTAGTCATAGGGGATAGTCAAGGGCTTTATGCAAATGATGATGGAGAATACTTTATTGATATCAAAAATATACTTCCTGGTGAAAAATATTCAAAAGAAATCACGCTAAGAAATACTGATGAAAAAGAGCCCTTTGAACTTGGAATTTTGGCTTCTGAACTTTCACAGTCTGGCTCAATAGATTATAAAAAATGTCTGACTCTAACCTTATTGTTGGATGATAAAAAAATTTATCATGGGAAAATCCTTGGAGAAGATAAGGATAATTGGACACAAAAAGCACTTACTTTAGGAAGTTTTTCTTACGGTATTGATAAAATTTTAAAAGTTATCATAAAAGTTGATTCAAGCCTAAGTAATGAAGATTTTAAAAAAGACTCTGAATTTAAGTTTAAGTGGGAGTTTGTTGCTACTAGAAATCAAAAGCCTATCGAACCCAAAGAAGAAGAACAACAAAAACCTAGCTTTTCTTTACCAAAAACGGGTGAAGAATGGAAAAATGCACTTTATAAGATTTGTGCGGGTTTGCTTATCTTATTAATTGTGTTGTTGCTATGGAAGCATAAGAAAAATCAAGAAAAAAAAGAAACAGAAGAGCGTAACAGTCATAATTAAAGGAGTTGTGAAAAATGATATGGCTTAGTAAAAAATTAACCAAGAATAAAATGAAGTTCATATTTTTTGTTCTAGCAATTCTTTACAGTGGCGTTATGGTTATTCGAGGAACTTATGCTTGGGTTACTTATGGAGATGAGCGGATTAATCGTTCGAACTCTGAAAATCTTTCTTTAAAGATTAAAGTACTTGGTGACTTGGACCCAGTAGTATTGTCTAGTCAGTATAAAACAGAAAAAAAAATTCAAGTAAGAAATGCCAATACATCACCAGCGGTAGTTCGTATTTCTTTAGAGGAGTTATTGCTTTCTTTTGAAATTGATACCATTGATCAATCTGGAAATGGTAATATTAAAAACTATTTTGATAGTGTGCCAAATGGGAGCATAGATTATCAAAAAGTTGAAAGTTGGAAAGTAAATGAATATTATCGAAATGCAGAACAAAAAGTTGTTTACAAAGGATTGCAAAAAGCTAATGATTTTTATCTACTAAACAATGAACAAAACCGTGATGAATTATTGTCCTGGATTCAGTTGAATTTTTCAAATGTTCGAACAACTTTGCCAAATGCTGCCCAATCAGAGAAAAATTATTGGTTGTATCAAGAAGAAACTGCAGGTGGGAAAAAAATTGGCTATTTTTATTACTCTGAAGTATTGTACAAAAATAAAGCTAGTTCTATTTTGTTAGACAATATTTCTATCAAAAAACTATTGCCTAATAAGATGAAGGGTTCTTTTTATACAGTCAATATCAATGCAGAAGCAAGTATGGCTGTAAAAGAAACTTTAACGATTTGGAATAAGCAACAGACTAGCCCAGTATATAAAATGCTCTCAGAAAAACTACTAGATGCGGAGGAGTGAAATGAAAAAGAAACTATCGTTACTTCTGCTTTTACTTTCGCTATTTATCATTTTTTTTAGTAGAAATTTAGAGGATACTGGTGCAATTTTAAAAGATACTGTCAAGCGCAATGGACTAGTTTCTCTTGGAAATCTTCAGGTTACGCTTCTTGATTTAGGGGATAAAGTGTCCGAGCTAGAAGTAAATAAAGATATTCCAAGAAGAATTAGCACTAAAAATAGTGGAGAAACTAATGAGTTTGTAAGATTGCTTGTTCATCCAGTTTTTCTAGATGCACAATCTATTACTGAATCTCTATCTCTTGAAGAAATAGCGGTGATTCATTCTGATTGGCTAAAAGGTGAAGATGGGTACTATTATTATTTGAAAAAATTGGAACCCAGTAAAGAAAGTACACCTATTTTTGAAAAGATTAATCTGCCATTACGATTGAAATATGGCGGTCTTAATTTAATCACAAAAGCAGAAGCCATTACCAGTGAGTCGGTTGCTTTTGTACAAGCATGGTGGCAGGGGAATACTCCGAATAACGAAACAACGCCGAATCTACGAAAAGTATATGAAAAACTAAATAGTGTAAACGACTGAATTTAAAGAATCATGGCGTGACTCTAAAATCAAGCGCCCGAAAGCTAGATACAAAACTCATTGAGCTTTGCATCTAGCTTTTATTTTTGTGGGAGGAAAGGAAGTTATAGAGTAGGCTGGGATCATCTCACATAGCTTAATAGCAGATAAATAAAATAATGAAATTTATTTTTGTAGCAAAATCTTTTTTTACGCATTTAAAGAATAAGTGACATCAGGGTAAACGGTGACGCCAAAGGGATTTCATGTTATAATATCAAAGAGAAGTTAATTAGTTTAGAAATCGCGTACAAATGATAACTAGAGGGAGGAATTCGATGCATTGTCCTAAATGCCAATATAATGGCTCAAAAGTTGTGGATAGTCGTCCAGCTGATGATGGTAGAGCTATTCGAAGAAGACGGGAATGTGAAAAATGTGGATTTAGATTCACTACATTCGAAAGGATAGAGGCTGCTCCACTACTAGTTGTGAAGAAAAATGGGGATCGTGAAGAATTTAGTCGTGATAAAATATTGCGTGGTTTGATCCGTTCAGCGGAAAAAAGACCGGTTGCGATGGAGCAGATTGAACAAATTGTAGATCACGTTGAAAATAAAGTCCGCTCTTTAGGGGAAAATGAGGTATCCACAACGCTTATTGGAGAGTATGTTATGCAGTATCTTGTCAATTTGGATGAGATTGCATATATTCGTTTTGCAAGTGTCTATCGTCAATTTAAGGATATGGGAGTCTTCCTCAAAGAACTTCAAGAAATTGTCAAAAAAGATGAAGAAAATAGTAAAGAAAAATAAAAAAGGAGGCAATAAGTTTGGAACAAGTATGGCAACAAGTTCGTCCAAAAGATAGTTTAGTGGTGCGAACATCGACCAGAATAGATCCTACTTTCCAAGAGACTATTGCCTTTTTGTATCAACCCATTATTGGGGCACAAGCATTTAGTTTGTGGATGACCTTTCGAACCGAAATCCCGGCAGAACTATTCGAAAGTGATCTTTTTCTGCATGCTGAGATTCTAAATCGAATGGATATAGGGATTCCTCAGTTTTATCAAGCAAGGCTGAAACTAGAAGGAATCGGCTTGCTAAAAACTTTTGGAAAAAAGAAAAATGAAGAGCGAGAATTCGTATACGAGTTACAAAAACCAATGGCACCAGAGGCTTTTTTTAGAGATGAAGTACTGAGTCTTTCTTTGCTTGAAATAATTGGTCAAGAGAGATTTAAGCGTCTGATAAATCGTTTTAAACAACCACAGTTTGAGCAGACGGATTTTGAAGACCTAACACATAAGTTTGTAGATGTTTATTCGTTTAGGCCTGAAAAGATGAAAGCTTATGAAAAAGAGTTGTCCAAAGCAAATCAACTGTTTCCACCTGTGACACCTTCCAAACTAGCGCTTGACTCCGAGGAAACATTTGATTGGGCATTCTTTTTAAGCTTAATCAATGGAGGCTTTATTGATAAACAGGATTTGGAAGAAAGGCTAAAAAAATCAATTTTGATGTATCACCATTTATATGGAATTAACGAATTAGAAATGCAACAATTTGTTGAAGATGCTGCGGATTCTTTTACGCAAAAAATTAATGAAAAAACATTAAGGCAATCTATTTATATCAAATATCATAAAAAAGAAAAACAAAAGAAAAATTATGTGAGCGAGAATCCCCATATAGAAAGCAATGAGCAAGGCACTTACCGGAAAAATAGCTTGAAATTAGAAGGATTTTCTAATCAAGAAATCGAAGTCATTGTTTCTAGTGAGACTATTGCTCCTATGTTATTTTTAACCTCAATCAAGAAACAAAAAGGTGGGTATGTCACCCAGGACGAGCGGTGGGCAGTTGAAAATATCAAAAAATATTCAGGACTACCGGATTCCGTCATTAATGTTTTGATTCACTATGTTTTAGTGGTACAAAATAATCCAACTTTCAATCAAAAATATGCGGATGCGATTGCAAATAGTTGGTCACAAGCCAGTGTGTACTCTCCAGAAGCTTCAATGAAAAAGGTCAAAGAAATGGTGAATGTTTCGAAAGAAAAAGCAAAAAATCCAAAACAAAGTACGTATCAGAAAAAATATACAAATGCAGCTTCTACGCGAAAAGAAACGTTGCCTGACTGGGCGACACAGGAGCAAAACATAGAAGAAACACCAATGTCTGCAGAGCAGCTTGCTTATTTTAAAGAGAGAATGAACAAAATTAAGCCACAAGAAAGAGGTGATAAGTAATGGAAGATGTTGGAGAAGAACTGTCAAAGGTTTTAGAGTCTAAAAGATTGGATGAAAGGTATTCGGCTTTAATGCAAAAAGTGCTAGATGATCGGGACGTTCGCATGTTTATTGAAGCACATCGAGAACAAGTAACAGACGAAGATATTCAAAAAAGCTATGCCAAACTATACGAATTTGTGCAAGAAAAAAAGAAGTACCAATTGAATGACCCGAGCATGATTGCTCCAGGATATGAACCTAAGTTATTTCTAAACTTTCATTATATCGATGTCACTTATGTTCCAACTGAAACGTTGCTTAAAAGACAAGCAGAGGAACAGATACGTAGTCGAGTTCGCTCTATGAATATGCCAAAAGATGTTCGTGAGGCTTCGGTAGGTCGTTTGGATATGACATCGGACCGTTCAAAAGCAATTCAAGCTCTGCTTGATTTTATTGATGTATATACTGCTACTCCTACTAATTTTCACCAAGGACTTTACCTACAAGGCTCATTTGGGGTTGGGAAAACATACATGCTGGGAGCCTTAGCGAACGCTTTGGCCGAAAGAGGCTATCGAAGCACGTTGGTCCATTTTCCTACGTTTGCGGTCGAGATGAAACAAGCTATTGGAAAAGATACGATGCTAGAAAAGCTTGAAACAATAAAAAAATCACCGATTTTGATGTTAGACGATATTGGTGCTGATTCAATGAGTAGTTGGATTCGTGATGATGTATTGGGCGTAATTTTACAGTACCGAATGCAAGAACAATTGCCGACTTTTTTCACCTCTAATTTTAGCATGCAACAATTAGAAAGTGAGCATTTAAGAGTAAGTCAACGTGGAGAAGAAGAACCTTTAAAAGCTAAGAGAATCATGGAACGGATTCGTTATCTTTCAAAAGAAATTGTAATGGTTGGAAAAAATAGAAGAAATCCCTAAAAGATGATTTTTAATCATCTTTTTTTTATGAATTCATTGGAATTTTCTAATAATAAAAGCATAAGAAAAAAATAATGGTATGATAGGGTTTATATTAATGAAAAGAAGTGGAATTCATGAAGTTTTTTTTAAAAGAAAAAATTTTTTATAAGCGGCAAGAGTGGGAAAGAAATTTAATTGTACTTTGGTTCGGGACGTTTATGGCGGGTGTTGGCTTTAGCCTGATTATGCCATTTATGTCTTTGTATATAGACACACTAGGTTCTTTTAGTCATGCACAATTAAATTTTTGGAGTGGTTGTGCGTTTTCTTCTACCTTTTTACTGTCAGCAATTATTTCCCCTTTATGGGGACGTTTAGCAGATGAAAAAGGTAGAAAATTGATGTTGTTACGCGCGTCGTTTGGAATGGCTATCACAATTAGTTTGATGGGACTTGTAACAAATGTCTATCAATTAGTGCTACTTCGAGCGATACAGGGGCTTGTATCCGGTTATATTAGTAACGCGACAGCTTTGATTGCGACTTGTACACCTAGAGAAAAAAGTGGACAGGTTTTAGGAATACTGACTACTGGGAATGTTACAGGTGGTCTTCTTGGTCCTTTAATTGGAGGAATTATAGCATCAAGTTTAGGGTATAGAATTACTTTTTTTGTTACGGGAAGTTTAATGTTTTTGGTTTTCCTTTTGACTTTATTTTTTGTTAAAGAAACGTTCGTTCCAGTAAAAAGAGTCGACATGCAACCAGCCAAAGAAATCTTCAAACAGCTTCCTAATAAGAGAATCATCATAGGTATGTTTCTTACAACATTGATTATTCAAGCTTCAAACAACTCAATTAGTCCCATTTTAAGCTTGTATGTTCGAGAATTGATTGGTCATTCTCAAAATGTTGCGTTGATTAGCGGTGTGGTTGCCTCTATACCAGGAATTGCAACCTTGATTGCGGCACCTCAGATGGGACGTTTGGGAGATCGAATTGGATCGGAAAAAATTCTCAAAATTGGGTTAATTTTTGCAATTTTAGTATTTATTCCAATGGCATTTGTCCAAAACGTGTGGCAGCTGGGTGTTTTACGATTTTTTGTTGGGATTTCTGATGCTTGCCTGTTACCAGGAGTTCAGACATTGATTACAAAAAATTCACCAAGAAATGCGGCAGGAAGAATCTTTAGTTACAATCAATCTTTTCAAGCAATGGGAAATGTTGTTGGGCCTTTTATAGGGTCAACGGTTGCAGGATTTTTTGATTATCGTGGCGTATTTTTGTCAACTGCAGGTCTTGTGGGTATTAATTTTTTATTGGTCAAAAAACACACAAAATCATTGGAAACAAAGAAGTAGATCTAAGTGATAAAAAGATGTTTATTTATTTAAATATCTTTTTTTTGTTGACTTTCTAAATTTGCAAGAATATACTAAATACTCTGTTAATTTTGATTTAGTGCAAAAAGATAATCTAGGAGGAATTGTATGATTCATGTTGAAAACTTGCGTAAATCTTTTGTAGTCCATAAGCGAGAAGCAGGTGTAAAAAAAGCGATTGCTTCTTTTTTTTGTCGAAAAAATGAGCGGATTTATGCACTTAATGATATTTCTTTTGACATAAAAAGAGGTGAAATAGTGGGATATATTGGCCCAAATGGTGCCGGGAAAAGCAGTACGATTAAAATATTAAGTGGAATTTTAACGCCGGATTCAGGGATTTGTACGGTTGATCAAAGTATTCCATGGAAAAATCGAAAAGAGTATGTGAAAAATATTGGAGTGGTATTTGGACAACGTTCACAATTATGGTGGGATATTCCCGTCATTGATTCTTTTTATCTTTTAAAAGAAATTTATGAAATGAATGATACATTATTTCAAGAATCTCTCTTAGAACTTACAGAATTACTACAACTAAAAGACATTTTGAAAACACCTACTAGACAACTTTCATTGGGACAAAGAATGCGTTGTGAAATTGCTGCTTCTCTTTTACATCGTCCCAAGCTGCTATTCCTAGATGAACCTACAATAGGCTTGGATGCTGTTTCAAAACTTGCTGTAAGAGAGTTTATCAAAAAAATAAACCGAGAGCATCAAACTACGGTTATTTTAACCACACATGATATGCAAGATATTGAGAGCCTAGCTGATCGCATCATTTTAATTGGGAATGGACGAGTCTTGCTAGATGGAACCCTCGATACATTGAGACAGTATGTGCCAAAAGTTGGGGCTTCGCTAGACGAAATAATGGTTGAATTGTATCAAGAATATAATCTGTGATAGGGGGGGGGGGATTACTATGAAAAAGTATCTTGCGCTGTTTAAAACAAAATTTCTAGCCGGTCTACAATATCGAGGAGCTGCTTTTGCAGGGATTATCACACAGATATGTTGGGGGTTTTTAGAAATTTTACTTTTTAAGAGTTTTTATACTTCCAAGCCTGAAAACTTTCCTATGAGTTTCCAAGCAATGTCTTCTTATATTTGGCTACAACAAGCTTTTATTTCATTATATATGTTGTGGTTTTGGGAAAATGATATTTTTTCTGATATTAAGTCTGGAAATGTAGCTTATACGCTAGCAAGACCTGTTTCAGTTTACTCAATGTGGTTTATGCAAAATTTAGCGAGTAGGACTGCAAAAGCAAGTTTACGTGCAATCCCAATCCTTTTTATTGGCTTTTTATTGCCACAACCCTATGGTCTCAGTGGTCCGTATTCTTTAGTTAGCTTTTTGTTGTTTATCTGCTCAATGATTTTGGCTGTACTTGTCTTGGTTGCCTTGATGATGCCCCTTTACTTTATCGCTTTTTATACCTTGGAGCCGATGGGACCTAGAATGGTATTTCAGACATTAGGAGATTTTTTATCGGGAGCTATTATTCCTTTACCATTTTTGCCAAATGGATTTCGGCAGTTTGTAGAAAGCTTGCCTTTTGCCTCAGTTCAAAATGTTCCTTTTCGGATTTATAGTGGAGATTTAGCAGGTGAAAAATGTATAGAGGCTGTTGTATTACAGGTTTTTTGGCTAGTGTTTTTACTTATTATAGGCAAGGTTTTAGAACGATGTGTGCAAAATAAAATAATTGTGCAAGGAGGATGAAGATGCGTTTATATTATCGCTATTTTTTAGTTCAAATTCAGAGTGTTTTAGCCTATAAATTATCTTTTTTATTAACGACAATCGGGCAATTTTTGGTATCTTTCAATCTATTTTTAGGCGTTTATTTTATGTTGCTACGTTTTCCAACAATAAAGGGGTATAACTTTAAAGAGTGCTTGCTTTGTTTTAGTCTTTTTCTTTTGTCTTTTTCTCTTGCTGAAATGTTTTTTAGAGGATTCGATTCTTTTGCACAAATTATTGGGAATGGTGAGTTTGATCGTATATTAGTTCGTCCAAAAAGTCCAATTTTACAAGTTTTAGGGAGTAAAATCGAATTTACACGCATTGGCAGAATGGTGCAATCCGTGGGCATGTTTAGTTATGCAGTTTGGCAAATAAATATAGAGTGGTCAATGACTAAAATTGTGACGCTTATTTTGATGATTGCTGGAGGAACCGTACTATTTGCTAGTTTATTTATTCTGTATGCAGCATTTTGCTTTTTTACATTAGAAGGGCTAGAATTTATGAATATTTTTACTGACGGTGCGCGGGAATTTGGACGTTATCCAATTGAAGTTTATGGGAAAAAAATACTAAAAATAACAACCTATTTGATTCCCTATGCACTTGTCCAATATTATCCTTTTTTATATTTAATTGATCGAAGCTCAAATAGTAGCACTCTTTTTTTGCCCATTCTCGCTATGCTCTTTTTCCTTCCATGTTATGGCGTTTGGAAATTAGGACTGCGCCACTATCAATCAACAGGGTCTTAGCATAAAATTCAATTTCAGCTAGAAAATGCTCATTGAAAAAACAATTTTATCGTTGGATTACTGTCAAGAAAAATACATTGACAAAGAGAGCTATGCCTTGTATAATTACCTTTGTTGCTTAGGAGTGATAGAAATGAAATGGTCCTTACAAGAATTAAAAAAACACAAAGAGACACAAATTGTTCTTGATGAATTGTTCGATCTAGCTGACTCTATTAAACAAAGAGAGCCAGATATTCTTGCGATTGAACCACTTGAAGTTAAAGGCTTTTTAGAAGTGAATACAGCTGATTATTTTGTACATGTAACAGTACAAGGTAAAATGACGTTACCTTCTTCTCGCTCGCTTTTGCCAGTAGAGATTCCAGTTGATTTGACGATTGATGAGATCTACATGACAAGTGAGCAACTAAGTACAAAGCCTGAGCATATTTCAGATGAGGACATCTTGATTTTGGATAGTGATCAGATTGATTTGGCTCGTGCAGTTGAAGACCATCTTTTATTATCAATTCCGCTGCAAGTTTTGACTGAAGAAGAAAAAGAGGAAACTGAACTCCCAAAAGGTAAAGACTGGGAAATCATTTCTGAGGATTCATTTGAGGAAAGAAAGCAACAGCAAGAAAAAAATACTATTGATCCTCGTCTTGCAAAATTATCTGAGCTCTTTCAAGAAAACGGTGAAGATAAGTAATTGTAAGATTGGAATAGATTGTGTGAGTGAAGATGTTTGTCACTTGCACCCATTATTTAAGGAGGTGTAATACCAATGGCAGTACCTGCTAGAAGAACTTCTAAAGCTAAAAAAGCAAAACGTCGTACGCATTACAAATTATCTTTACCTGGTTTGAACGCTTGTTCTAACTGTGGCGAAGTGAAAAAAAGTCACCACGTGTGCCCATCTTGTGGACATTACGATGGAAAAGACGTTATGACTAAAGAAGCATAAGACATTTGATATGTTTTGAAACTTTCAGACTAACCATGGAGTCTGGAAGTTTTTTTTACTGCTTATTAATGATGCCCTGTATCAAAAATGAAGTAATCATATCTAATTTTGAGTAAAAAAAAAGCGATTCAGCATCACTGAACTGCATGTTTGGGTCGTCATAACTTTTGTAAGTTTGTTTTAGCACGTTCGATGGTGATGCCGTAGCCAACTTTTTTTGGATGGGCTATATCTCGTGCCATAAATTGTTGTGTTTTTAAATTGAGCGAAATTTTAATCATGCTGTTCACCTCCTATAATCCTAAGTATAGAAGCGAATTGCATCTTTTTTGTGTCATTTTTTGTAAAAATAAGGTTAACTTCCATTTTTTTAGAAAAAGAATGCAAAAGACGGGATTCGAACCCATTTCGCAAGGAAAGATCATCAGCCAAAGTAAATAGTGGGCTTTGTTTAAGGAAATTTCCTTACGCAATCACCAAGATTCAATTGCGGTTTTAGTTTAGATGGATGAACTTAAATAGAGCCTTAAAGAGATAAAAAACGAGTCTGGATCCATGTTATTTAGCTCTTGCAGTATGGTAAGCATAAACATTGTGTGCATCTTTTTTGTATCGAGTAATGTAAGATAAAAGAAAGTTTACGATTTGAAAAGAAAGAAAAAAATAAAATTTCCCCTCATTTTGCAGAGAACTCTTTTGAATAAAAACGAATCATAATTTTTGATCCATAAAAATCAGTTGTAATAATCAGCAAGAGTTACTTGTATTTTTAGTATATTTAGAAGACCTTAAATAGAACTTGAGCTTGCAAAAATTTAAGAGATAAAAGAAGGTAGTTTAAATTTTATTGGAAATAAGCTATAATTGAGAGGGTTTAAAGAGGGTAAGCCTTTTTAAAAAAGTGTAAATAAACGTCAGTGAAACTATTGGTGGGAGGAAATTTAATGTCAAAACAACAAATCGGTGTCGTAGGAATGGCTGTTATGGGAAAAAATCTGGCTTTGAATATTGAAAGTCGTGGATATACTGTTTCTATTTTTAACCGTACAGGAGCGAAAACAGAAGAAGTAGTTGCGGAACATCCAGATAAGAATCTTGTTCCAACATATACGATTGAAGAATTTGTCGAATCACTTGAAAAACCTCGTCGTATCTTGATGATGGTGAAAGCAGGGGAAGCCACAGATAAAACAATTCAAGGTCTATTACCACATTTAGATATTGATGACATCTTGATTGATGGAGGAAATACGTTTTTCAAAGACACTATTCGAAGAAACCAAGAATTAGCAAATTCTGGAATTAACTTTATTGGTACCGGTGTTTCAGGTGGAGAAGAAGGAGCTTTAAATGGTCCAGCTATCATGCCTGGTGGACAAAAAAAAGCTTATGATTTAGTCGCACCAATTTTAAAAGAGATTGCAGCCAAAGCTGAAGACGGTGAACCATGTGTGACCTATATTGGTGAAAATGGTGCGGGACATTATGTAAAAATGGTCCACAATGGAATTGAATACGGTGATATGCAATTGATTGCTGAAGCCTACGATTTGCTTAGTAGAGTACTTGGTCTAAGTGTGGATGAAACAGCAGAAATCTTCAAGGAGTGGAACAATGGAGAGCTAGATAGCTATTTAGTAGAGATTACGGCAGATATCTTGACTAGAAAAGATGAACTGACTGGTAAACCGATTGTGGACGTAATCATGGATGCAGCTGGAAACAAAGGGACAGGGAAATGGACCAGTCAAAGTGCGCTTGACTTGGGTGTTCCATTACCGCTTATTACGGAGTCGGTATTTGCTCGATATATTTCAGCTTTAAAAGACGAACGTGTAGCTGCAAGCAAAGTATTACCTATGCCGGACGCTTATTCTTTTGAAGGTGATAAAAAAGAATTTATCGAAAAAATCAGAGAAGCGCTCTACTTTAGTAAAATTATGAGCTACGCACAAGGATTTGCGCAAATGCGTACTGCAAGCGAAGAATATCGTTGGGACTTGAATTATGGAGAAATTGCCAAAATTTTCAGAGCAGGCTGTATCATTAGAGCACAGTTTTTACAAAAAATTACAGATGCTTATGACCGCAATCCAGATTTGAAAAACCTATTGTTAGATGAGTACTTTATTGACATTACTAAACGCTACCAAAAATCTGTTCGTGATGTTGTAGCAACAGCAGTTCAAGCGGGAATTCCAGTACCAACTTTTTCTTCTGCTATTGCCTATTTTGATTCTTATCGTAGCGAAAACCTTCCTGCAAACATGATTCAAGCACAACGCGATTATTTTGGAGCACATACGTATGAACGTAAGGATCGTAAAGGAACCTTCCATTATAATTGGTATAGCGAAATTTAAAAGTTTTTTAGTGAGAAGGGGCTAAGACAGAAGGGGTTAACTTCGAAACACTTCTGCTCGGAATGTTTCTTCGGGGAATAAAAGACTAGGGCCTAATTTTTTGAGTTAGGCTCTAGTCTTTTTTAGATTGTGCTTAAGTAAAAGACAAAATAACTTTTTTTGGCTCGGATCTTGCTCGCCTGCTGCTACCAGCTTTCTTTCAGTTTCTATCCATAGTATAATTTTGTCATGCATCAAAGAAAAAAGAAAGGAATATGAATATGAAAACGTTAATTATTGTTTCTCATCCAAATGTACAGGATTCGACCACACAAAGCTTTTTAAAAAAAAGTGCAGCATTAGAAGAGGTAACGTGGCATCATTTAGAAAATAATTATACTTATACCACAATTGACAGTGTGAAGGAAAGAAATTTACTTGTACAACATGACCGCATTATTTTACAATTCCCGCTTTATTGGTACAGTGCACCAGCCATGCTTAAACAGTGGATGGATGTGGTCTTGAGCGAAAAATTATCCTTAAGAGGAAAAGAGTTTGGACTTGTTGTAACGATAGGAGTAAAAGAAAAGGCGTATCAAGCAGGTGGAAGTGAGCAATTTACGTTATCTGAGTTACTGCGCCCTTTTCAAGCCATAGCGCGACATTTTCAAATGATTTTTTTACCGGTATTTACTATTAGTAAATTTAGTTATATGACTGAGGAGGCATATAAAAAATTATTAATTGACTATAGACAATACGTATCAATAGATTTTCCTGAAACCTTTGCAAAAAAAGAAGCTTGGTTTTTAGATAGACTAAATGAAGTAAAGGAAAAAGCAAGCCAGCCAGAGCATCTGGTGCTTCTAGAAGAAATTAGTCGTAGCTTTACTCATAATCAAGAAACATTAGAAGAGTTAGTCTGGACATTAGAGGAGATGAAGTAAAAAACGATGAAAAATAGGGAAGAACTTGCCAAGAAAATTAAAAAATTAGAACAAATTAGTGAAAACTACGAAGATAAAGCCTTCTTTCATGAGCTAAAGCGGATGATGGACGAACAGTCTATACGAATTGAACAAGCAGAAGGCGAAATAGACGGACGTTTGTGGAGTCCTAAAAATTGGTAGTGAAATGCTCCTTGTGATCGAACGTTTATTGAAATAACGGGTGTATTTTTTTATATTTATTCATTTCTGTTTTTGGAACAAAAGGCTGATTTTTAAATTAAAATAAAGCTTTATTTCTTAAAATTTACTTCTTATCATAGATTTTTTATGATATTATTTGTATAATTGGGAAGGACAGATAATATAGTTTTTTGATACGAAAGGATACCTATTTATGAGTAATATATTAATTATTGAAGATGAGAAGAATCTGGCTCGTTTTGTCGAGTTAGAATTAAAGCATGAGGGGTATTTCACAGCTGTTCATCACAATGGACGAACAGGCTTAGAGGCCGCTCTAAATGAAGAGTGGGATGCAATACTGCTTGACTTGATGTTGCCGGAATTAAATGGACTAGAAGTCTGCCGTCGCATCCGTCAAATGAAGAACACACCTATTATTATGATGACAGCAAGAGATTCTGTGATTGATCGAGTATCTGGACTTGATCATGGGGCAGATGATTACATCATCAAACCTTTTGCAATTGAAGAATTACTTGCAAGATTACGTGCATTACTGCGCCGTATTGATATTGAAGGAGATAAAAACATTACCAAACAAACAATGATCAGTTACCGCAATCTAACAATCGAAAAAGAAAATCGAGTGGTTAGACGAGATAGTGAAGTCATCGAACTGACAAAGCGTGAGTACGAATTATTATTAACGCTCATGGAGAATGTAAACGTTGTACTTGCTAGAGATGTTTTACTTAATAAAGTATGGGGTTACGAAACAGAAGTAGAAACGAATGTGGTAGATGTATACATTCGATATTTAAGAAATAAGATTGATGTTCCAGGTGAAGAAAGTTATATTCAAACCGTTCGTGGAACAGGATATGTGATGCGCTCTTGATAAAAAAATATTTTGAGGGGCTAAAAAATAGACCTAAGAGATACCTATCAATTACTGTAAAATGGACGGCGGTAACAGCTATTTTTATCTTCATTTTATTCACAATTTTTTCTCTTGTTACATACAAAATAAGCACGAACATGCTCGTAAGATCTGAGCGAGATAACTTAGAAAAAACATTGAATGAAGTGACACAAAAACTTAGCATGCAAGATCAAGAGTTGACCATTCAAAACTCAACGCAAGCATTAAAAGCAGCATCAAGCAACAAAAATAACTCAGATACCCTAGAAAGTTCGATGATGCATTTAAACCCGCTGATCTCTGAACTGTCCCAACCTAGTTTGAGTGTCTATATTTTTAACCCAAGTAATAAAGTGATTTTTCAAACAAATAAAAAAATCATTCCGTTTACACCAACGCTGAAGAAACAAGTAAGTATTAAAACATTGGACAATATCTCGGGCTATTTAGTGGTTAATCCAGTTATTTCACAAAAAACGAATCGTCTAATCGGCTATGTTCAGATCTTTTATGAGTTAACATCTTTTTATGAAATTAGACAAAAACTCATTTTGACACTCATTATTTTAGAACTTGCGGGCATTGTCCTAAGCGTATTGTTAGGCTATGCATTAGCAGCTTATTTTCTTAGACCAGTTAGGAAAATGGCTGACACAGTTAATGCCATTAAAGCAGAACCACAATTGGATATTCGTATTCCTAATTTAAAAGCCAAAGATGAACTTACTTACTTAGCCGACGCTTTCAATAATATGTTGGATAGGATGCAAAAATTTATTGATTCACAGCAACAATTTGTTGAGGACGTATCACATGAATTGCGCACTCCGGTTGCAATTATTGAAGGACATTTGAAATTGTTAAATCGGTGGGGCAAAGATGATCCGTCAGTGCTTGAAGAATCCTTAGCAGCTTCTTTACAAGAAATTTCCAGAATGAAAACACTAGTTCAAGAAATGTTAGACTTGTCACGAGTAGAGCAAGTATCGCTCACTCAGATTAACGAATTAACAGATGTAGAAGAAGTAACTGTTCAAACTTTTAGTAATTTTAAATTACTTTATCCAGATTTCTCATTTATTATGGATAATGATTTGCCAAAAAATCTTAAAATCAAAATGTTCCGCAATCATTTTGAACAAATGCTCATTATTTTACTGGACAATGCTGTCAAATATTCAATGAATAGAAAAGAAATTCATTTGACCCTTTCTTCCTCCAATAATCAACTAGAAATTGCAATCCAAGATTTTGGTGAAGGCATTTCAGAAGATGATTTAGAAAAAATCTTTAATCGCTTTTATCGTGTAGATAAAGCGAGAAGCAGGTTTAAAGGTGGCAACGGGCTAGGTCTTTCGATTGCGCAACAATTAGCAGAGAATTACGGTGGAAAGATTTCTGCAGACAGTGTTCTGGGAAAAGGAACGATATTTTATGTTATGTTTCCCATTGTTTCAACCAACTAGAGTTTTTTAAGAATAGTCTTTAAAGAAAAGCTTGTTTTTAGCTTTTCTTTTTTTATTTGATAAAAATAAAGGGAGTTACTTGAAAATTATTTATAAAAATAGTATGATAAACGAGTAACTTTCATAAATCGATTTTATTATGAAAGTTATAAAATAAAAGGAGGTTTTCGAATGAGAAAAATTATTAGCGCATTAGTGATGTTAGCTGTGTCAGTTTTATTTGCTACACAAGCGTCGGCAGCAGGAGCTATTACATCAGCGGAACAAGAGATTTTAAATGAGTTGAATGCGGGAGTAAGTGTTAAAGGTAAGACATTTCATTTAGCTGTGAGCGATATTTCAGCTGCAACCAATCATTTAAAAGCAAACGATGTGTCATCAGAGAATGCAGCGATTGCAGTTCAGAACATTCGCCTAGCACGCACTCTTATTGAAGCTCAAAACATTGATGCAAAATCTGGTTCTGAGTTGAAAAATAAGTTGCCAAGTGATGTTTTAGCTAAAGTAATGGAATACTACGCAACAGCAGCAAATGCAGTTGGTTTAAATGCTTCCACTAATGGAAAAACAGTTTCGATGACAGATTCAAAAGGAAATACCGTTGCATCTGCAAAAGGCTCTGTTATCAAAAAAACAGGTATGACCTTCGCTTCAAGCATCATTTTATTTACCTTATTGATGTCATCAGCGTTTGTACTCGCTGTATTGAATCGTAAAGCAACTGTAAAGTTGGCTTAACATGTTAAAAAGTAGGATTAACAAAAGAAAATGGGCGTATTTTTATATGCCTGTTTTTTTTCTAGTAGTGGGTTCGGGTATGGTTTGGGTACTAGCTGCACCAGCCATCCAATTTGCTCGTTCATCTATCCAGTTAGTTTTGTTAAGTGAAGCACCTGATTTTAGTGGATTAGCCTCAACAAAAAAAGCACCAGTAAAGACAATCAAAGCGGATGAAGAAAATAAAATCCCTTCAAGTCAAATCCACTATCCAAGGTCAGGAACGCAGTACGGTCATGTTGTTATCAAGCAGTATGCTATTTTTGAGCCCTTAATTTTTGGTGATAGCGATCAAGATTTAAGGAATGGTGCAGGACAATATTTAGGCAGCGTTTTTCCGGGTGAAAAAGGCACTACTCTTATCGGCGGACACAATTCAAGTTCTTTTGGAAATCTTTCTTTGGTAAAAGAGAATGATTTGATTGAAATACAAACAAATTATGCCACTTATACCTATAAAGTTACTAAGGCAGTTATCGACAATTATAACAGTCAAGAGGTTCTTAGGGTTCTTGAAAGCCGAAATTCAAGATTGCTCGTTTTATATACGTGTTATCCAGTTGATATGTTAGGGTTTACAGAAAAAAGACTTTTTATCTATGCAGAGTTAGCAAGTGGACCTGTAATAGACGAAAATTTATAGGAGAAACAATGAAAAAGTATAACTGGTTTACTTTATTTTCGTATACATTTTTAGCTTTTGTGATTTTTTTATTACTGTTGTTGCTCACCATTTTAGGAGCAATGGATAAAACTTTGCTTAGTGAGCATTTTATGGAAAATCAAGCTCAAAAATCATTGTATTATAAAGGGCTTGCAGAGGAGATTACCCGAGAAATCCAAGATTTAGGTTTGGGTAGTAATTTTCCAGAGGAAGTTTTCGAAGAGTGTATAGCGCAAGAACAAACAAAAAAAGAATTTAATCAATACATTGTAGCTGTATACCATGGACGTAAGAATAAATTGGATAAAGAGTTTTTTGAAAAAAATTTAACACAACGAATCGAAAGCTATATGAAAAAAAATCAACTAGCGCCAGAGCAGCTAAAAGAGTCTTCAAAACAACAATTTATTGAGCAATCTTATAAGAGATATGCAAGTTATATCGAGTTGGATATCTTAAGGGAATTTGGGCAACGAGCTAGTCAGTTTCAACATTATTTTAAATTCTTTTATAGTATTGTAGGTGTTAGTTTAATGGTGGTGATTCTTTTGTTGTATCTTATTTTGGGAAAATGGATCCATCGATTATTACGGTATCTCAGCTATTCTTTCATTGCGACTGGTTTATTTTGTGTCTTGACCGCTATTTCAATTCTCTATACAGCATTTTATAAAAAAGTAGCGATTCTGTCACCATCTCTTTACCGTTTTCTTACAAGTTATATTGAAACAATTTTGTTGAATTTAGGATATCTTGGGGTGGTAATTTTATTCTTAGGGCTTGTATTTGCCACCATTAGCGAAGCAAAAAGAAAGAAAAAAATTTCACACTCCTATTCATTCAGATGAACTTGTTAAAAAGTCGGGGGCAAAAGTATAAAAGCTTTTGTTCCTCGCACAAAAATTATTCTGTAGTCAGAGACTTAGCAAAAAAGCTTATTTTTCAGGTCCAAACTTTTCAGTTGTGTTCTTCTATAGCATTACGCCCAGTAATCAGATATAATAGAATACATCAAATTATGGAAGGATTAAACATGAAAAAAATTTTTATTGGCTTCATCCGAGGCTATCAGCGGTTTATTTCTCCATTATTTCCTGCCCGTTGTAGATATCACCCTACTTGTTCGTCCTACATGATAGATGCAATAAAAATTCATGGAACCTTTAAGGGTGTTCTAATGGGAACCTGTCGAATATTGCGTTGTCATCCATTTGTTAAAGGGGGAATTGATTATGTTCCCAAAAAATTTTCGCTAAAACGAAATCCTAATCCTACATACTATATGCCAAAAGAGAAGAGAGAGAATAATGAAGATTTGTAAATTGAATCAAGCTAATACGGAGTTACCTTGGGCTCTTTTGCTTGAGGCAGATCCTGAACGTAAAGTTGTAGAGAAGTACATAGACCAATCAACTATATTTGTAGCTAAAGAAGCAGAAAACATTGTGGGTGTTTTGGCTATAATGAAACTTGATTCCACTGAAGCCTGTCAGTATGAACTTATGAACGTTTCAGTAGACCCCTTATTTCAAAGGAGAGGAATCGCCACAAAATTAATGGAACATGCCTTTAAATGGGTTATGGAAACAATAAAAAATCAAGTAGATTCGGTCGTTCTCTATGTTAAAACTGGAGACATTTCACCAGCACTGCAACTATACAAAGATAACGGATTTGTAATAGAAGCTATACAAAAGAATTATTTTTTAGAGCATTATGCAGAGCCCATCTACGAGGAGGGACAACAACTAAAAAATCAAGTTTTATTAAAAAAAGTAATGAACTAAGCTTGGCCGCTCATGAAACTCCTCCCTATAAAAGAGAAAAATTTAACATTTTAGGGAGGGGGGACGAGAATGAGTTTCTCTATTTTATTGGCGAAATGCTACAAGAATAAAGCCGTGAAAGTTCGAATAACTGTTTAATGGAAATATTCTGAAAATTCTTGACATAATAATTTTTTTCGTATATAGTCTATATAACATCATTTTGTGAGATGATAGAGAGAATGTTTAGGGGGCAATTATAGATGAAAAAGAAATTAGGTTTGATTCTAGCTTGTTCTGGATTATTGCTTTTGGGCGCATGTCAAAAGAGTAGCTCAAGCGATTCCAATACTGTAAAAATTGGGGTCAATCTAGAATTATCAGGAAAAGTTTCTGCATATGGGAATGCGGAGTTAGAGGGAATTAAGTTAGCGACCAAAGAAATCAACAAAAATGGTGGCATTAATGGTAAAAAAATCCAGTTAGTCAGCAAAGATAACAAATCTGATACTGCTGAGGCAGCAAGTGTTGCGACTAGTCTGGCAACCAAAGATAAAGTAACTGCAATTATTGGACCTGCAACTTCTGGTTCAACGAAATCAGCAACGCCAGCAGTCACAAGAGCAAAAGTGCCAATGGTCACTCCTTCAGCGACAGATGATTCTGTTACACTAACTACAGCTGGAAAAGTTCAAGATTATGTTTTTAGAACTACTTTCCAAGATTCTTTTCAAGGTATCATTTTAGCGAATTTTGCAACAAATAAATTAAACGCCAAAAAAGTAGCGATTATTGGAGACAACTCAAGTGATTACGCCAAAGGTTTGACAAAAGCCTTCAAAAAACAATATAAAGGTGACATTGTAGAAGAAGTAAACTTCTCAAGTGGTGATACAGACTTCCAAGCCATTTTGACCAAGCTTAAGAGTAAAAGTTTTGACGTAATTTATCTACCAGGATATTACAATGAAGCAGGTTTAATTATTAAACAGGCGCGTGAGATGGGGATTACGCAACCAATACTTGGGGCAGACGGCTTTGGTGATACGGAGTTGGTCAAACTTGCAGGTACAGACAATGTAAATGATGTATATTATACAGCAAACTTTTCAACGAATGTTGATGCAACTAAAGTATCTAAAGACTTTGTAACAAGCTTTAAAAAAGAATACAACAAAGAACCAAGTGGCTTTAATGCTCTTGCTTATGATAGTGTCTACTTGATTAAACAAGCGATTGAGGACGCAAAATCAACTGATCCTGTAAAAGTGAAAGAAGCCCTAACAAAAGTGAAAGACTTTGAAGGTGTAACAGGTACAATGTCAGTTGACAAAGAACATAATCCTAAAAAAGCTGCTGTTGTTATTCAATTAACAAAAGGAGTGGAATCAGGCGCAACAGTTGTAAATCCATAATTTGCCTGAACGTCATTTTTGAAAAGTACAAATGAGTTTGGGCGATTTCGTCCAAACTCATTTTCATATTATAAAAAGAAAAGAGGAATTTAGATGAGCAATATCTTTCAGCAGCTAATTAATGGTCTCTCACTTGGGAGTATCTACGCATTGATGGCTCTTGGTTATACAATGGTTTATGGAATAATAAAATTAATTAACTTTGCTCATGGCGAAGTTTACATGATTGGAGCATTTTTGGGGTACTATTTTATTCAAGTTCATCATTTGCCCTTCATTTTGGCATTAGTTTTGGCAATGGTCATCAGTGCATTTTTAGGAGCTGTAATCGAGTTCTTAGCATATCGGCCTTTAAGAAATTCTTCAAGAATTGCGGTTTTGATTACAGCGATTGGTGTTTCGTTTTTACTACAAAATGTCATGATCTATTTCTTTGGCTCCAATCCAAGAGCCTTTCCACAAGCACTAACCAAAAAAGTCTTTGAATTCCATGGTGTTCAAATTAGTAGTTATCAAATTGTGATTATTGTAACGACAGTTGTACTGATGTTACTTCTGCAATTTATTGTTCAAAAGACAAAAATGGGTAAAGCAATGCGCGCAGTTAGTGTTGATGCAGATGCGGCTCGCTTGATGGGGATCAATGTTGATTTAACGATTTCCTTTACATTTGCAATTGGTTCTGCTTTGGCAGCAGCAGGTGGTGTTTTGATTGGTTTATACTATAATACGATTAATCCGATGATGGGAGTTACTCCTGGGTTAAAGGCTTTTATTGCAGCGGTATTAGGAGGAATTGGGATTATTCCAGGAGCTGTTATTGGAGGCTTTTCTATCGGTATTTTAGAAACAATTGTTAGTGCGCTAGGCTTTTCTTTATTTAAAGATGCCTTTGTGTATGCCATTCTTATTTTGATTCTGCTAGTTAAACCTTCTGGACTACTTGGTAAAAATGTAAAAGAGAAAGTGTAGGTGAAAGAGAAATGAAATTATTTAATCGAATCAATGCTTGTTGGTTAGCTCTTATTATTGGCTCTTTTGCGCTACTAGCTATTTTAATACAAGCTGGCATCATTGATAGTTTATACGAAATGACGTTAGTGTCGATTGGCATCAATATCATTTTAGGACTGGGTCTTAATTTGATTTTAGGTGTGTCGGGTCAATTTTCTTTAGGACATGCAGGCTTCATGGCCATTGGTGCGTACTCACTTGGCATTAGCTACTCACAAGATCCAACGCTCAAAGGTTTTGTTATCGGCATTTTAATTGGCCTTGTTTTGTCAGGAATTGTAGCTGTTCTAGTAGGAATTCCAACACTAAGGCTTAAAGGAGACTACTTAGCCATTGCAACATTAGGGGTAGCTGAAATCATCCGTGTGGCAATTGTTAATATGAATATTACAAATGGAGCTGCTGGTTTATCGGGGATTCCATTATTCGAATCAATTCCTATGTGGCAGTTAGTCTTTCTTTTTGTCATTATAACAGCATTAGTTGTGGTCAACTATGTTAGAAGTGGAAGTGGTCGTGCAACACTTGCGATTCGTGAAAATGAAATTGCAGCAGAATCTGTTGGTGTAAATACGACAAAGTATAAAGTGATTGCCTTTGTTATTGGTGCTATGACTGCAAGTATTGCAGGGGCACTGTATGCAAGTTACTATGGTACAATTGTCCCAGATAACTTTAATTTTATGAAATCTGTTGATATCTTAATTATTGTTGTTTTTGGTGGAATGGGTAGCGTAACTGGAACCTTTGTTGCAGGTATTTTACTGGGCATATTAAACACCTTACTACAAGATGCTGGGGATCTTCGGATGATTATCTACTCACTTGCGCTAATCATCATTATGATCTTCAAGCCAAGCGGTCTTTTAGGATCAAAGGAATTCTTATTTTCTAAAATATTTACTAAAAAGAAAGCGAAAAATAAGAAGGGAGAATCCACTGATGACACTATTAGAAGTTAAATCACTAACAAAAAACTTTGGAGGACTCACTGCTGTTTCGGATGTCAACTTAGTTTTAGAAGAACAAGAATTGGTAGGACTCATTGGACCAAATGGAGCAGGGAAAACGACTCTTTTTAATTTGTTAACGGGCGTCTATGAGCCCTCAGAAGGAGAAGTAATTTTTGATGGAGAAAAATTAAATGGTAAAAAACCATATAAAATTGCCAATAAAGGCTTAGGCAGAACGTTCCAAAACATTCGCTTATTTAAAGAATTGAGTGTACTTGAAAACGTATTGGTTGCAATGAATGAAAAAAATAAAGAAGGATTTTTTACGAGCGTATTAAGACTACCCAAATTTTATCAAACGGAAGATCGTATAAAAAATGAAACGCTTAAATTACTTTCGATTTTTCAATTGGAAGAAAAAGCAGAGGAACGAGCTAAAAACTTATCTTACGGGGAACAACGTCGCTTAGAGATTGTAAGAGCACTTGCAACCCAGCCCAAAGTTCTATTTCTTGATGAGCCGGCTGCGGGGATGAACCCACAAGAAACGGCTGAGCTGACCGAATTAATTCGGAAAATTCAAAAAGAGTTTAAAATTTCTATTGTTTTGATTGAACATGACATGTCGCTTGTCATGGATGTTTGTGAAAGAATTTATGTACTCGAATATGGAAAATTAATTGCTCATGGTACACCAAATGAAATTAAAGAAAATCCCAAAGTAATTCAAGCTTATCTAGGTGGTGAAATATAACATGCTAAAAGTAGAAAATATCTCGGTTCATTATGGTATGATTGAAGCAGTTAAAAACGTTTCGTTTGAAGTAAAAGCAGGAGAAATTGTGTCATTGATCGGCGCAAATGGTGCTGGTAAAACAACGATTTTACGGACGATTTCAGGGCTTGTTAGACCCTCACAAGGCAGGATTCAATTTGAAGGAAAGCCTATTGAAAAATTGGTCCCTCAAAAAATTGTCGCAAGTGGCTTAGCGCAGGTTCCAGAAGGACGACACGTTTTTTCAGGTCTTTCAGTTATGGAAAATCTAGAGATGGGTGCTTATCTAGTAAAAGATAAGAAAAAAATTAGCGAAACACTAGAAATGATTTTTGACCGTTTCCCAATTTTGGCGGAACGTAAGAATCAAGATGCCTCTACTCTTTCAGGTGGAGAACAACAAATGCTTGCAATGGGTAGAGCATTGATGTCCCAACCCAAATTATTATTATTAGATGAGCCGTCCATGGGGCTTGCACCGATTTTTATTCAAGAAATTTTCAATATTATCCAGGAAATAAAAAAACAAGGGACTACCGTTTTATTGATTGAACAAAATGCGAAAATTGCTTTATCTATAGCAGATAGAGGGTACGTTCTTGAAACAGGTAATGTTGTCCTTAAAGGCTCTGGAAAAGAATTATTAGCAAGCGACGAAGTTCAAAAAGCATATTTAGGAGGTTAGGAAAATGAAAGTAGCATTGTTTATGACTCAAAATGTTTTGACCATTTCTAAAAAAACAAAAATTGTTGATGCTGTGAATCTAATGAAAGAACATGATATTCATCGCTTACCCGTCGTAGAAAGCAACAAATTAATTGGATTGGTAACTGAAAGTTCGATTCAAGAAGCAAGCCCATCTAAGGCAACAAGCTTGAGTGTTTTTGAAATGAATTACTTGTTGAATAAAACAGGAGCAGAAGATGTTATGATTAGACATGTTACGACAATCCAACCCGATGAACCTCTTGAAGAAGCCGTTAGCAAGATGAGAGCTTATAATGTAGGAGTGTTACCAGTTGTTTCCTCCAAACATGAGGTAGTCGGGATTATAACAAACAACGACATCTTTGAAGCTTTCTTAGAGTTAACTGGATATAAGCAAGAGGGTGTACGAATTTCGATTGAGATTGAAAGAGATGAAGAAGGTGTCTTGGCCAACATTACCAAAATTTTTGCTGAGAATCATGTCAATATTGTTCAGATTGTTGTATATCGTAAAATTGAAAAGCCAATCATTGTCATACAATTGACAGGAGCAAAGAAAGAAAAGATTGAAGCCTTAATTCAAAGTACAGGCTATAAAATTCTTTCCACTATGACCACTGAAAAATAACATGAAAAGAAAAGAACTGACGAGTAGTTTCAGTTCTTTTCATTTAAAATGATTTATTTAAAACTTAACAAGAACGAAAAAATATGTTATCTTGACAATATCTAAAGAAAATCGAGGAAATGTAAAATGAAAAAAAATAAAGAAATTCCAGTAACAATCGAAGAATCCGGAACAATCCACACGTTGAAAGTTGGAAAAAAGCTTGTGGGAAGTGTTGAAAAACGTGATGAAAAAAAATTTGTTGTCAAAATTGAGCAAGAAAACGAACAAATGGCCAAATCATACGAAGAAGGCTATGAATTATTAATTCGTCATTGGAATTTGTATCAACAATAAAAATGTTTTTTTATTCTAAAAAAAGAAAAACTTCTTGGGGAAAAACTTTTTTAAAAAAATTGATTTTATAACAAAAAAAGGGTTGCAATTTTCTTAAAAATTTTGTATTATATTGAAGTCGGGTTGTTAAACCTAACTTTTGGAGGAATAGCGAAGTGGCTAAACGCGGCGGACTGTAAATCCGCTCCTTAGGGTTCAGTGGTTCGAATCCACTTTCCTCCATTTACATTATTGGGCTATAGCCAAGCGGTAAGGCAAGGGACTTTGACTCCCTCATGCGTTGGTTCGAATCCAGCTAGCCCAGTCTATTTCATGAGAGTCGCGAGTTAGCTTGCGCTCTTTTTTTATCTTTTGCAAAAATAAAAATAAAGAAACGTGTCTCAAAAAAATGAGGCACGTTTCTTTATTTTTCAACATCAATACCTAAGACCGTTAGATGACCATTTCCTACTAATTTGATGACCAAACGAGCCATGTGTTCGGGGGGGAATTCTGATTTGCTTGTAATCCACCAGTGAACAGTTCCGATAAAAATAGAACTCATATACTCAATGATGAAATCAACAGGTACTTCGATATCATTTTCGGTGATTTTTAATTTTGAAAAAATTTCTTCATATTTAATAGTTAGGAGATCAATCATTTTTGATTCGAAATTTTCGATGAAATTACTACGAATTAAAATCATGAAAAAATGGCGATTTTCTTTAATGATTTTAAAAACATTAGTCAATGCAAGTTGAATATTTTTTATCTGCACACGATTATTTTCCATCAAAGGAAAAGTATCTAAAATAGCGGCCAAAGAATTAATAGAGGTATCAAATATATACTCGTATAAGTTTACTTTGTCTTTGAAGTGAGCATAAAATGTTGCCCGATTAATCATTGCCTCATCTGCGATATCTTGAATGGTTATGGCATCGTAGCCTTTTTCTTCTACTAATTTAATAAAAGCACTCAGAATCATTTTCTTGGTCCGTAATACGCGTAAATCAGTTTTTTTGGCCATTATTTTTCCTTCTTTCTAGAATGAAAAACAACATTTTAATCAGATTTGTTGTTTATATCACAAAATGTCTAGGATTGATGATTGTTTTATATTTGTATTGTATTAAAATGAACATAGTCTATTATAACAAACAGATTGTTTCTTATTCAACAGGTTGTAGAATATTTAGTGAAGAAAAACGCAATCTTCGAGAAATTGAGGAGGAAAAATGTATGGGTTATCAAGCTGGGATAGATGTTGGTTCTACAACAGTAAAACTGGTCATCTTTAATGAAAAAAAAGAATTAATATTTGGAAAATATGAACGCCATTATTCTGATGTGAAAATGGCAACAAAGAAAATACTAACTGCGGCACAAAAAGAACTAGGGACGAATGTACCAGTCCGACTATCCATCACGGGATCTGGTGGGATTGGACTATCGGATGTGTTAGAAATCCCATTTGTTCAAGAAGTCATTGCCTGTACTAAAACGGTTGAAGAGCTGATTCCAGAAACAGATGTTGTCATTGAATTGGGTGGAGAAGACGCCAAGATGACTTTTTTTGATGGGACATTGGAGCAACGGATGAATGGGAGTTGCGCTGGTGGAACAGGTGCCTTTATTGATCAAATGGCTTCTCTTTTAAAAACGGACGCAAACGGGGTCAATGAACTTGCTAAAAACTATCAAAATATTTACCCAATCGCCTCAAGATGTGGCGTGTTTGCTAAGACCGATGTACAACCACTAATTAATGAAGGTGCGGCAAAAGAAGACATTGCTGCAAGTATCTTTCAAGCAGTTGTGAATCAGACCATTGCAGGTCTTGCTTCGGGTAGAAAAATTAAAGGGAAAATTGCTTTTTTAGGAGGTCCGTTGTTCTTTATGAGCGAACTCCGCAAGCGATTTATCGAAACCTTAACTATTGCACCGGAGGATGTTATCTTTCCTGAAAACCCTCAGCTATTTGTTGCAATGGGAGCGGCATTTTATGCTGAGAAAAATCAAGAAACTTCCTTGGATGATATTTTGGAAAAATTGGAGCATGAAGATACAGATAAGTTACAGCCTACTGATACGTTAGATCCGCTCTTTCGTTCAGAAGAAGAATTGACAGAGTTTCGTCAGCGACATGCGCAAGCAACTGTTGAAACCAACGATTTAAGTGAGCATCACGGGGTGACTTTTTTAGGAATTGATGCTGGATCGACCACTACAAAAGTCACACTGATTAATGAAGAGGGAGAATTGCTCTTTTCCTTTTACGGGAATAATGAGGGGCAGCCATTAGAAACAACCATGCGTGTTTTAAAAGATATGTATAGTCAAATGCCTCGTGACACTTTTATTGGTCAAGCATGTGTTACTGGATACGGTGAACACTTGATTAAGAGTGCTTTACGGGTGGATCTAGGAGAAGTTGAAACGATGGCTCACTACAAGGCTGCAGACCACTTCCAACCAGGTGTTGATTTTATTCTTGATATCGGCGGTCAAGATATGAAAGCAATGACGATTAAAAACGGTGCGCTTTCTTCGATTCAATTAAATGAAGCGTGCTCTTCTGGATGCGGCTCATTTATTGAAACCTTTGCAAAATCTCTAAATTATCAAGTAACAGATTTTGCTGAAGCTGCGGTGCACGCAAAAGCACCAGTAAATTTGGGTTCAAGATGTACGGTTTTTATGAATTCAAAAGTGAAACAAGTTCAAAAAGAAGGAGCATCAGTTGGAGAAATTTCAGCAGGATTGTCTTATTCTGTCATTAAGAATGCCATCTATAAAGTAATTAAGGTTCGCAGACCGGAAGAGTTGGGTGAAAAAATTGTCTGTCAGGGCGGTACCTTTTATAATGAAGCTGTCTTGCGTGCTTTTGAATTGCTTACAGGTAGAGAAGTAGTCCGACCATCCATTGCAGGTCTTATGGGGGCTTATGGTTCGGCGCTCATTGCACTTGAAAACTATGAAGCTGGCAAAGTAACAACCTTGCTTTCTGCACACGAACTGGATGCTTTTGAGGCAGAAAAGGAGTTTACGCACTGTGGACTTTGTGAGAATAATTGCATGCTGACTGTCACGCTATTTTCTGATGGGAGACAGTTTATCACTGGAAATCGTTGTGAACGCGGGGCACGCATAAAAATTAAACGTGAAGATCGTAAAGTGAACCTCGTTGAGGAAAAGTATCGCCGCTTATTTAAATATCGGCCACTTCGTAAGAAAGAAGTGACCAGAGGAGAAATTGGGATTCCTCGTGTACTTAATATGTACGAAAATTATCCGCTATGGCACACGCTATTCACTGATTTAGGCTTTAGAGTAATCTTGTCTCCAAGATCAAGTAAAGAATTGTACGAAACAGGAATGGAAACAATTCCTAGTGATACAGCTTGTTATCCGGCTAAAATTTCACATGGACATATCCAAACTCTGATCAATGAAGGTGTTCCACTAATCTTTTACCCAGGAGTCGTATTTGAACGTCAAGAAAGTCAAGAAGCAGACAATCATTTTAACTGCCCAATCGTTCAAAGCTATCCAGATGTGATTAAGAACAATGTGGATGAAATTCGTGATGGAAAAGTAGACTACCGCAATCCATACCTGAACTTGGCTAACCAAACTTCCGTGATCAAAGCGCTGTTTGAATGCTTTGAAGACCTCGGTATTTCTAAGGAAGAAATGGAAAAAGCCGTATCACATGGATATGAAGAGTTGGAGCAGTTTAAGAATGAAATTCGTCAAAAAGGTGAGGAAACATTGGCGATGCTCAGTCAAAAGGGAGAAAAAGCCATTGTCTTATCTGGTAGACCGTATCATTTGGATCCTGAAATCAACCATGGTATCTCAGAAGTCATTACCCAAGAAGGATTCCATGTTTTAACAGAAGACAGTATTTCCCACCTTGGTGATGTTGCAAATCTACGCGTGGTTAATCAATGGGTGTACCATTCACGTTTGTACGCAGCAGCTAAAGTAGTAGCAAAATCTCCTAATTTAGAACTAGTTCAACTAAATTCTTTTGGTTGTGGCTTAGATGCGGTGACAACCGACCAAGTAGAAGAAATCATGGAACAAAACGGAAAAATTTATACTGTGCTAAAAATTGATGAAGGTTCAAATCTAGGAGCCGTTCGTATTCGTTTAAGGTCATTGAAAGCAGCCGTCAAAGAGCGTGAAAAGCAGCAAATTGAACCGGTACGTCATTTTGAAGAGCCAGCAAAAATTGTTTTTACAAAAGAAATGAGGAAAAAGCATACTTTGCTTTTACCAATGCTTAGTCCTATTCATCAATCAGGTTTGGTAGATACCGCACTCGAAGCTTCAGGCTATCATGTTGTGTGTTTACCAGCAGAAGACAAAACCGCAGTCGATACGGGGCTTAAATTTGTCAATAATGATTCGTGTTACCCTGCGATTATTTCGATTGGACAATTAGTTGGAGCGCTTCAAAGCGAAAAATACGACTTGAACAATGTCAGCGTGATGATGACGCAAACTGGTGGAGGATGTCGCGCGACTAACTATATTCCTTTATTACGTAAGGCACTAAACGATGCAGGATTCCCTCAAGTCCCAGTAGTTTCGATTTCAATGGGAAATAAAGGCGTTGAATCAAACCCAGGATTTAAGTTGACCTTACCGTTGATTAAACGGGTAGCGATTGCCTTTTTATATGGTGATTTGTTTGAACGTGTAGTCTATAGAACCAGACCT
Source organism: Vagococcus entomophilus (assembly GCF_003987595.1). Lineage (NCBI taxonomy): Bacteria > Bacillati > Bacillota > Bacilli > Lactobacillales > Enterococcaceae > Vagococcus > Vagococcus entomophilus. Next base: position 812,673 of record NZ_NGJZ01000001.1, on the reverse strand, counting down.
TATGAATTGGAAGTTGGCAGTGTGGATGCCCTTCATGAAGCTTGGTTAAAAGAAGTAGCTACAAGTGTTAAAAAAGGATCTTTGACCCAGTTTAATCGTAACATGAAAAAAATTATTCACGATTTTGACACCATTCCATTACAATCTATCAAAAAGCCTCGTGTTGGTGTAGTTGGAGAAATTCTTGTGAAGTACTCTCCTACGGCTAACAACGATATTGTTCGTTTGTTAGAAGCAGAAGGAGCAGAGGCAGTTGTCCCTGATATTGTAGGATTTATGAATTATTCCTTGTACAATCAAATCTGGAAGCACGATCATTTGGGGATGTCTAAAAAGAGCAAAGTATTAGCCGAATTTGCGATTAAGTTTATAGAACAATGTGAAAAACCTATGGACAAAGCACTGCGGAAGTCACAGAGATTTGAGGGGATTCACTCTATCAACGAATTAGCAGATGATGCAAGTAAAATTCTTTCAATTGGTAATCACACGGGGGAAGGTTGGTTTTTAACGGGTGAGATGATTGAATTGTTAAAAGAAGGTGTACATAATATAATCTGTATGCAACCATTTGGCTGTCTACCGAACCATGTTGTTGGCAAAGGTGTCATTAAAGAGCTTAGACATCAGTATCCAAAAGCAAACATTGCCCCAATTGACTATGATCCAGGGGTATCTGTCGTCAATCAACTAAACCGAATTCGCTTGATGATGGCGACTGCTCAAAAAGAGTTGGCACAAGAGCAAAAAAATAATTAAGTGATTTATGCTTGACATTTCACGATTAATTTTATATCATTAGTTAAAATTAATCGCGAAGAAAAAGAGTAGTAGCGTTTCGTTGTTTTTGTCAGAGAGCTGATGGCGCTGAAAATCAGTAAAAGCAGAGCGTGAATGGACTTTTGAGTGAAGTGTTGAAGCAATGTAGGCATTTCCGGTAAAAAAACCGTTATCAAATCAACTATCAGTAAATGATAGTGAGTGGACTATAGTTCTATAGTCAATTGAGGTGGTACCACGGGTTTCTCGTCCTTGTTCTATGATAGTATTCATAGAACAAGGACGTTTTTTGTTTATCATTTATAGAATAAAGTATGGTATAGGGGAAGTACTTTTCGGATATTTTTTAGAGAGTTGATGGTTGGTGCAAATCAATAAATGGAAGAAAAAGAATGGGCCTATAAAAAGGAATTCTGAAAACAAGTTGAGTAGGAATTCACGGGAGCTCCCGTTAGCGAGCAGGTTATTGCTAGATAACTGTTGAGATGGAGCATTTTTTGCTCCAATTGAGGTGGCACCGTGAAAAGATTCGCCCTCAAAAAATAGTCGGAGACTGACTATTTTTTGAGGGCTTTTTTTGTTGGAAAACGAAGGAGGAAAAGTAATGAAAAAAACACAGACAATAACAGCTGATTGTTGTACAGTTGTGGCAGCGTATTTGCGCCTATCAGCTGATAAAAAATGCTTATTAGAAAGTATTCCTAGAGATAAAAATATTGGACGCTATTCCATTATTGGGCTTGATCCTGTACATGAACTAATACTTCAAAAAAATACATTAATTATTGATGGGCATAAAAAAGAAGTAGCTGACCCACTAGAGGAAATTGCCAAGTTTGTGATAAAAAATCCGAAAATAAATGAAACGACAGCTCCGTTTTCTTCAGGAGCGATTGGATATGTTGGGTACGATACCTATGGCATGTACGAGCAAATTGGCCACGCCAAACAAGATGAGTTGGGTTTACCAGATTGTCATTTTTATGTCTATGAAACCTATCTACTTTTTGATCATACGAAAGAGGAAATCGAAATTGTTGCAGATAATTGTTATTCCAAAAGAAGTGAAAAAGAAATGGCAGACTGTATTCAAAAAATTACGAAAGAATTGCATACTCCATCTAGAAAAGAACAAGAAAAAATTAAGACAGAAAAATTAGAATTTTCGAGCAATTTTACCCAAAAAGAATTTATAAATAAGGTCAAAAAAGTAAAAGAATATATTCAAGCAGGAGATATTTTCCAATTAGTGTTATCTCAAAGACTGAGCTGTTCTTTTACAAGCGATGCTTTCGATTATTACCGTCAACTTCGATTGTCTAATCCATCGTCGTACCTCTATTTTTTAGATTTTGGTGAAACCAAAGTTATTGGTTCCTCGCCAGAAAGTTTGGTAAGTGTCAAAGGCGATTGTGTGACAACGAATCCAATTGCCGGCACTAGAAAAAGAGGAAAAACACCTGCAGAAGATTACGCACTTGCCAAAGAACTTGCACACGATGAAAAAGAACAAGCAGAGCATCGCATGTTAGTGGATTTGGGAAGAAATGATCTAGGAAAAGTAGCAAAGGTTGGAACGGTCACTGTGCCCATCTATATGACAATTGAAAAGTATCGCTACGTGATGCATCTAGTATCTGTTGTCGAAGGAACACTTAAAAATAATTTGTCTGCGATGGAGGCGTTAAAAGCTACTTTGCCAGCTGGAACGGTCAGTGGTGCACCAAAAATCAGAGCAATGCAAAGAATATATGAGCTTGAAACAGATAAAAGAGGTATCTATGCTGGAGCTGTGGGTTATCTAACAAAAAATAATCAAGCAGATTTTGCAATTGCTATACGGACGATGGTTGTTCATAAGCAAAAAGCCTATGTGCAAGCAGGTGCAGGGATTGTTTATGATTCGGATCCCGAGCTAGAATATCTAGAGACTTTGCAAAAGGCCAAAGCATTATTGGAGGTGGGGAAATAATGATTCTATTGGTGGATAATTACGATTCGTTTACCCATAATTTAGCGCAGTATTTAGCCGGATACGATGAGATTGAAATCCTTAGAAATGATGATAGTCGGTTAGAAGAACGGGCAGAGGCAGCTCAAGCAATCGTCTTTTCTCCAGGTCCAGGGATTCCTAGTCAGGCTGGGGAGATGGAAAAACTTATTCTAAACTATTACTCAAAAAAACCATTACTTGGTATTTGCTTAGGGCATCAAGCAATTGCTGAGGTTTTTGGTGGGAAAGTAGTTCAAGCCAAAAAGATAAGACACGGAAAAATTTCACAAATGCTTCTTGAAAAAAATCCTCATCCTTTATTTCAAGATTTTCCAAAGGAATTTGCAGTTATGAGATACCACTCGTTAATTGTTTCAAATGAGCAATTTCCAAAAGAATTGCAGATTATAGGAACAAGTACAGATGACCAAGAAATTATGGCTTTTGAGCACAAGGAATATCCAGTATATGGGATGCAATTTCATCCAGAATCCATTGGTACACAAGAGGGTGAGCAGATGATTAAAAATTTCATAGAAATCGTTAGAGACTATCAAAAATAAAAAGGAGGCCGTAATATGGAAACACTACAGAAAATTTACGCTCAAAAAGACTTAAGTAAGACGGAAAGTAAGGAAGTTGCAACAAAAATTTTTAATGGAGAACTGTCAGAAGCTGAAATGGGGGCTGTACTGATGGCATTGAAAATAAAAGGAGAAACGGCAGAAGAACTAGCTGGTTTTGCTGAAACTTTGAGAGAAAAAGCTGTCCAACTTCCCATCAATCCAAGCGAAACGATTTGTAATTGCGGTACAGGGGGAGACGGATCGGATAGTTTTAATGTAAGTACGACGGCTTCTTTTGTGTTAGCTTCTGGTGGATTAAAGGTTGCCAAAGCTGGCAATCGCAGTATCTCTAGTCGTTCTGGTAGCTTTGACACGTGTGAGGCACTGGGAATTGAATTTTTGGTTGATCCAGACGTTTTGGGAAAGATGATGAAAAAGACCAATCTTGCCTTTATTTTTGCTCCACATGTTCATCCAAGTATGAAGTATATTATGCCCACTCGAAAAAGTCTCAAAGTTCCAACGTTAATGAATTTAATTGGACCATTGACCAATCCAGTAGCACTTGATTACCAACTAATGGGAACTTATCGCAATGATTTGTTGGTTACAACAGCAGAGACAATCAGGCAGCTTGGTAGAAAACGAGCCATTGTGATTACAGGAGCAGCCGGAATGGACGAAGCAACATTGTTTGGTAAAAACCACTACGCACTACTGGCGGATGACAAGATTACTGTGCATGATTTTAAAGCGAGTGACTATGGACTAAAATCTTACACAATAGAAGACATTCGCGGTGGGGATGCCGAGGAAAATGCCCAAATTTTACTCTCTGTATTACGGGGGGAAGAGTCTCCTTATTTTGAAACAGTGGTTTTAAACGCAGGACTTGGTTTTTTTGCTTCTGGTAAAACTCAATCTATTTCAGAGGGAATCAATCGAGCACGAGAGCTATTACTTAGCGGAAAAGCATATGAAAAGCTACAAGAAGTATTGAAGGTTCAAAAGGAGGAAACCTACGCATGAACAATTTTCTAGAAACCATTTTAAAACAAAAAGAAATAGAAGTTGCAAACATGGCAGAAGAAGAAATTGGCAAGCTCAAACAAGTACCAAGCCTGTATGATCGTTTAAAAAGTCAGGAACAAAACATGCAAATTATTGCTGAGCTTAAACGTGCGTCTCCTTCTAAAGGAGATATTCGAACTGAGGTAGATGTCGTGGGGCAAGCAATTAAATATCAAGCAGCAGAGGTAGCAGCTATTTCTGTATTGACTGATGAAATTTATTTTAAAGGAAGTATGGCAGATTTAAAGAAAGTTGCCACCGTCGTTGAAGTACCAGTATTGTGTAAAGATTTTATCATTGATAAAAAGCAGTTAATTCGCGCGCGAAATGCTGGTGCTACAGTTATTCTTTTGATTGTAGCTGCTTTAGATGAGGATAAACTGCGTGAATTATTTGAATACGCTCGGCAACTATCTCTGGAAGTACTTGTAGAAACGCATAATTTAGAAGAATTGAGAATTGCCGAAAAACTAGGGGCGAAGCTGATTGGGGTAAATAATCGCAACTTAGAAACGTTCGATGTAGATATAGCAGTTAGCCAAAAGCTGGCAAAGCATCATCAAAGGCAAAATGAAGCCGTATATATTAGTGAGTCTGGTATACGAACACGAGCGGATGTTGAACGTGTTCAAAAAAATTATCATGCTGTTCTTGTGGGTGAAACACTGATGCGAGCGAAAAATCCAACCTCTGTAGCTAAAGAATTGAAGGTGCTAAGAACATGAAAAAAGTAGTTGTAACAGGAGACCGTCCAACTGGAAAATTACACTTAGGCCACTATGTTGGCTCGTTAAAAAATCGGCTTATTCTACAACAAACAGAGCAAACGGAATCTTATATTATGATTGCCGATCAACAGGCATTGACCGATCATGCGGCGACACCAGAAAAAGTTTCACAAAACGTGTTCGAAGTGGCACTGGATTATTTGGCAGTAGGAATTGATCCTAAGAAGTCCACTATTTTTATTCAATCACAGATACCAGAACTAGCAGAGATAACCATGTACTATATGAATTTGGTTTCAGTCTCAAGAGTAGGCAGAAACCCAACCGTTAAGCATGAAATTCAAGAAAAATCCTTTGGACAAAGTGTCCCAACAGGCTTCTTTGTCTACCCGATTAGTCAAGCTGCTGATATTACAGCATTTAGAGCAACACATGTGCCTGTTGGAGAAGACCAACTTCCAATGCTTGAGCAAACTCGAGAAATTGTCCGTGAGTTTCATCATCTTTACCGGCAAGCTGTCTTAGTTGAGCCAGAAATCATTCTTCCAAAAGCAAATGCGCGTAGATTGGTAGGGATAGATGGGAAAGGAAAAATGAGTAAGTCTTTGAATAATGGCATTTATTTAGCTGATACTGAAGAAGAAATCGAGCGTAAGGTCATGAGTATGTATACCGATCCCAATCACATCCACGTAGAGGATCCTGGAAAAATTGAGGGCAACGTTGTGTTTACTTATTTAGATGTGTTTGCTACAGATACAGTCAAGGTAGAGGAACTAAAAGAGCAATACCAGCATGGTGGTTTGGGGGATGTGTTCATTAAAAAATACTTAAATCAGATTTTGCAAGAGTTTTTAGCGCCAATCCGTTCTAGAAGAGAAGGCTACGCCCGAAATCCTGACCAAGTGATGCAGATGTTAAGAGAAGGAAGTGAAAAGGCAAGAATTCCCGCAAAACAGACGCTATCTGATGTGAAAAAAGCAATGGGGATTCAATATTTTGATTGAGGAGTAGTGTATGAAAATAAAAATTTGTGGCTTAAAAGAGCAAACACATGTTGAAGTAGCAGTGCAAGCAGGTGCAGATTACTTAGGTTTTATTTTTGTTCCATCGAGTTCGAGATACATTTCACCTGAAAAAGTAGCAGACATTACCAAAAATGTTCCAAAAAGTATCAAAAAAGTCGGAGTTTTTGTGAATCCAACAATCGTAGAAATTGAGCGTATTCAGAAAATAGCAGGTTTGGACCTGATCCAATTGCACGGAGTTGAATCAAAACAACTCATCAAAAACATTTCTCAGCCAGTGATTAAAGCCATTCCAGCAGATAATTTCTTGATTAAAGAAGCGATTGCAGCCTATCCTACCGATACAGTGTTATTGCTTGACACTCCATCAAATTCTGGAGCGAATTTTGGAGGAAAAGGGGAAACTTTTGACTGGGACAAAGTGGAGTGGTCGCTTTTGACTGGAAGAAAATTTTTTATAGCAGGTGGTTTAACCAATGGAAATGTGGCTCGTGCTATGGAGCAGCTTCATCCATATGGTGTCGATGTTTCTTCTGGAGTTGAAACATCAAAAAGAAAAGATTCGAAAAAAATCCGAGCATTTATACAAATCGTTAGAAAAGAGGAAAATGATGAATAAACCATATACATTACCAGATGAAAAAGGATTTTACGGAGAATACGGTGGACAGTTTGTCCCGGAAACTTTAATGCAAGCAGTCAAACAACTGCAAGAAGTTTATCAAAAAAGTCAGCATGATGAGCAATTTCAAGCGGAACTTGCTTATTATTTAAAAGAATATGTTGGAAGGGAAACCCCGCTATATTTTGCGGAGCAACTGACAGATTATGTGGGTGGTGCAAAAATTTATTTAAAAAGAGAAGATTTAAATCATACGGGCGCACATAAAATTAATAATACAGTGGGTCAAATTTTATTAGCCAAAAAAATGGGGAAAAAGCGAGTGGTTGCAGAAACGGGTGCTGGTCAACACGGAGTGGCTACGGCAACAGTGGCTGCGCTCATGAACATGGAATGTACTATTTTTATGGGTGCTATTGATGTCCAACGGCAAGCATTAAATGTCTTTAGAATGGAGTTACTAGGAGCAAAAGTTGTCAGTGTTGAATCGGGTAGTAAGACGCTTAAGGATGCGGTTAATGAAGCGTTGCGTTACTGGGTTGCGACTGTAGAGGATACACATTATGTAATGGGTTCCGTTTTAGGACCACACCCCTTTCCGCAAATTGTACGTGATTATCAGAGTGTGATTGGCAAAGAGGCAAAGAAACAATTTTTAGAAAAAAAAGGCGTCTTACCTGATGCGCTGATTGCGTGTGTTGGTGGTGGGAGCAATGCGATGGGCTTATTTTATCCTTTTGTTGAGGACTCAGAGGTAGAAATGTACGGGGTTGAAGCAGCAGGTTTAGGTCTTGAGACAGCTAAACACGCGGCGAGTATTACAAAAGGAGAACCAGGAGTATTGCACGGAGCATTGATGAAAGTATTGCAAGATGAATCCGGTCAAATCAACGAAGCATTTTCGATATCAGCAGGTTTGGATTATCCTGGATTAGGTCCAGAACATTGTCATTTTAATGAGATAAAACGCGTTAAATATGTTTCCATTACAGATGATGAGGCAGTTGAGGCTTTTCAACTTTTGACCAAAAAAGAAGGAATCATCCCAGCACTTGAGAGTGCTCACGCCATTGCTTATACAATGAAGCATGCAAAAGATATGTCACCAGATCAATCAGTTATTGTCTGCTTATCGGGTCGTGGAGATAAAGATGTGGCTCAAATTAGAACGTTATTAAATAGTAAAAGAGGCGAAAAAAAGTGAAAACACTTGAAAAGAAGATGAAAAACCAAGCCAACATGAGTATTATTCCTTACATTATGGCGGGAGATGGCGGATTAGAGCAGTTAGAAGAACGATTGCTTTTTTTAGAACATGCTGGGGCAACAGTTATTGAAGTAGGAATCCCATTCTCAGATCCTGTTGCGGACGGACCAATCATTCAAGCGGCTGGTTTACGTGCATTACAAAAAAAAGTCAATTTGGAGCAAATTATCGCTGTACTTAAAAATAGTCAGGTTAAAGTACCGTTAGTCATAATGAGTTATTTTCAACCGATTTTTCATTACGGAGTTGAAACATTTTTTTCACAGCTACACAATTCTCCTGTGAAGGGGTTAATTATTCCCGATTTGCCTTTTGAACATCAGGATTATCTCACTCCGTTTTTGAAAAAGAGTGATATTGCGCTTGTTCAATTAATTTCTCTAACGAGTAGTCCTGCTCGCATTCAAGAATTGATTGCAAATGCAGAGGGATTTATTTATACCGTAACAGTCAACGGAACTACAGGGGAAAAAATAGCGTTTGACCAACGAATCAATCAGCAATTAAAGCTGGTCAAATCACAGACAAATTTGCCGGTACTTGCAGGATTCGGTGTTTCGACACTAGAGCATGTCGAAAATTTTTCAAAATTTTGTGATGGCGTAATCATCGGTAGCAAAGTAGTAAAGATGTTTGCTGAAAAACAAGAAGAAGAGCTAGCTAAATTTTTGCAAATAGCGAAAGAGGTACCCAAACATTAAAAATGTGCAAAAATTCAAGTGATTTTTCCCAATGCTGGTCAAATTTTGATAGAATAAATAAAGTAAAAGACTAGTAAATAAGAGAGTAGGAAAGTTATGTGTATCTTAGGTTCAGCTCCGATCCATCATATTGCCATTATCGCTTCTGATTATCAAAGGACGAAAGATTTTTATGTGAATCGGTTAGGTTTTCGTGTAATACGCGAAAATAAACGAGCCGAAGACATTAAAATAGATTTAAAAAGCAATCAAATGGAAATTGAAATTTTTATTAAAGAAAATCAGCCGAAAAGGCCGAGCTATCCTGAAGCGTACGGTCTTAGACACCTCGCTTTTAAAGTTGCAAATATCGAGGAGACAGTATTTGAGTTATCTCAAAAAGGCATTGTATGTGAAGCAATCAGAATGGATGCGTTCACTGGATCCAAAATGACCTTTTTTTTCGATCCAGATGGATTGCCGCTTGAATTGCATGAATGAAAAAACATGTGGAAAAATTTGAAATATTCTCACAATTATTCTGGCTGTATGTTACAATAGCAATTAAATAGTACTAGGAGTGATTAGATGGTAAATATTGATTGGAGTAATCTAGGATTTTCTTATATTAAAACACCGTATCGTTATCTTTCAAATTGGAAAAATGGAGCATGGGAAGCAGGCGCCTTAACAGAAGATAGTCAATTGCACATAAGTGAAGGTTCGACTGCATTGCATTATGGTCAGCAAGCTTTTGAAGGATTAAAAGCTTATCGCTGCAAAGATGGTAGCATCAATCTTTTTCGTCCAGATGAAAATGCAAAGAGATTGCAAAAGAGTTGTGATCGTTTGCGAATGCCTCAAATACCAGAAGAGATGTTCATTGATGCTGTAAAACAAGTTGTCCGTGCAAACGAAGAGTACGTTCCACCGTATGGTTCGGGTGCAACGCTTTATCTCCGTCCGTTGATTATTGGTGTTGGCGATGGGATTGGTGTGCAACCAGCTCCTGAGTATATATTTACTGTGTTCTGCATGCCAGTTGGTCCTTATTTCAAAGGGGGACTTACGCCGACAAATTTTGTAGTATCTGATTATGACCGAGCAGCTCCAAATGGAACGGGTGCAGCGAAAGTCGGTGGGAACTATGCAGCAAGTTTGTTACCAGGAAATGAAGCTCACGAAAAAAAATTCTCAGATTGCATCTATTTAGATCCAGCAACACATACTAAGATTGAAGAAGTTGGCTCGGCAAACTTTTTTGCCATTACAAAAGATGATGTGTTTGTTACACCAAAATCTCCTTCAATTCTTCCCAGCATTACAAAGTATTCTTTACTTGAGCTTGCTAACAAAAGGCTTGGCTTAAAAGTAGAAGAAGGGGAGGTTTATATTAACCAACTAGATAAATATAAAGAAGCTGGAGCTTGTGGTACTGCTGCTGTGATTTCTCCAATTGGTGGCATCCAAACGAAGGATGAGTTTCATGTATTTTATAGTGAAACCGAAGTTGGTCCAGTGACGCAACAACTCTATGACGAATTAGTAGGGATACAGACAGGTGATAAAGAAGCCTTAGCGGGTTGGATTTTCAAAGTATAGTTTATAAAAAAAGGTGAGACAATAAATTTGTCTCACTCTTTTTTATTTTGCTTCTTGTAAAATATTGATTTTTTCAACGGTAATGGTTTCAGTTGGTTTGTCACTACTATCTACACTCGTATGGGCAATAGCATCCACCACATCCATGCCTTCGATGACTTGACCAAAAACAGAATATTGTTTATCTAACGTTGGGGTTCCACCTTTTTTGTAGGCTTCGATAATTTTTTGAGGATAGTCATCTGATAACAACCCGTCTGAAACATTTTCGTCGTTTTGAACAATATAAAATTGACTGCCTTGAGTTTTTTCTGTCACACTTCCAGAAGTTCTTGCCATCGCAAGTGCTCCCCGGATGTGATAAAGATTATTAGAAATCTCTGGGGCAAATTCCTTGTTCCAAATGCTGGCACCACCAGTCCCATTTCCATTGGGATCGCCCCCTTGAATCATAAATTCGTTGATCACACGGTGGAAAGTTGTTCCGTTGTAGTAGCCATTTTTTGCATGTGTCATAAAGTTCTCAACAGCTTTTGGCGCATACTCAGGAAACAACTTGATTTTGATAGTTCCTTTTGAAGTAACCAGCTCTACAACATCTTCATTTTCAGCAACTGTTGTTTCAAGTTGCGGTAGTTTCAATGAGTTAATGTCAACTTTCTTAGTCGTTGCTTTTTTCTTTGTGGAAGAAGTGGTCGTAGCTGATTTCTTAGTTTGACTCGATGTCGTACATCCGACCAATAAGACTCCAGCTAAAGTACACATAGCTAAACTTCCAACCATTTTTTTGATTTTCATTTAAACATCCTCTCTATTTTACTTGCTATATAATAGTAACAAATTTTTCAGGTAAAACCAACTTTTTTAAAATTGGTCTATACTATTTGTTAGGGAATTGGTATAATAGAGAAAACGGATACAAAAGGAGAGAATAAAATGGGGAAATTAGGGATTTCTATTTATCCAGAACGTTCAACACTTGAAAAAGATCAGGCTTACTTGGATTTAGCCCATAAGTACGGGTTTAAGCGTGTGTTTACCAGCTTATTGCAAGTGAATGATGACAAGAAAAAAGTACTAAGTGAGTTTCAACAAACAGTTCGCTATGCAACAGATTTGGGATTTGAGGTCATGGTCGATATTAATCCAGACTTGTTCAAACAATTGGGTATTTCGTATGATGACTTATCTTTTTTTCACGAGATGGGGGCAGATGGTGTCCGTTTAGATTTAGGATTCACCGGAGCTGAAGAAGCGAAGATGACAAGGAATCCATATGGCATTAAAATTGAAATTAATATGAGTTCAGGAACTAAATATGTTGATAATATTATGAGTTATTCCCCAAATGTCAATCAGTTGATGGGCTCACACAATTTTTACCCACATCGTTACTCAGGCCTTGGTTATTCGCATTTTATAGCCTGTTGTGAACAATTCAAGCAGTACGGGATAAATACAATGGCTTTTGTGAATTCGCCATCAGCTAGCTTTGGTCCTTGGCCTACCCAAGATGGACTATGTTCGCTTGAAGCACACCGCACATTACCAATTGCAACACAAGTCAAACACCTGGTGCTTACAGGGGTAATTGATGATATCACGATTGGAAATGCATATGCATCGGAGCAAGAGCTGGAAGCGATGGCAACGGCTTTTTTCGCAGAATTCCCAACGCTTAAAGTTGATGTTTTAACAGGAACAACCAAAGAAGAACGAGAAGTTTTATTTAATAATTTGCATAGTTATCGTGGGGATCGCTCCGACTATTTACTTCGCTCAACTTGGACTCGTGTTAAGTACAAAGAATGGGAGTTTCCTGCACACCATACGGTCAACATGAGCCGTGGGGATGTACTGATTGACAATGCACTCTATGGCCAGTATAAAGGGGAAACGCAAATTGCATTAAAAGAAATGAAAAATGATGGACGGGTCAATGTAGTTGGCAGGATTGCAACCGAAGAGCTGTTTTTACTAGAATTTTTAAGACCTTGGTCTAATTTTAAACTAGAAGAAAATGGGCAGTAAGGTTTCAAAAAATTCCAAAGCAGTAAAAAATGCGGTATAAAAGTGATGGTTACTTTTATGCCTTTTTTTGTATAAATAGATTGACATATGAGCAACTATTCACTTATAATATAGATGAAAAAAAAGAATAAGGAGTGGTTGTTCGTGAAAAAAACAGTAAAACTAGAAGGCTTAGATTGTGCAAATTGTGCTATGAAAATTGAACAAGCAATCAAAGAAATTAGTGGTGTAGAAGAAGCTTCGGTCAATTTTATGACGACAAAATTAAAGGTTAGTGCAGAAAGAGCGCAAATGCCTCGAATTCTTGATGAGGTGATAGCAACCGTTCAAAATTTAGAACCTGATGTGGTGGTTATGAAAGCGTAGATGATAAGTGATGGCTAAAAATAAGAAAAGAGTGTTGAAAATTGTTGTCAGTATAGTTTTACTAACGATGATGCATGTTGTCAGAATTGATAGTTTTTGGGCAACTTTTATAGGTTACGGGATTATTTATTTAATCATTGGGAGCGATGTCTTGAAAAAAGCAGGTCACAACCTGTTGAGGAAAGATATTTTTGATGAAAATTTTTTAATGTCTTTGGCAACGATTGGTGCTTTTGCAATTGGTCAATATGCAGAAGGTGTTGCCGTGATGCTTTTTTATCAAATTGGTGAATTATTCCAAAGTTATGCAGTCAACCAATCACGTAAGTCCATTAGCAAGATGATGGACATTCGACCTGATTATGCCAATTTATATGTAGAGGACAAAGTCGAAAAAGTTGATCCTGATGAAGTTGAGATTGGCGATTATATTGAAATCAAGCCTGGAGAGAGAGTGCCTTTGGACGGTTTGGTGATCAGTGGTCAGGCGCTGGTTGATACTTCGGCACTAACGGGTGAGTCTGTTCCCCAAAAGATCAGCCAAGGACAAGAAATTTTGAGTGGTTGCATCAATACAAATGGTGTATTAAAAGTAGAGGTTAAGCAAGAATTTGAAGACTCTACGGTAAATAAAATATTGGACCTGGTAGAAAATGCAAGCAGTAAAAAAGCACAGACAGAAAATTTCATCACCAAATTCGCTCGTTATTATACTCCGACAGTGGTTGCTTGTGCATTTTTATTAGCGGTGATTCCACCCGTAGTAATAGCAAATGCTGAATTCAAAGAGTGGATATACCGAGCGTTGACATTTTTGGTGATTTCATGTCCGTGTGCGCTGGTAATTTCAGTGCCACTAAGCTTTTTTGGTGGGATAGGTGGCGCTTCTAAGCTGGGGATTCTCATTAAAGGAAGCAACTACTTAGAGGCTTTAGCGCAAACAGAAGTAGTGGTCTTTGATAAGACAGGAACACTGACAGAAGGAACCTTTGAAGTTCAAAAAATTCATGCAGTGAGAGACACCGAAGAAAAAGTATTAAAGTATGCAGCCTATGTAGAAAGTTTTTCAACCCATCCGATTGCGCTTTCTTTGCAAAAAGCTTTTGGAGAGGTTGTTAAAAAAGATGAAGTGAAGAATTTAGAAGAACATCCAGGCCAAGGTTTGACAGCAGAAGTCTTTGGTAAAAATGTTTTTGTTGGAAATCAACGCTTGATGCAGCATCAAGGAGTAGCTGGAGTTTTAGAACCTGATGTTTCAGGCACCATTGTTCACGTAGCCATTGATAGAGAATATGTTGGATATCTTTTGATTGCAGATGCAATCAAAAAAGATGCACAGGAAGCGCTAACAAAATTAAAAGAACTGCATATTGAAAAAACTATCATGCTAACAGGAGATAATAACCGAATTGGCCAAGCTGTAGGCAAAAAGCTGGGCTTAGATCAAATCTATACAGAATTGATGCCCGCAGATAAAGTGGCTTGCTTAGAAGAGATTTTAAAAAGGGCTAGTTCCACTGGCAAAGTCGCGTTTGTAGGAGATGGTATCAATGATGCACCAGTTTTAGCTAGAGCAGATATTGGCATCGCAATGGGAGGACTTGGCTCAGACGCAGCGATTGAGGCCGCTGATGTGGTAATTATGACAGATGAGCCTTCCAAAATTCCAGTAAGCATCAAGCTGGCTAAAAAAACAATGGGCATTGTTAAGCAAAATATACTTTTTGCATTAGGAATCAAAGTGCTTTTTTTAGTACTAGGAGCTGTTGGAATGATGACAATTGGTGGGGCTGTTTTTGCCGATGTTGGCGTAACAGTTTTGGCAATACTCAACGCAATGCGTTGTTTGTATGTAAAAAAATTAATCAATTAGTTTTTAAGATGAATGCTTTTTAGCGTTCATCTCTTTTTGTTTATGTAAAGGAACAAATGTAGTACAATAAAAAAGACTAAAAATAAAGGGATGAAAAAATGGAACAAATTGAAAAAGTAACCAAAAGAAAACGTTCAGGTTATACACTTGTTTTGACCTCTGGGCGCAAACTATTTGTTTCAGAGGATGTCTTTGTTCGTTATAGATTATTAAAAGGAAAAGAACTAGAGGAAACACTGATAAAGGAAATTGAAGAGACAAGCGCATTAGATCAAGGCTATCAGCTAGCGCTTAATTATTTGAGTTATCAGTTACGCTCAGAAAAAGAAATCCGGAAATATTTACTAGAAAAGGAAATTCCTAGCTTTATGATTGGCCCGGTTATCGAAAAACTTAGAGAAATCCGGCTAGTTGACGATCAGGTCTATGCCGAAAGTTATGTTCGAACGATGATTCGGACTTCTGATAAGGGACCAGCTGTTGTTATGCAGCAACTTAGAAAAAAAGGAATTGAAGAGCAAACGAGTGCTGAGGCATTGTTGCTTTATACCAACGACTCGCAGCAAGAAAATGCAACTGCACTAGCAAAAAAGTTGGAAAAGCGATATCGTCAAAAGAGTCACCAAGAAAAGTTAAATAAAATGAAACAAGGATTGATGCTCAAAGGATTCAAGCAAGAAATAATTCAAGCAGCACTTGCAAGCATTTCTGTTGAAAAGGACAGTCAACAAGAAGCAGAGTTGCTCGAACAATTAGGGGATAAACTCTGGGAAAGAAATGTGCGCTTAGACTTGCCAAAGCGCAAACAAAAAGTAATACGCTCGTTATTTCAAAAAGGATTTGATTATGAGCTAATTCAACAGTTTATTGAGAAGAAAGAGTTGGAACATGAAGGATAAAGAGAATGCTAAGGTGAAAAAACAATGGTTGAACGATTGGCCAACGAAACGCGTAGCGGAATTTCAAGAAGAATTTTTGGGTTGGTATGAGCAAGAAAGAAGAATCTTACCCTGGCGAGAGAATCAAGATCCTTATCGTATTTGGGTTTCTGAAATTATGCTTCAACAGACGAGAGTGGAGACAGTTATTCCCTATTTTTTGAGGTTTACCGAATGGTTTCCGAGTATCCAAGCGTTGGCACAAGCAGAAGAAGAAAGGTTATTAAAGGCATGGGAGGGGTTAGGCTACTATTCAAGAGTGAGAAACATGCAAAAAGCAGCTCAACAAATAGTGGAGTTGCATGACGGTCAGATGCCAAATGAGATCCAAAAAATCCAAGAATTAAAAGGAATTGGTCCATACACTGCAGGAGCTATTGCGAGTATCGCCTTTAATCTGCCAGAGCCAGCAATTGATGGGAATGTGATGCGTGTTTTTAGTCGTTTATTTGAAATAACCGATGATATTGCCAAACCAAGCAGTCGAAAAGTTTTTGAGCAAGCTGTTCGATTGTTAATCTCTCCAAACAAACCAAGCGAATTTAATCAAGCAATCATGGATTTAGGGTCAGGTATTTGCACGCCAACTTCGCCAAAGTGTGAGAAGTGTCCTATCCAAAAGTATTGTTTGGCGTATGAAAAAAAAGAAATAGAAAAATATCCCGTTAAAAGTAAAAAGGTTAAGGCAAAACCGGTCTATTATCTAGCGCTAGCGATTCAAAATGAAGCAGGAGCATTTCTTTTTGAACAAAGGAAAAAAGAAGGACTGTTGGCCAATATGTGGATGTTTCCATTAGTCGAAATCAAAGAGGCTGAGTTCAAGCGCTATTTAAAACAATGGCAGGCTTTTCTTAAAGAGAAGGAACCAAGTGAACAATTAGAACTATTAGCAGAAGACAATGAGCCTCTTGGTGAAACTAATTTGACACATTTCTCTTTCGCGCAGTCCCTTGCACAATTAGAAAGATATAGCGAAACGGTTGTTTGGTTAAAACAGCCTGTGGGAGAAGTGACACATATTTTTAGTCATTTAAAGTGGTTTATTCTACTTGCCAATGGCTATGTGAAAAATCAAAAACAATTTCAGTTGGCAGCCAACCAACGCTGGTTAAAAATCGAAGAGACTACTGATGTCGTATTGCCCAAGCATCAACAAAAACTGTTGGAATTTATAAAGAAACAGAATTCAGACTAAAGGTACCACAAAAATTGCGATTTTTTTTATAACTTTCATTATTTTATGATATAATAGTGATGATATCGATGTAATGAATATCCTAGTGAAAAATCAGTGATTTTCAAAAGAAGGTAGGGTAAATATGCGTGTTCCTAAAGAAGGGGAATTTATCACTATTCAGAGTTATAAGCACGATGGTAATTTACATCGAATTTGGCGGGATACGATGGTATTAAAAACGAGCGAATGTTCACTCATCGGTGTAAACGACCACACATTAGTAACAGAGTCAGATGGTCGAAGATGGGTTACTCGTGAGCCAGCAATTGTATACTTTCATAAAAAATATTGGTTTAACGTTATTGCAATGATTAGAGAAAAGGGAGTTTCTTATTATTGTAATCTGGCCTCTCCGTATGTTTTGGACGCAGAAGCACTGAAGTACATTGATTATGATTTAGACATCAAAGTATTTCCAGATGGTGAAAAGCGTCTGCTTGATGTCGATGAGTACGAAGATCATCGACGTCAGATGAACTATTCTGCAGAAATTGACTTTATTCTAAAAGAGAATGTCAAGATTTTAGTGGACTGGATTAACAACGGAAAAGGTCCATTTTCAAAAGAATACGTAGATATTTGGTATGAGCGGTATCAACAGTTGTCTAAAAAATAACTTTTGTCTAGTTGGAATTCTGATAACTTAGCTTTTGCAAAGGAAAACGAGCCTAGAATATTTTTCTAGACTCGTTTTTTGTTATAGGAGTTGCTTGGACATCATACAATGCAAGATCCCTGCCTCTAAAAATTGTTTTCCGAATGGCTTGTAGCCAAGCTTTTCATAAAAACCAAGTGCTTTTATTTGTGCCCCTAATACTATTTCTTTGTATTGCTCTTCTTTTGCATAATTCTCGGTTTCTAATACAAGTTTTAAACCATAACCAAATTTTCTTGCTTCTTTTAAAACAGCCATTCGCTGTAATTTGATTTGTTCATTACTTTTCTCCAAAAGTCGACAAGTTGCAACAGCTTTTTTAGTATCGTCATATAAAACAAAGTGACAACACCGATCTTCTGATTCGACTTCAATATCCAGTGGAACCTGTTGCTCTTTTACAAAAACTTCTTTACGAATCGAAAGTGCATCAAAATAAGTCTGTGAATTTAGATCTTTTGTATAGGTGATGTACATAGAGTACTCCTTTCTAGTGAGCCATAACAAAAATTAAAGCTTTTTTTGATAAAATCTATTATACTATACGTAATTGCATTTTCAATATGAAATTGAAGGAGGAAAATTGATGTTTGATCGTTTAAGGGGATCAAAATTATTATTTTGGTCTGTTGAGTTGTTGGTGATTGCAACCTTGATTTTTGTTTCAACCAAAATCAACTTTTTATTTAGTCCAATTGCGACGTTCTTTTCGACGTTGTTCACCCCCATTTTGCTAGCAGGTTTTTTATTTTATTTATTAAATCCACTGGTAAAATTTATTATGAAAACAGGACTTTCACGGGGGAAGTCCGTTGCGATTGTCTTTGTGATTTTTGTGTTACTGACTGCATTATTTATCGGTGCGATTTTGCCAAATTTGGTTAAGCAAATTGTGCAATTGATTAATAACTTGCCAGCATTTGCTAAGAGCGTTGAAAAGTGGACAAACGAATTGATGAGTCATCCCTATTTAAAAAATATTGATATCAATGAATATTTGAAAAAAATGGATATTTCGGTTCAAAGTGTTTTGAAACAGGTATTGAATGCTTTTTCGACTAGCCTATCTACAATCATTAGTTCTGTTGCAAACGTTACAGTAATCATTGTAACCGTTCCGTTTATTTTGTTTTACATGCTAAAAGATGGACCAAAAATGATTCCAGCAATTGAAAAATATCTTCCACAAAAACGTAAAAAAGAAATCATTGTTTTGGTTGGAAAAATGAGTGATACAATTTCTGCTTATATTAGTGGACAAGCAATTGAATGTCTCTTCGTAGGGGTTTGTACTTGGTTAGGATATTGGGCGATTGGCATTGACTATGCTTTCTTGTTTGGGTGCATTGCGGGAATAACCAACATGGTTCCATACTTAGGCCCCTACTTAGGGTTGGCTCCAGCAATATTTGTTACGGTTCTTTCCTCACCGGTGAAGGCACTACTTGCTTGTATTTTAGTTCTTGTCATTCAACAAATTGATGGCAATATCATCTATCCAAATGTTATTGGAAAAAGTTTGGACATCCATCCGCTCACAATCATCATCATTCTGTTAGTTGCAGGCAATATCTCGGGACTTCTGGGAATGATTTTGGGTGTTCCATTGTATGCGGTTTGTAAAACGATTTTCAAGTATGTTTATGATATTGTTCAGTTAAATAAGACAGCAAAAGAGGAACCCGATGAAAACGGTTTTCAGGAAAAAACTCAAAATGATAATTAATTGAAATTCACTTGAATTTGTGATACTATTCTGTTACATCTAGAGTTAGGTAGAATGATATATTTTAAGGAGAGAACAGCTTATGAATGCTGACCCAGAGAGTCAGTCGTTAATTACACAATTTTTAATTTTGATTATCTTGACCCTACTAAACGCTTTTTTTGCCGCTGCAGAGACTGCATTGATTTCGGTAAACAAAAACAGAATAGAGCAAAAAGCGGGATTAGGAAATAAACAAGCGAAAAAACTACTTGATCTGCTTGAACATCCCAATAATTTCTTGTCAACAATTCAAGTTGGGATTACCTTGATGACAATCCTTTCAGGTGCGTCCTTGGCAGAGTCCTTGGCACAAAAATTGACCACTTTACTAGGTGGTGGAGAAACTGCTGCTCAAATAGCAAGTGTCCTTTCGCTGATATTTTTAACCTATATTTCCATTGTTTTTGGGGAGTTGTATCCTAAAAGAATTGCTTTAAACAAATCTGAAGAGGTGGCCATGTTTACAATGTGGCCGGTACAGATACTAGGAACTATCGCACGTCCATTTGTTTGGTTGCTATCAGCCTCAACTGATCTTTTAGGAAGACTCACACCGATGAAATTTGACGATGCAGACGTAAAAATGACGCGTGAAGAAATGCGCTATATGCTTGTCAATGAAGGGGTACTTGATTCAGATGAATTGGAAATGGTACAAGGGGTATTTTCGCTAGATACAAAAGTTGCTCGAGAGATTATGGTTCCAAGAACAGATGCTTTTATGATTAATGTGCACGATACGATTGCAGAAAACATTGACTTGGTACTCTCAGACAACTATTCAAGAATTCCAGTATATGATGAAGACAAAGATAAAGTAATTGGAATTTTACACTTGAAAAATTTGTTGAAAGCAGCGAAAATTGAAGGTTTTGAAAATGTTGATTTATTAAAAATTATTCAAGAACCTTTGTTTGTTCCAGAAACCATTTTTATTGATGACTTGCTTTATGAGTTGAAAAAAACACAGAACCAAATGGCTATCTTACTTGATGAGTATGGTGGAGTAGTGGGACTTGTGACTTTGGAAGATTTATTAGAAGAAATTGTAGGCGAAATAGAAGATGAGTCGGACGAAGTAGAAAACTTGTATTCCAAAATTGATGCTCAAACTTATCTTGTTCAAGGAAGAATGCTGATTGATGAGTTTAATGAGCTATTTCATACAGAGCTTGAGATGAGTGACGTAGATACAATCGCTGGATACTTTATTACGGCATTAGGGACTATTCCAGATCAAGGGGAAAAGCTTTCGTATCAGGTTGGAAATTTGACTTTGATTTCTGAGGAGATGGAAGGCTCAAGACTACTGGTCCTCAAAGCGATTTTTTCTGAGGAACAGCGCACAGAAGATTTAGATGATGAGGAAGAACGCCATCGTTTTAGAAAAGATAAAAATGATGAGGAATGATAAAAAATAAAAGAGAGCAGGTTATGCCTGCTTTCTTTTATTTTTTTGAAAAAAAGACTTTAAATTTTCATTTGCATGCTACAATATGAGAAGAAAAGAAAAATAAATATCCAAGCAAATGAGGGAGAGAAGATGAGTTTAGGCGAAATCTGTTTAAGAGTCATTCTGGCGATGGTGATTGCAGGTCCGATTGGTTATGAGCGCGAGTTTAAAAATCGACCTGCGGGTATCCGTACCCATATTCTAGTGTGTCTAGGAGCGGTAATCATCGCCTTAATCCAAACGCAATTAACACTTCAAGCCCTAGATTACGCAAGTAAGCATCCTGAGGTTAGATCGTTGCTTAGAATTGACCAATCGCGTTTAGTTGCACAAGTCGTTAGTGGGATTGGTTTTTTAGGTGCTGGAACAATCATTGTAACAAAAAGAACAATTACAGGGCTGACGACAGCAGCCTCTCTTTGGTCAGTTGCAGGTCTGGGAATTGCAATTGGCTTAGGCTTTTATAAAATTGCTATTTTAGGGTTTATCGGTGTATTGACCGCATTATATATGATAAAAAAAGTAATTCATGTTCCATCACTCAAAAAGCTAGAAATTCATTATGTACACCGTAATGAGACAAAAGAGTTTATTACACAGTACTTTGAAGCACATCAGATCAAAACATTGGATGTTGATTTTAATGTGGATTTTAAAAAAGATCGGAGAGTTTATGCAAATATTTACACGGTAGAGCTTCCTACAAATTTGACTTTTACAGAAGTAATTGAAGAAATATCGGCTCATAAAAATGTAACAAAAATGCGGTTAATCAGCATCTAAAGAAACAAATTCATTTTGAATAATCCGCTACTTCGTGGTATACTATTTGCTATGACAAGCCGAAGTAGAAGGAGCAAGCGATGATTATGTATACGAAGCATTAGAAAGTATTTTTCTTTAACGAATAGCTAATAATAAAGGAGAATACAAAATAATGAATAAACAACATCAAGAAGTAGATAGCCGTCGCACTTTTGCGATTATTTCCCATCCGGATGCGGGGAAAACAACCATTACTGAACAATTGTTATTATTTGGGGGTGCAATTCGTCAAGCGGGGACTGTAAAAGCTAAAAAAACAGGGAATTTTGCAAAATCTGACTGGATGGAAATCGAAAAACAACGTGGGATTTCGGTCACCAGTTCTGTGATGCAATTTGACTATGATGATAAGCGTGTCAATATCTTGGATACGCCTGGACATGAGGATTTTTCTGAGGATACTTACCGGACACTGATGGCAGTAGATAGTGCTGTGATGGTGATTGATAGTGCCAAAGGGATTGAAGCGCAAACGAAAAAATTATTTCAAGTTTGTCGCATGCGGGGGATTCCTATTTTTACTTTTATTAATAAATTAGACCGTGATGGTCGAGAACCGTTAGAACTGCTTTCAGAATTGGAAGAAGTATTAGGAATTGAGTCTTATCCGATGAATTGGCCGATTGGTATGGGAAAAGGTCTGGAAGGACTTTATGACGTATATAATAAACGAGTAGAGTTATATCGTCCAGCACACTATAATAGCGAGCGCTTTATTCCGTTAAACGCTGAAGGTGATATACCATCTGATCATCCATTGCAACAAAATTCTGTTTTTCCTCAGGCTTTAGAAGATGTGGAGCTGTTGGTAGAAGCTGGAAATGAATTTTCTAAAGAAAAGATTGCAGCTGGAGAGCTAACGCCAGTATTCTTTGGCTCTGCGCTGACAAACTTTGGGGTACAAACATTTTTAGAAACATTTTTACAGTTTGCCCCTAAACCATCTGATCACAAGACCGAAGAGGATCAAGAGATTAGCCCTTACGAAGAAGAGTTTTCCGGATTTATTTTTAAAATTCAAGCGAATATGAACCCTGCCCATAGGGATAGAATTGCGTTTGTCCGAATTTGTTCGGGTACATTTGAGCGCGGCATGGATGTGACATTGGAGCGTACGGGGAAGAAGTTTAAGTTAACCAACTCCACACAATTTATGGCAGATACTCGTGAAAACGTTCAAGAAGCAGTTGCTGGGGATATTATTGGACTCTATGATACGGGAAATTATCAGATTGGCGATACTCTTTATGGAGGGAAATTAAAAGTTAGCTACGAAAAACTCCCTCAATTTACGCCAGAGCTCTTTATGAAAATAACAGCTAAAAATGTGATGAAGCAAAAATCATTCCACAAAGGAATTCAACAATTGGTTCAAGAAGGAGCTATTCAACTTTATAAAACCTACTTAACCGAAGAATATATCATTGGAGCGGTAGGACAACTTCAGTTTGAAGTTTTTCAACACCGTATGTTAAATGAGTACAACACAGAATTGATTATGACACCAATGGGAAGTAAGATTGCTCGTTGGATCAATCCAGAGGATTTAGACGAGCGGATGAGTTCTAGTCGTAATATACTGGCTCGAGACCGTTTTGACCAACCACTCTTCTTGTTTGAAAATCAATTTGCGATGCGCTGGTTTGCTGACAAATATCCAGATGTCGAATTGAAGAGTTTACTGTAAAATTAATTTGTAATCAATCAGTAGGTGAATCTTTAGAAGATTGAAGCTCGCATCTTCAGAAAAAAATCTATTAAGATGCGTTGGTTTGCAAGAAGTCCTTTTTTATCAAGATTTGATAAGAAGGGACTTTTTTCTATGAACTGGAAGATATTATTTTAGAATTTTGTATGGATATTACAGTGAGAGGTTTTTCAAAAATACAAATCAAAATTATAAATCAAAATTGAGAAACACAGCAAATTTTTTCAAATAAATAAAAGTGTGAAACATTAAAGATTGAAAAGAAACATATAAAAAGCTGGATAATAGATATGCAAGAAAAAGAAATGCAAGCATCGACAATCAATGTAAGTATTAGCAGATTAAAGAAGTTATTTGACTATATGTTAATTGAAAAATATATTGAGTATAATCCGTTTGTTGATATTGAAAGATTAAAAGAAGAAAGAAAAGTAATCAATCCTTTAAATGACTGTGAAATTAAACAAATGCTAACAGTTGCTATAAAAAACACCCATACAAACATATAGCACAAAGAAATGTTGCGATATTGATGTTGATGATTGAATGTGGGGTGAGGATTAGCGAAGTTTGCGAGATACGAGATGAAGATATTATGAATAATCAAATAATTATTAGAAAATCAAAAAATAATAAGGATAGAGCCGTCGCTGTTAGTCCAATTCTAAAAAAAGAAATAATAAAATATCAACGAATTAAGAAAAGAAAATATGGGCTGTTAGAAGGAAATCCTTTTATTGTCAGTAATCTAGGTAAAAAATTGAATGAAAAAAGTATTTGGCAGATTATACAAGAAATAAAGAAGCAAATTGATATAAGAGATTGTGTCCGTTTTTCAGGTCATACGTTAAGACATACTTATACAAGTATGCAATTACGAAACGGACTAGATATTTATACGTTAAGCTTAAATATGGGGCATAGTTCAATTAAAATGACTCAAAGATATGTTCAGACGTTAAATAGTGAAGATTTTATTGAGAAGTCTATTAAAACGAGTGCTTTGATGAATTTGAGGTGATAATTTTATTTAAAATGAAGGCTAAATTGTGTGTGTTGTTAATTTTAAATAGATATACTGTATGTTTTTGTCTATAAACCAAAATAAAACTTTAAAAATATAAGTCCGATATTTTTTGTGAAGGTTTCATACTTATTTGTGATTTGTTTTGTTTGAATGTATAATAAAGTAGATAATTAATTGGGAGTGGTAGGATGAATATTACTTTTTTATTGGGAAATGGCTTTGACATTCAATGTGGGTTACAAACTTCATATATTCATTTTTATGAATATATTTTAAAGAAAAAATATTCTTTAGATTGGTCCCAAAAAATAGATGAAACGTTTGTTTCGAAGATTGATAATATGATTTATTCTGAAATTTATAAATCAAAAGATAATATCCAAACTTGGGCTGATTTGGAATTTCAGTTGGGAGTATTTACGAAACGTTTAAAGGAAGAAAATCAGGATACCAATTTAGCTGACAACTTTTTAGACGATTTTGAAACTCTACGAGAAGATTTAAATGATTATCTTAAAGGTATTCAAATACAAGATGATGTTCAAATTAATGAGGACTTCTCAGAAATACTTTTTACCACTATGGATAATTTTTTTCACGGTGTATTTGAACAAGATCATGATGAAATTAAATCTATGTTAATTGATAACACTAATAGTCATTTTAATTATCGGGTTATATCTTTCAACTACACAAACAGTTTACAAATAGTCCTTCAAAATTCTAGTAAGAATACAAAGAGTAATAGTTTCAATAATTCATTCCCTAATCAAAATTTTAACAAAGCGATTATCAATGTGCATGGAGTAATTGACCGATTTTTAACATTAGGATTGAATGATGAGAGCCAATTAGCTCCAGATTTTTTTGAAAAAGATGATTTAGAAGATTTGCTAAAGCCAGATTCACTTGTAAATAATAGAGAATATATGCGTAGAGACGCAGAGAATACTATCGAAAAAAGTGATATTATTGTAGTTTTTGGGATGTCAATCGGTTCGACAGATAAACATTGGTGGGAAAAGATTGCTGAGGTTTTATTGAAATCAAGATATAAAAAATTGATTATTCATTTATATGAAAACGAACCTAGTTATGTATCTCCTAGAAAAGTAAGAATAAGAAGAAAGAAAAAAGAAGACGAATTCTTATCTCATTTAGATAAGTTAGAGTTGTCAGATGAAAAAATAGCTCAATTAAGAAAGCAAATCTATATTGTGACGAATAGTCCATATATTGTTAATGTTGATTTAAGAAAGTATTTGAATCAAATAGAGAATAACACAGATAATATCATTGATTTTGAAATAAAAGATAACAAATTACCTGAAGAAGCCACCTAGAAAAACTAGGTGGCTTTTATAAGTTTGATAGATTATGTTTTGAATAAACCAAAAGAATGTTCTTTTATTTCTGAACGAGACCTATTTTCCGAGGAATCAAGATATTTTTCGTTCATTCCAATTTTAGCTATAGGTGAAAAATATTGTCCATAATTTTTTAGATAAGGCATATAGTCAGATGTACCTGCACAGATTATGCTATTTGTATTATTACCTTTTAATTCCCTCAGTCTAAGTGTTAATGCATGGTTCTTTTTTTAGAAAAATTGATAAAACAATAATTAACGTAAAATTGAAGTATTAACACGAAAAGAGTTGGAACATTAAAGACAGGTAGAGGAGTATTACTGGTTTTATATAAGTGGACTAGCTATGAGAAAAAATCTCATTTTTAAATTTAAGAAGCCATAAAAATAAGGAGTGCTTAAAAATCGCGAAACGCGATAGTAATATTCCGGGATTTTAGTTATAAAAATTAAGATGTAAATTAATCAGAAAGGAAATAGGATGAAAAACGTCAAAAATCGGCTGTGCTTGTGTTTCGTCAAATGACCAAAATAGGAGCAGCAATGTAAACTTTTAACTAAAGTAAGTGTTGAAATAATATTTAAGTTGAAGTTTTGAATTACCCTTCTTTTAAAGACGTTCAAGATAAAAATTACGTCAGCTAGTAAGTAATCTAATTCTTGAAACCCATAAATATCAAGCAAAATATGAAAAAACGACAATTAGGCAGTATCAAAAACAAGGCAATACTTAACAAAGAAAAAAGAATCTATAAAGGGCGTCTGGTTTTCTATATTGTTGCATCGAAAGATTTAAAAAATACCTATTTTAAAATCATGGATATATTGAAAGAAAGCAGAGTTATCAAAATAAATTGAAGTATTTAGACTAACCATTTATAAAATAAAAATAATAAAGAATTAGAAAGATAAAAAAATGAAAAAGTTAATAGCTTGGTTTTGCTTATTAAGTGCGTGTTAGTCAGTAGTTATTGTGTATTTTCTTAAGAAATTAATGGGTTACTGGAAATCCTTGTATAAGATATCCATGACTTAACATTGTTTGCCCTTTCTTTTTGAACTTTGCAAAAGAGCTTAAATTTTTATAAATAAGCCTTAAGAATAATTGTTTGTTAACTAGACTTAATTTAAACTAAACTGGCTAGCAGAAAAATCATTTAGGAAAGGGGTATAAAAATTTAAAAAAGAAAAGATGTAGAGCAACCCAATCAAAGGTTAAATCTAAGTCAATAGATAAGGATCTTTTTGTGAAAATTTTTTATGTCAAGCAATCAGTTTTTATGACCAAATACGTCAGTCTGCAAGTAAGTGAAGGTACTGTTAATTCTGCGATTATGAGAATAGCCCGAAGCATATATAAAATATGTAGCATGGTTTCTTTAAAGTTATGAGATACAGGACGTGCGGACACGTATACTTTTTTCAATCACGCCATTGCCTGCATGATTGCAAGGACGGCTTTTTCGGATAGTTCGATTGAAAGCTACATAATCAAGACCCTTTTCTACAAATAGATTAAAAGAAAAGAGTAGACAGGGGAATAACAAATAAACATCAAGTGGAGATAAAATAAATTTTTCATAAACAATAAGTGGCAATGACACTATAAAATAATTTTGCCACTATGAAGGTAATTTGAGATAACTTCATCTAAATAAAAAATATAAAAGGGGATATATTCACATGAAATTAAACAATAGTATGGCACTTACCAAAAAACAAACTTCAAAAAATAAATGGTGGGGCCCAATTATTTGGACTATACTGATCTTCTATTTTTCAATTCAAATTGTACAGCTTGTTGCACCCATTATCGTGTCTTCATTAGGAAATAGGACACCTCTTATGCTGACGCTTTTAGGTATGTCTTTGTTCCCAGTAATGTTTATCCTAGTACTACTAGTAAATAGGTATTACTATAAGCGATCACTTTCGTCACTTGGAATCACTGGAAAAGAATTTATATATAAATATCTTTCTGGGCTAGGGATAGGGTTAATATTGCTGCTTTCAGTATATGTCGTTAATTTTGCAATCGGCTCATTATCAACTAGTGTTAATAATCAAATTATTTGGCTAGAAATATTCATATTGTTCTTAGCGTACGTTTTACAAGGATTTACCGAAGAACTGTTATGTAGAGGGTTTTTAATGAATTTATTGTCAGTGAAACTTGGTATTTGGCCGGCTATTATTATAAATTCGATAATTTTTACAGCTCTCCACGGAATGAATAATGGGATTACTCCTCTTGCTTTAATTAATTTAACATTGGCTGCTATGTTCTTTTCATTAGTATTCTATTTGACCAATAGCTTGATTTTGGTTGGGGCTATTCATACAGCATGGAATTTTCTTTTGGGTCCTGTTATAGGAATGGCTGTAAGTGGTGGAGAAACTTCTATATCAGTATTTCAAACGGTTCCTGACATGCAAAAAAGCTTATATAATGGTGGGGATTTTGGGTTAGAAGGAGGCGTTATTGTCACAGTTATTTTAACGATGTGTTGCATAATGATTTATAAAATGATCTCTAAAAAAAATAATATGCTCCACGGATAGATAGTAAATAAAACTTGAGCGACGCGCACAGATGTTCTACATTGGCTAAATGTCAATAAAATAGATAAGAAAAAGGAATATTTTTAACAATCAAGATACTTTGAGATTCTGTTGTAAAATTTAAAAAAGGCAATTAACCTTAAATCAGGAATATCTTATGCAGGCTTTCTCATTAAATCTTTAATTTCTATACAGACTGAAAAACCGAAAAAATTTCCTTCTTTTCGGTTTTTTATTGCTCTTCTTTAGGGCTAGAAGCATCTTTGTGAAAAATTTTTCGTTTAGAATAAGTTCCTTTTCGAATTTCTGAATTTCGGTAATTTTTTATGTAACACTCTATTAGTCAAACGTTTGGGAAAGCTATCTTCACGCTCTAACAGAATATTTTCAAGCACAAATGAGATTCGGTGGAATAAGACTGATTTATCTGGGACTTGGTAGTAAAGTAAATCGTCACGATGCTTACAGGTAGCACGTAGTAAATAGTAGAGCGCAATGGTCTGTTCTTTTAATAGGTCTTTAGTAGTTCTAGATAAAAGTTTTTCTTTATTTATGTTATCAATGAGTTGAGAAATGCGGTTACCATTCATAGAACAATCCTCTACCGAAAAAATAATTCCACAAAAATGGGCAATATAAGTGCTTATCTAAATCAGAAGCGCAATATTTGCAGGCTAAATTGTTCATAGTAGTATCCTTTAAAATTTGTCTATTAGTAATGCTTTAGTTTTTATTTGAATGCCTCAAAAACCATGGCAGCTGGGCTTATGCAATTAAATGTTGCATATCAAAGCGATAAGTCTTTTAGTGCAATAGAGTAAAATGCTTTGACAAGACTGAAAAAACTAATAAGCTTATGATTAATGATTACAGCATAAGCAAGTTCTAATAGAGATCTGTTTAAAATGAAATAATAATCGGAATACCATGTTTGAGGTGGCGATATATAGAAAGGATAATAAATAAAAAAAATCTTGAATTCGAATTGAAAAAATACCAAAGCAACTCATATTGGTTGGTTTAATGTAGAATTTATGTCATGATCTTCTCATGAGATTTTAGATGAATTGGACTATGTCAGAGTTTGCAGGTCGGATTTACATTGCTATGAAGGTTGAGGGAAAGCAGTTGTTTTTATGAAAAAAACATTTGGGGCTTATTTATTTACTAATAGCATTTGGTACGTCATTATTGCCGATTGATAATGCTAGTAAGGCTGGAGTAATTATATTGTTAAGCATAACTAGTTTGTCGACCTCTTTATTACCGCTCAAATCTTTCTTCTGTAGTTAAAGATATTAAACATTCAAGAAATGTTCTCAACTGTTACTTAAGCATTACCTGAAGTTGTTCCTTTAGTTGCCAAAAAATTAGAACGTTCCGCTCAATAAAGCTGGTCAAAATCTTTTTAAAAGAGGAATTAAAGTTGATATTTTGAATATAGGCATTAACGAGAATGCACCACCTGCCAGCTTGACGTTCACTTTAGTTGATCTTATAGTATAATGCAAAATTAGTCTTTTTTATCGGGAGTGTTCCCATGAAAGAGTGGAACTGCATCTAAGTAGTGGGGCTTTTTTTGGGCCTATTTCATTGTGTGAAATGTGAATTAGTGATAATATACAAAATGAAAGATTTCGTTATTTAAGAGAAGAGGGATAATAATGAATTTTGCGTTTATTGGATGGATCATGACCTGGTTCTAATAACTATTTTATTATTAACAACTATCTGCACGTAATAAAAAAGGTGTGGTTTTAATTTTAAAAAAAGAACATACGGTCTTTTTAGGGTGATAATTATTTTAGAAATGTATACTGTATCAAAGAAATAGCTTGTACCATTTGATGATTT
Organism: Vagococcus entomophilus; assembly: GCF_003987595.1. Taxonomy (NCBI): domain Bacteria; kingdom Bacillati; phylum Bacillota; class Bacilli; order Lactobacillales; family Enterococcaceae; genus Vagococcus; species Vagococcus entomophilus. Next base: position 782,670 of record NZ_NGJZ01000001.1, on the reverse strand, counting down.
CCTTGACTTTTTGAGTCAGACAGGATTGACTGAGACTGCTCTAAAAGCTATTATTTGCAGAGTAGAATTGAAGAGTTTACTGTAAAATAAAGCTGAGATGATACTGCTTTGTTGCGTGAACACTCCCAAGTCTAAAACGAAAATTTTGTTAGCATAAAATATTTTAAGCTCATTTCTATCAAATCAATGATAGAAATGAGCTTTTTTATGTAGGTGGAATTACTGTAAAGCATTGTGTTAGAGAAATGTTCGACGAATACCAGATTTGCTACTGTTTTTTGTTGTATACTAAAGACATCCTAATTATATATAAATAATTTATAATTAAAAAGACTGTATCATTAATTTTATTGTCTTGTCAAAACAATAAAATTAAAAAATATATATAGAATGAATCGAGAGGATTAGATGTTTTCAACAAAAGTTAGTCGTTTTTTTTTATCAAAAAATCAAATGAAAAAAATTAAAATATTATATATTATGATAGATGAAAAATATATAAGTACTTTACATTTGAAAAAAATGCTGGGCTTAAGCATTCGCGCCACCAAAAAAATTATGGAAGAACTTACAGAAGAAATTGACTTTTATAAACAGCCAAATCAGTCATTACAGTTAATCTATTGTGACAATGTATATTGTTGGAATCCAAAATTCTGTTATGAGAGCTGTATGAAAATACTCTATCAACTGAAGAAAAGCTATTTTATTCAGTCTTCTCTTTATAAATCCTTGTTTTTTATGATGATTGAAAGAAGCTGCACTCTGACGGAGTTTTCCGAAAAACTTAGTTATAGTCAATCGTATTGTTATAAACTCATGGATCAATTAAATGAATTTTTTCAGGTCACTCACTTAAGTCTAAAAATTATTAAAGAAAAGAAATTGTTTAAGTTGCTGGGAGATGAGTTGGAAATCAGACAACTAAACTATTACATTATTGCCGCAGTATATAGTTCAGCGGAATGGCCTGACTATTTAACAGAAAGAAAAAAAATTGTGAGGACCCAAAGGTATTTACAGTTAGAAAAGTATGATCAACTATCTCCCTCTAATCAATTAAAGAAAGATCTCTTGCTAGGAATTTTTCAAGAGGCGATTGAAAATGGATTTAAAATACAAACGGTTTCTCAAAACGATCGAGAGTTGTATGAATTTTTTGTTCGGGATAGTGATAGAAAAAAACTATTTGCTTTTTTACAAAATAACTATTGCTTAAAGACTAGTGACAATTACAATGAGAGCTTTTGTTTTGAACTGTTGTCACATCACGTAGTTCCAGAACTAATTGACAAAAACGAAAAAATTCGAATGGGTCGACAGTTAATAAAAAGCAATTATGATAATGAATTTTTAAAGAAAGAGCTGCTATTTTTGAATAAAATTTGTACTCGTTACTCTTTAACAAATGATGAAAGCGCGTTTTTTTTAACGGACTTGACAACAAAAATTCTGATTTTAAAAAATTTTCATTTTTGGAAGTTTTATGAAATGAGCGAGCAATCACAGAAAATCAAAAATGTTCCAAACCAGCTAGTTTATGATGTTGAGGAACTCATTGGAAGCTATTTTAAAGAAGCAGAGCGGCTTCATTGTGTGAAGTATCTAGCAAATATTTGTTATTATAACTTATTGGTTATGGACAAAAATGTTTTGAAAATATATACAGAATTTTATTATAAGTCCTCTTATAAAGAAGTGGTTGAACAATTTATTTTAACTACCTATAACAATAACAAAGTGGGAATAACACCTGACTTTAGTGAGGCAGATGTTATTATTTCAGATGGCATTCCTTATCATATGAACGAGCAGACCAAACTTTTTTACTTCTCAGATAGCAGTAATCCTAAAAATTGGGAGGAATTAGCCAGCTTTTTGCAAAAACAACTCATAAGCAAGAACATTACGTAGTTTATAGTACAATTTACATCAATTATCTTACTTATTCCAAAATTGACATAATTAGAATAAATTATTTTAAAGAATTATGGTTAAATGGGAGAGAAGGAGTGAAGATAAATTGAAAAAAATTGTAAAATATTTATTACTAACAGTAGTTATTTTATCTAATTTATTTTGGGTAGGGCATGTGTTCGCAACCAGTGACTACGGCACACAATTTGTAACAAACACTCAAATAAAAGATGAGCAAGGAAAAGCTGTGGAAGAACACCATATTTTTGGATACTATGACACTTTTATGATTACCTATGATTGGGCAATTCCTGACAACCAGACATTATCCGCGGGTGACACAATGACATTGAAACTTCCATCAGGAATTCAATTTCCAGGAAATATTCAATTTGAAGTAAGAAACCCCCAAAATGATTTGGTTGGAATGGCAGCTGTTAATAAGGCTTCGGGAACTGTCAAGGTGACGTTTACAGATTTTGTTGAGCAGCACCAAAATATTAAAGGTTCTCTAGACTTATGGGTGCAGTGGGACAAAAATAAAGTGCAACAAAATTCTGAAACGCCGATAAATCTAGGGATAAATGGGACAATTGTCTTAACAGTTGGCGACCAAGGGATTATAAATCCCAATGAGACGTTGACTAAATGGGGCTGGGTAGATGAGCAAGACCCGTTACTCATTCATTGGGTCGTTCGAATTAACTATGCTAAAAGTTTGATTAAAAATGCAGAATACATAGATTATATAGGGGCTGGACAATCTTTGGTTGCTGATAGCATTAGTGTTTCTCTGGGACATTATGGCCAGAATAACAGCGGATTTGTCTCTGAGTCTGAATTGGGTAAAGAACATATGACAATCGGAGAGGACTTGAAAACGTTTAAAGTATCTTTTGGCGATTTAGATAAGTCTGCTGTTGTCGAATATTCGACTCGTGTGGTAAAAGAGTTGAGCTCAAAGGCTTATGACAATTCTGGTACGTTAACTGGAATCAATATAGAAGAGGATAAAACACACAGTTTCGTGCAAGACTTTGGTGGTGATGGCAATGCTGATGGGCAAAACAAAGAAACCAGCACTACAACAAGTAGCGAGAATACCACTGGTACAACAAATACTACAGGAAGCAGTGAGAATAGCACAGACACAACAGACACTACAGATACTACAGCAAACAGTGAGAACACTACTGACACAACAAATACTACAACAAGCAGTGGGAATACTACTGAACCAACAAACACAACAAAAATTACGGAGAGTACAAGTAGTGGACAAAAAGCTTCTTCTAATCTAACAAGTTCTTCCTCCACAAAGAAACAGTTGCCCAATACAGGGGAGAAACAAGAGAATGGATTCTGGATCATCTTAGGAATGTTCATCTTGCTTTTAGGAATGAAAAAAATAGATCAATCAAGTAAATAATAATTATTAATGTGTTTGTTCTTTACAAAAATATTAAGAAAAAACGAAAGTATTGTAAAACGTATACAAGATGTTAAGATGGACGTAACCTATTTTTCCCAACAATAATGGGTTTTTATAAAAGAGCCTGGAACATAACTTTTGAGTTATGTCCCAGGCTTTTAGTATCTAAGTATAGATTGGTATAGAAGTAACGTCTACTTTAATAAGCTGAAATTCATAAAAATCGGGTGAGGAATTTTTGTGAATTCGTTCTTGTTTTTTGAGTAAAATACGGCTATCTTATGTTCTTTTTTATGGAGTTTTTTACAAAAATATAAATCTAAGATAAAAATAAAAAAGAATAATTATTCTTAATTAGCATATGAAAACTATTTATATACATTCTCGTCAAAAATTTACATTTTATTGAAAAAATTGATATTGTAGATGTTTTTAGTAAATGTTATTTTAAATTCACTACGAAAATACGAAAAAAGGAGAATGATAGTGAAAAAATTAGTTTTAGGTCTATGTATGTCAATTTTAGGGATGTTGACAGTAAATGCTACTGCAGTAAAAGCTGAGGTTGTGGGGGATTATGCGCAAGCTTACCATTTGAATCCAAAAAATGGTTTTATGAATGACATCCAGAGTGTTTTCTATAATGAGCAAACGAAAGAATACAATCTTTATTATTTACACAATAAAGATTATGCAACTGGTGGAAATGGAACAGAATGGGAGCATGTGTCAACTAAAGATTTTGTTACCTACAAAAACTTAGGAACAGCCATTCCAAAGTATCAAACCTCTACCGGGGATATCGCTTCAGGGACTTTGTACCGTGATTACGATAATCGCTTAGGATTTGGAGCGAATGCTTTGATTAGCTATGTTACCAGCTATGGGGATGGGCAACAAACACAAAATATTTGGTATTCATTAGATAACGGAAACACGTTCAAACCATATGCGAACAACCCGATTATGAAGCCAATGACAAAAGATGCTGACTTTCGAGATCCATATGTGTTTCGACTAGGCGATACATTTTACATGTATCTTGCAGAAGGAAATAAAATTGGTGTTTATGAATCAAAAGATGGAATAAATTTCTCATATAAAGATGGTATTTATAGTCAAATCGATCAATTAGGTTTACTTGAATGTCCTAATTTATTTGAACTAACAACAACAGATACTGGTGAAAAAAAATGGGTGCTGCTTGTTGGTGGAAATGGCTATAAAAGAAATGAAACAACTGGAACTTATTATGTAGTAGGATCCTTGAAAGACGGTGTTTTTCAACCAGAGACACAAGCAAGACGTATTGATAGCGGCAGTGATTTTTACGGTGCTAAATTTATGCAACAAAATGATAGCCAACTTTTAGGCCTTGCATGGTTAGGTAGCTGGGACTATAACAATAAAGTAAACTCCACAAATGGGAGCTTGGGTTCTATGAGTATGGCTCGTACGATTTCGTTTACCAGTGAAAATAACTACACTTTAAAAACATCAGCTTTTCAAACAGGGAATTTATTCAAAAAAACTGTTTTGAACCGTACCGTAAGCACCAAGCAAGCAAAAGGAGATAGCGAAGGCTACAAAACCGTACTGGCTACTACGTTGAATCAAAAAGGATTTGCTTTGGATCTGGCTGCAAATGCAACGGATGCAACATTACCTAGTCATATCCATGTGGAAGTCAAAAATGATGATTCATACTTTAAATTAGACTTTGATACAACTAATGGGTATTACATGATTACAAGAAATGGGCAACATGTGACAGATGTCGATGACGCAAATGCCATTTATACCGCGGCGCATGTTGCAAAGGTAGACACTAACTCAACCACACAGTTTAATGCAAAACTATTTGTAGATGGAGGAAGTATAGAGCTTTACTTCCCCAATAGTGGCAATACCTATTCACTCGCTAAGTTTTCTACTAGTGTGAAAAACCAAGTAAGCATTAAGATGAACGGAGATGCAAAAGTTTCTTACAAGCTTTCTCGTTAAGACTAAGTAAGAAGAGTGAGTATAAAAAATGTGACACAAGAGTATTGATTACTTTTGTGTCACATTTTTATTTTTAGAAAAGTTTTAGGTTAAACCGTAAATGGTTTTCTTGATTCGCTAGGGGAAAAGCGACAAAAAGAGTCCCCTAAAATACTTAAACATATGTATTGTTACGTTATTTGAATCGTTTTGTCAATTTCGCTTGGTGCGCATCAAGTATTTGTTCTAAAGAGAAGTTGTACTTATCAGCTAAGATAAAGATATTATCCAGTACATCGCCAAGTTCTTCGATCAAATTGTCCAAATTTTCTTGATCAGAGGCTGTTCGTTCGTCTGGCCGATCTCGACCAATCTCAATTGTTCGAATTGCACGAGCAACCTCTCCTGTCTCCTCAGAAAGAAAGTTCATGCGAATGAATGGATTTAAGGCATACCATCCGCGATTTTTATAAAACTCACTAATCCATTTTTGATAGTTTTCAATTTCCATAAAGCACGCTCCAGTTTTTAAATTTATGTTATCATAAAGAGGTTGAATAAAAAAGTAGCGATTGCAGAGATTGGAGTGTACAAGATCAATGAAGATTGCAGTTTATTGTGGCGCAAGTGTCGGGAATGACGGGAAATATATTGCTTGTGCGAAAAAAATAGGTGAATGGCTAGCAAAAGAAGGGCACACTTTAGTTTATGGTGGAGGCCATGCAGGCTTGATGGGGGTGCTAGCGGATACGGTATTAAAGAATCATGGAGATGTGATTGGTGTCATACCAGAATTTTTAAAAAATAGAGAGCTTGCACATACAAGCCTGACAGAACTTTTCGTTGTAGAAGATATGCATCAACGCAAGAAAAAAATGATTGACTTAGCACAGTGTTATATTGCATTACCAGGTGGTCCAGGAACTTTAGAGGAAATCTCAGAAGTGATTTCTTGGGGAAGGATTGGGGAGCACAGAAACCCCTGTATCTTATTTAACGAAAAAGAGTATTACAATCCGTTGCAACATTTTTATCAAAGAATGGTAGAAGAGGGCTTTTTAACAGCAGAAGACTTCTCTAAAATCTTATTTTCGGATTCTCTTGAAGAAATTAAGTCATTTATTTGCTCGTACACACCACCAGCTATTCGTTCTTACAAATAGAGCAAAGCTCTCTCTAAGAGCTTAAGGGAATGTTTTTTCAGAGCTGTAAGAAGTTCTTTACAGGATAAAATAAGTATGGTAACATTAATGACTGAGTGTAAAACACTCAAATATTACGGCATTCCGCTGTGACAAAGCTCATATGAATGTTTGGAATAAGGAGAAAGAAAAATGAACCCATTAATCGAAGCATTAACACAAGAACAATTACGTACGGATATCCCTGATTTCCGTCCTGGAGACACAGTGCGTGTTCACGCAAAAGTTGTCGAAGGTACACGTGAACGTATTCAGTTATTTGAAGGTGTTGTTATCAAACGCCGTGGAGCTGGAGTAAGTGAAACTTATACAGTTCGTAAAATTTCTAACGGTGTTGGCGTGGAACGTACATTCCCATTACACACACCACGTGTTGCAAAACTTGAAGTGATTCGTCAAGGTAAAGTTCGTCGTGCGAAACTTTATTACCTACGTGCACTACACGGAAAAGCAGCTCGTATCAAAGAAATCCGTCGTTAAAAATTTGTTACTTTTTAACAATGAACCCCTTGGTAATCAAGGGGTTTTTTATTTTGTCTTATTATTTATGCGTTTGTGTCTGGCTGGATATTTTCTGAGAATATATTCAAAAGGGACGAAAAAGAGGCAAGGTTTTACAGAAACTCTAAACCACTTTGTAGTTTTTCACACATTCCTTCTGTGACATGAAGATAGATTTGTTGAGTAATTTTACTATTCTCAAGGACAAGCCTTTCTTGTATAACACATATAGAGGTTCCAATTTCTGCAAGCTTTGAGAGAAAAGAATAAATTTTATAATTAAACACAAAGAAAACTTTAAAGCAACTGATTTCAAATTATGGAAGATGGGCTCTCTTAAATAAACAAACAGCAAACAAATACTTAATACATCCCAAGTTTTTTTATTTAAGATTAGTTTGAATTAAAAAAGGAAGAAGTCTATTCTTCCTTTTCAATGTTATTGAATACTCAAATGTAAAAACAGGCTATTGTAATTTAGTACTTACAATACCTAACTCTATTGCTTTCAATACAGACGCTAGGGCTGAATTTGTATTCATTTTTTCATTGATGGATGCAATATGGTTTCGAATAGTTCTATCAGAAATATTTAATGTAGCTGCAATAGTTGATTGTTTATCACCATAGGAAAGATAACGTAGTATGTCTTTCTCGCGACTAGTTAATGAGTGATAGATACTATTATTAGTAGTAGGGAATATGGTTTTATTGTCGTAATATATTTTTTTTAAGTTTTCAATCAAAAGCTCAATTGAAATATGTTTATTTAGAAATGCACTTGCACCAATTTCATTTGCCTTTTCTTGATATTCGATTAAATCGAAACCTGAAAGAAATACCAATTTTATATCAAACATATTAAGTAAATGCTTTCCCAATTCCAGACCATTGTATTTTCCCATATGAATATCCATTAAAATAATGGAAGGCTTATACAGATTAACTGAGTATTCAGCTAGTTTTGGATCCGTAATATAATGAAACTCATTAATATTAGAATTGTTTTTTAGTGTTATCTCTAGACTTTTTCCTATTAACATATGATCATCAATCAACAGTATGTTCATGTGCTACCTCCTCCTTTAAAGGAATTTTGATCCTAATTTTTGTTCCAATTTCTGAATTAGTTTTCCGAACAAGCTCAAAGGAACCATTTAGCCAATTTAGATCGTTTTTGATTGAAAGTAAGCCAATATGCTGTTTTGGCTGAAAAGAAATTTCTTCAAATTTTTTATAATCATTGATACCGATTCCATTATCTTCAACAATTATGTGCAAATATTGATTTTGTGTAAATAGGGTAGTGGTTGCTACTGTTGCTAAAGAGTGTTTGAGGATATTTTCATTTAATTCTTTTATTATTCTATACGCTGGAGCAATAATATGCTTAGGTAATTCTTTTTTTACTGAAATTTTTAAGATCAAACTTTCAATCTTATCTGGTTTCTTTTTATCAAAATCTGCCATCAGTATTTTAATGTTGTCTTCAAATGATACGTTGTAGAGTGTAGAAGGGAAAGTATCAAAAATTTGGTTTCTAATAGATTGAACTAATCTTGTAAACTCTCTGTCAATCAAATCTGTAATTTCTGAATCACCAGTTAAATTACTGACGAGAGTACTTAAGCCGATAATAGATTGAAGTATATGATCATGTAAATAATTTGCGTAGTTCATTTTTTCTGATTCTATATTATTGAATAACTTTGTTTGGATAAGATTATTTGTAATAAAAGATGAAGAAATATACTTTTGTTGAGACTCATGGAGCAATTTCATCATATTTAAAATCATTGTATATTGCTCTGTTGTCTCGATAATGATGTCGATATCAAATTGTGAAAAGCGCACATGATTTTTTCTTTGACCTAAAAATACCCAGACTACTTCAGACGGTTGAGGGACTGGAATGCAAAGGTAAGCTTGATTTTCAATTTCTAGCTGCTGTATTTCGATTTTCATATGTTTCATCATTTTTTTTACTGATTTTGAAATCTTTGTACCCTTTTCACAAATAACGATGTAATTGCTATCTGATTGAGTGGTTACTAAGATGTCCTCAACGTCTGCTGATTGTGTCAAACTTTTCAAGATGAGTTTAGAAACTGTATTTGAAAGATTGGAGTAAGTAATTTGATTAAGAAGCTCAATTCTTTCATTTGAAAGGTTTCTGGTGATTTCTTTTAACTTTTTCAATTTCTTATTTTTTAATTTGGTGTTGATGAGAAGATTAACTGCCATCATGATAGAAAATAGAAGAATAATGATGATTTTTTTGTTTTCATCCAAGTCTAATAGAAATAGAGATATAGTAAACATAACAGTACATAGTATACTACTTATGATTAAATAAGAATCGTGTTTGAAAACTATTATTTTACTTCTAATAAGTAAATAGACTATTGTAGTTGGAAAGATAATTACAGAGAACAATGAAAAATAGCTCAAAAAAGAAAATGGATAGCTTATATTTTCATAAATTGTGGATAAAAAATAAAAAAGTGTAAAGGGAAAATAAGAAAACAAAATAGAAATACTCAGTAGATAATAGTCTTTTGATTGAAAGAAGAAACTTTTTGCTTTAAAAATAATTAAGAAGCATGAGATGAGTGTTGAAACTAATAAAATGATCAAACTACAATTTGCAAAGTATTTTGTTAAGAATACTAACTCACTAATTGCAGAAATTATGGTGAGTACTAATAGGTTCATTTGAAAAAAAATGCTCTTTTTTCCTTGAATAAAAGAATAGAGAAAAAAGTATAATAAAGCTGGACATAATACTAAAAATGCTAACCCCACTTTGTTTAAGATTAAATTGTCAGAATGGATAAAGATAAGAGTAAAACATGTTGATATTGAAAGTAATAAAAAATTAATAGATGGAGGATAATTTCTAGCTTTAAAATAGACCAAAGTTCCAATAAAAAGTAAGTAAGTACCAATGATTAGCTTGAAGGAATTAGAGACCATATATGTGTGAATTGAAACAGTAGAGAATGAATAGACAATAATTACTACCCAAGCAATCAGAATCAATGCTTTTGAGAATGTATCTTTCAAGAAGTCACCCCACCTAGATTTTATAATATTTTTTTAACAGATAGAAAGAATCGACTTATTTCTAATAGAAGAATAGGATCTCCGAGATCGCATTTAAATGATTAACCAAGCAATTAATAATTTGATTAGCTTTAATAAGATAAGTTTGTATAAAAAATAATCTATATTTGAAAAAATATATAATAATAAATACACAAAATAAAAGGATTATCCTATTCGAAAATTAACAAAAAGGTCGTTTTGTAAAAGTGTTTAGAAATTAAAACCCAAGAGCACACCCACTATGCCTTACCAATACTAGTATCCATAAAGATTGTTTCCAGTATGTAATCCATAGATAAAACCTCCAAAAAATATTTTTTGGATAATCATTCCTCGTATAGCTACAGTTTACAACTAAAAATGAATACTTGTCTACAGATTTTCCGCTTTTACTCATGAACTCTTTTTATAGGCACGCTAAAATAAAGTCAATAGATTTAGTGCACAAATTCTATTGTAGTGGTCTTTCACGTTTAGGGATAATCATTTACTCGTAGTAATATGTCCCAAAATATTTATTTAGTAAAAAATATATTAAAGGTGGGAGTGTTATGAAAAAAATAATGTTGAGTTTGTTTGTAACAAGTGTCTCCGTTTTAGGTTTTTCTGTCTCTGCTTTGGCAGATTCAGGACAAGGTTATCCATCAGATATCGCAACTAGCAATCAAGCTGAATCTTTTGTTGTAAGTGATAGTCCCTTTTTGAGATTATCCGTTAAAGTTGGTGGTGGTACTCATGAATTTGGGGTAAAGGGAATAGCTAGATATTCTCAGTACAGTAAATATACACATAACTCAAAAACTCATAAAGCAACTGCAATGATGAATGACAAGTATACTAAGTCTGGATGGGTTGAAAAGAAAAAGACTGCAAGTGCTGAGACTCCAAAATACTGGAGTTATTCTACTAATAATTCATACTGGGCCACAAAATAAATAAAATGGAGAGAGTATATGAAAAAAATGCTTGTGCTTGTTTTTTTCTTACTTTCTCTTTTTTCTTTGAGTTCTACCTATTTTCAAGGAATTTCTGAGGAAACAAAACAGTTTAGACAAGCTATTTTTAATAACTCTCAAGTTGTCGTTTTTTCAGAAAAAAATATTATAGGTGGGAATGATCAAAGAAAAGAAGAGATTGTAAAAACAATTAAAGAGTTGAGTGAAAAATATCAGGTAAACGTTTATAAAAATGATATCAATGATGAAACACCATTCTCTGTTTTTTTTTCACAAGTTAATGTTAATTCCAAAAAAATATTTCAAGACTTACGAATGATGCCACCTAAAAATAAAGAAAGATTTACTTTAAAAAATGGAGGCTTACTGTCTTCGAATAATAAATATATATTAAAAGATTTTAATCAATTAATTCATTATGATATTCTTTCAGGTAGATATATAATTCAGTATCAACAAAAGAAGCTTGTTCTTCGTTTTTATAAGGATTTGCAAATGAAATTGAATATCCAAATTGAGACAAAAGAAGAAAATAATGATTATTCGACATACAATTTATTCCAAATAATCAATATTATCATTATTATCACTCTGACACTCATCATCTTGTTTTTCTATTATTTAAACTATAAAAACAATACAATTAAAAGTTATTTTGGATATAGTGATTTACAGTTAGTTAATGATATTTATTATAAAATTCTTCCTGCTTTGACTTTACTTGTTGGTATTAGCTTTTTGTTTACCATTTACTTAATAATGAAAGAGGTTAGTATCCTACTTGTTTTAAAATTAATTTTAAGATTTTGGAAAATCAATATTATATTCAGTTTAATTTCTTATCTTCTTGTTGCGTTGTTTGTTAAAATTTCCAAAAAAGACTGGCTTTCTTTTAAAGGGAAAAAACCTCTAAAGTTTTCATTAATAGTAGGTGTGCTTTTTATCTATTGTATCGTTCCATTGATTGCTTTTGGGTTATCTGAAACTGTACCCTTAGCTATGGAGAATATAAACTTAACAATTAGTAGTAAGAAAAATCAAAAAATGTTAAAAGATTATTTTTATTTACCCTTATTATCTGCTGGTGTATCTCCTGAGGATGAAGAACGATTGGTTCCTTCATTTCAAAATCATACGGCGTTATTAGAGGAACTTTACAAAGAAGGATTGTTACTATTTAAACTAGAAGATTCAACTAGAGCTAGGTTAAACGGAGACGAATATGAAGAAGATTATGACTCAAACGAAATGTGGGTAAGCCCATCATATCTTGAGAGTACTTTTGTTGAAGTGAAAGATCTAAACGGAAGAAAAGTAAGCATTGACAATAAGGAAAAAAAGTTGATTATTCTAATCCCAGAAAAGTTTAAAGATAATATAGATGAAGTGAAAGCTTACTATAATAAGTCACATAATTTTTATAACTTTGAAGTAGCACAAGAATTTTCAAAAGAAGCTATAAAAAAAGAACCAAAGGATATAGAATTCATTTTCATTAAAAATAATCCTAAATTAGCATTTTGGGGATCGGCTAGAGCTAAATTAAGTAATCCTATTTTAAGAGTACTTACGCCTAATAATATTCAGAAAAAAACTTCGGTGTATGCAGATATTATTTTAGGGCAAACTGATTATTTTTTTGTAAAAAATAAAGGAGACTTAAAAGAGATTATCAAAAAAAATGATGTTTATTCTGAGTTTCCAGTTCAAATAAGCGCGCATAAGTATCTAATGAGTAATGTGAATGAAGATATGCAGATTATGGGGATTTTGTTTGTGATAATAGTTACGCTAATATTACTTTATTATATAGTTTCTTACTTTTTAAGTAGTGTGTTTATTTCTATGAATTCAAAAAAAATTAAGTTATACATTTTATTTGGTATCAAATTAAAGCTAATGATGATTTCCTATTCATTTGTTTTTATACTACCATGGCTGTCAATTATCTTCTTCAACCACACAAAAGAAATTTTATTTTTAATATGTTGTATTTCAGTAGGAAGCATTATTCTTACTTTGGTAAATTTTAATAAGATTTATAAAAATGTAACTGTTTTAGAATAGAAGGTGAGTAAATGAAGATATCAATTGAAAATGTTTCTAAAGAAATCAATGGAAAAACTGTATTTTCAAATATTAATTGGCAAGTCAAAAATAATTCTTTGGTCGCGATTAAAGGGAACAGTGGAACTGGAAAGACCACACTACTAAATATAATCTCTTTATTAGACAAGCCGAGTTCAGGAGGTATTTTATTTAATTCTGAAAATGTTACAAATATTAGCATAAAAAAAAGAAGAGAATATTTGAAAAAAGATTTGGGATTTGTATTTCAAAACTATGGATTATTAGAGAATTCTACGATTAAACAAAATTTAGAAATTGCTTTAAAATCAAAAAAGTTTGGGAAAAGGAAGAAGCTTGATTTAATGATAGATACTTTGCAACAAGTAAATTTGTCATCCCTAGATTTAAATGTAAAGGTCAGCTCTTTAAGTGGCGGGGAACAACAAAGAATCGGGCTTGCTCGATGTATCTTAAAAAATGGAAATTTAATTATAGCCGATGAACCTACAGCAGCATTAGACAGTGAAAACGAAAAAATAATAATGTTGCAATTTAAAGAATTAAAAAAAAGAGGTCATACTATAATTTTGACTACGCATAGCAATAAATATGATGATTGGTTTGATGATGTGTTTTATTTATAATAATGTACTTGGTAGAAACTCCAAAGGATAATAATGATTCTTGGACTAGTGACTAGTGATTGAAGTTAAGAAACTTACCTCTTGAATATGTTGAGAAGGTATGGAAAAACTGTTAACATCGCATAAAACGATAAAAAAGTCTTTGGCAATTACTCTTTAGGAATGAAACAGAGATTAGGTATAGCAAATGCAATTATGCATGATCCTGAATTATTAATTTTAGATGAACCGACAAATAGGTTAGATCCGATAGATGATACGATTGGTATTATTGATAGTGGAAAATTGCTTTACGAAGATTCATATGAAAATTTATTGAATAACAGTGAACGATATATCATTTTACAAATTAATAGTAAGAATTTGGATGCAGTAGAGAAGAGTTTGGTTGAAGATTTAAATATTACAGAGTATAAAGTTAAAGGAGATTCTATAATAAAAATAATGTCAGATGATAGTGAAACAAGCTTTATAAATAAACATTTTATTTTGAATAATATTGATATTGTTTCAATTCAATACCATGAACAGACTCTTGAAGACTATTTTAAGAAAATAACTGGATGCGAGGGGATTGGTTAAACTTGTTGAAATAGAGCTTAGAAAACTCAAGAGGCGAAAAGTAATACCTATATTAGTCTTAATATCTAATGTTATTCCTGTCATATTAGCAGTCTATTTTGCCATGCTACCTAAAGGGAGTCCTATAGTTGGGAATTTTCCTAGTTACTATAAAATGACTTTAGGATATACAGGGTTATTGATTCTTCCTTGTATGGTCAGTGTTCTATTCGTTTTAGTCTTTTCCTTAGAACGTACAAATGATATTTTTAAGCAATTAATCGTAGTGCCCGTAATGAAAAAGAATATTATTCTTTCTAAATGCTTGACTGTTTCATTATTAAGCGTGGGCATGATGTTTATTAGTATCATTACAATCTTTATTGGTGGTTTATGTACTGGTAAATTTGAAATAAGTTGGTTTTTCGTTGGACGGGTTATTTTCCTTTCCTTAGGAGAAGCAATTCTAATACCACTGTCATGTTTACCTATTTTATTTCTAACTATTCTGTGTAGAAATGTCATTTTACCAATTTGTCTTGCGATTGTTTATTCATTTATTGGATTTATTGGTGCGGAAAATTTAGTTGGGATACACCCAGTTCTTAGTTCAATGAATTTGATTTTTTATAAAAATATTGAAGGACTAGAAATTAATGGGAATATATATATTAGTATTTTAAATTTACTTTTGATAGCCTTAATTTCAATGCTAGGCGCAATTTTCGTTTTTGAAAGGCAGGATCAGTAGTATGAGGAAATTGGTTTTTATCGAGTTACTAAAATTGAAAAGAACTAAAATTGTTTTGATTTCATTTCTGACAGTATTCTTAATTGCTATTTTGTCTTTATTTCAGGGATGGAGAATGATATCGTTAGGTTTTGAAATTGAAAACAAATCTATCTTTTTTTTGGAACAACTTTTGTTTTGGAACTCATATTATGCGCTTCCAGCTGTATTGGTTTTGATTGGTAGTTTCTCTATTAGCCGGGAAAAACAAGAAGGTACGATGAATCAAATTTTAACAATACCAGTTAACTTTTTGAGTTTCATTCTTTCAAAGTTGATAACGGTTGTTATATTTTCTTTGATTCTATCTTTAAGTATTCTTATCTTAGGGTTAATCAATCAATTCATTATTTTTGAAGGTATTGAACTTACTCCGGAATTACTTGTATTAATAGGTCAATATTTACTAAATGCGTTACTTATTAGTGTTTGTGTGTTTCCAATAATTTGTTATACGATTTTTCTAAAAAAAGATTACATTATTTTAGTTGCAGTAGCTGAAATATACTCTTTTTTAAGTGTTTTTTTGAATAATACGCCATTTAGAGTATTTTATCCAATTTCTGCTGAAATGGGGCTGATAGGGATTACATCATTTACAATTATGGAAAGATTTATTGCTCTAATTTCAATAATGTTTTGTATTTTAGCTACGTTTTTTTTTGTTGAAAAAATGGAAACGTAATTGATGTGCCATCTGTATTAGAATTAGAGGTTCTCAAAGGTGATTTATTTTGAAAAAAATAATATTTTATAAACAATCCCAGCAAAGCGAATGTGGTTTATGTTGTATTGCAATGTTGTCATCTTACTATGGCTATGTTAAAAGTTTGAATTCTTATAGATTGCTATTTAAAACTGGAAGAGATGGTATGTCACTTTTTAATATGTGCAAGATACTAAATAATATAGGGATAAAAACAAAAGTAGAAAAAATTTTGACATTAACTAAGCATGATTTTGATGAAAGACCATCAATTTTATTCATTAATGAAAATCATTATGTAGTTGCTTTAAAAAAAGTTAAGAATTTGTATATATATGACCCAGCTATTGGAAAAAAGAAAATTTCCGAAGAGGAGCTATCTTCGCTTAATTGTTTGTATTTATTAAAATCGGATATGGATAAAGATATTTTTGTGAAAAGTATTGAAAAAAATAGTGAAACAAAACATCTCACAAAACTTTTTGTTTCTGTTTCAAAACTTTTTACTTTTGTAGTTCTAACGTCTTTTTTTTCATACATCATTTCTATTTGGGTGCCACTAATAATGAGAAATATGATTGATCAACTTATAAATACAGAACAGTTTAACTTACAAGGAACGATAATAAGCATAAGTTTAGTGATTGTTGGTTATTTGATAGTGTCAGTTATGAGAAACTTTTCAGTCGTAAAGTTGCAAAAAAAGATTGTTACAAACTTATCGAATACGAAGATTGCTCATTTATTAAATATCAACTTTTCCTATTTTGATGAGCGAACTAGTGGAGGAGTCTTATATAGATTGAATTTAGTCGATCAATTACAAAACCTTATTTTAAATGATTTAATTCAATTTATTATTTCAATTACTGTTTTTTTAGTTACGTTTAGTTATATTCTTTTGATGTATCCATACTTAATTTTACCCCTTACAGTTATTCTAGCGGCAACCATTCTTTTGACTATTTTGTTTCATAAGAAGGTACTTGCTCAAAAACAAAGTGAGAATCAAAAATATAGCAATCTAAACTCTTTAACTACGGAAATAGTCCGTGGAATCTATCAAATAAAATGTTTGAAGCTTGAAAAATTCTTTCTTTTAAATTACCAAAATTTCTTTTCGGAATATAAAAGTGATATGATTACTTCGCAAAAAATGACGATGAAATATAACTTAATTTTGAATACGATTGTGATTTTCTCTCCTATCTATATGATTATTCTTGTTTTTACTAGTAATCATTTCACAATTGGGGAAGTATTTGCCCTTTATAGTTTCATAACAACGCTATTTAATAACTGTAATACACTTGCAGTTTCAGTTTTTTCATTTGGTACAATTAGAGCTTCATTACTTTATGTGAATGATTTTTTTGATGAGCCGACGAAGGATATTTATGATAATCAGCATATTGAAAAAGATTTTAAAAGGTTGACTATTTCAAATTTGACTTTTCGCTATAACAATAGTTCTGAAAAAATTTTAGATGGCATATACTTAAATATAAGTTCAAATGAAAAAGTAGCTCTAGTTGGATCATCTGGAAGTGGTAAGTCAACGCTTATTTCATTGATTGCACAAATATATGAAGGCTATGATGGTTTAATAAAAGTAAATGGTAAACAGATTCAAAAAATCAACTCAGATAGTCTGGCTAAATTAATTAGCATCGTTCCACAAAAAATGATTTACTTCCATCGAACATTGCGAGAAAATTTAGTTATGGGACAAACTGATATTGCAGATAATGAAATATACAATGCTTTAAAATCTGCGAATATCTATGATGAAATATCTATTCTTCCCATGAAACTTGATACCCTTATCTCGGAAAGCGGCAACCTCTCTGGGGGACAGTTACAGAGACTATCAATTGCAAGATCCCTGTTGAAAAAGCCTAAGTTTATTATTTATGATGAGGCTACAAGTTCTTTAGATTCATTTAATTCTGAAACTATTTTTGCTAATCTTGCTCAACTTGATATAGCACAACTTGTGGTTACACATCAACTTGAATCAGTGAAACATTTTGATAGAATATATGTTATTGATAATGGAAAGATTGTTGGGCAAGGAACACATGAGGAGTTAAAAACAAAAAGTACATTCTACCAAAAGTTAATGCGTTCCAAAGAGGGGGAACTTTAATGAAAGTCTTCGTTTTTTATGGGAAAATTGAAAAAGAAAATTCTACAATGAAATTCATGATAAATGCGTTGCTAGATGAATTAGTGAGTCAAACGAATGAAAAAGTTGTTATATCTAATTTAAGTGAATCTGATTTCGATATTAAATATTGTAATGGCTGTAGCGATTGCTTTTTGAAAGGTTCGTGTCCGTTGGTTGATGATATGGAAAAAATAAAGCTCGGTATTCTATCGTCAGATATCATTTTGTTTGGTTCTCCTGTATATGGACATGCAGTCTCAGGATCTGTTAAGACTTTTTTTGATCGGATTACATATTGGACTCATTTATTTAAACTGTCAGGGAAATTTGGCATTTCATTGAATGTATCAAGCGGAAACGGAAATGAACCAGTTAAACAGTATATGGAAAAAATTATGGGAAACCTAGGGTTATCATTAGTTAGCCAGATTTCTATTAAGTCTTCCAGTTATTCTAAAGAAATCATGTTAAATATAGCAAAGAATGAAATGAAAAAGTTGCTTATTACCTATCAAAATAATAAATATAAAGTTAGCGCTATTCAAGAAACTTCTTTTAAAAATTTTCAGAGGCTATATAAGGGAGAGGCTGGAACATCATTTGAACGTGAGTATTGGTTAAGTAATGGTATGTTTGAAGTTAAAACTTTAGAAGAATATGTCAATAGCAAATCGATTAAATTGTAAGAAAGGAATGTAAAAATATGTCTATGGAAGAGGATTATCTACTAAAACAATTAAAGATGATTGGCGAAGCAGCAGGAAATGCAATTGCGACGACTTTTAACTTAGAAAGAAGTAAGGTTGATCTTGGACAAGAAGAGGATGAGAATGGCAACCTTATATCTGGTAATGAGCTTTTAGAAGAATATCTTAATAAAAGAAAAATTCATAAAGCATTCTTGTTAATTAAATCAAAAAAGTATAGTTTATCTTATTTAGAAATGTCAACATTGACAACATACTTTATTAAATTTTTGCAAGAATTATCAAATGAAGAAAAATTGGAATTAGAAATTGATTCAAAAAAAATTGATTATTATAAACTGAAATTAAATGAGTTATAAGAATTTAGTAATAAAAAAAATGGGTTAGTGGCATCTGTCTTTACTATTAATTTCAAGATAATAAGTATAATAAGAAATAACAAAATTGTTAATTTAACTTTTTTGTCATTTTTTATTTCAAAAAGACTTTATTTTATCAGCAGTAAAACTAATTTATTTTAAAGAGGAGGAAACTTGGAAAGGAGGAGAAAGTGGATATTTTTGATGAAAAAATTAAAGTTTACGAATTGATGTCGAATATATTAAATGAAAAAAGAGAACTGAACAGACAGTATGGCTGTCTGCAAGAAAGATTGAATGAAATTGAAAAAGTTTTAAAATCCAGTCACACGAAAACGGATGGAGAAAAGAAAAAAGTCGTTGAAATTGAATCACAGAAATATTTTGAAAGTAAAAAAAATATGCGAAATAAATCATATTTAGATTATGCGAAAGTTGCTCGCCAAATTACTCATATCCTGAAAAGTTCAGATGTTCCTTTAACTATTCAAAATATTCATAGCGGATTGCAAAAGTTAGGGGTAGAGGTCTCTAAAGTGAATGTATCAAATAATATTTTAAGCGTAGGCTAAGATCTAAGTTTATAGAAAAGAATCAATATGAAAATGAGAACAGTGAACGATGGTTACTTATTGAAAGTAAAGCAAGGAATATATCTATATTGTACTTTAACCTTTTGGCTTTTCTTGTTTTTATTCTATATTTTTTGGTTGTAATGCTAGGATTTGAACTAAACCTTAGTGTGGAAAAAATATTACATTATGCGATATACGCTATTTTTTTGAAAGCTCCAGTTGATTATTTTTCGATTCGATATTTTGACAAAGTGTTGTAGTTTAGTAAGATTACCAAAGCTGTATGTAATTAACTTGTTTTCTCAGTTGTGTACTCTAAATTTTTAATATATTGATTTTAATAAAAAATGACGAAAAGGTTAAGATAACTTTTTTTCATTCTTTATTAAAGCTGAATTGAGGTTTTTTAAATGGAGTTTAATCTTGAAACGATTATGGCAACTAAAGATTGTAATGATAAATCTTTAGTTGCTTAATTGAGCAATATAAGCCATTGGCACAAACAAGGGATTGATGCGAATGGTGAAGAATTGAGTAGTAATGACATTTAAAATTCTAAGTGAAGTTGTAATATGTTGATTTTGATAAGCACTTCTGTTTTTCTATAAGTTTTTTTATAGAGGGTTATTCTGTACACACAAAATAACTTAGTTTTCACTCTTCGCTTACCTTAGAATTAGCTATATCTGAAACTTGAACAAGTAAAAAATAAGTCAATAACAAGTGAAATCATTCTAGATAAAACTGAGAAGTTATAGGAATATTAGGTTATACTTGTAATAAGATATAATAATTAGTAAAGGGATGAAAACTAAATCTATTATGGAAATTAGACAATTACGGTATTTTTGGACTGTTGCCCAAGAAGGTAATGTTTCAAGAGCGGCTAAACTGTTGAATATCACTCAACCAACTTTAAGTCGGCAGATTCGTGAATTAGAAGAACAAGTTGGAATGTCACTGTTTCATAGAGAAAAAAATCACCTTTATTTGTTACCCGAAGGAATCTTTTTAAAAGAGCGAGCAGAGGAAATTCTCCAGCTAAATGATAAGTTAGAACAAGACTTTTTTAACAAGAGAAAAAAACAGATGCAGGGGACGATTGTCATAGGTTGTGTGGAGGCAGATAATTCGGATACTGTGGCGATGATGTTAGAAGAGATGGTGAGTGATTATCCCGATGTGCGTTTTAATA
Source organism: Vagococcus entomophilus (assembly GCF_003987595.1). Lineage (NCBI taxonomy): Bacteria > Bacillati > Bacillota > Bacilli > Lactobacillales > Enterococcaceae > Vagococcus > Vagococcus entomophilus. The sequence goes on along the minus strand of NZ_NGJZ01000001.1, from coordinate 761,794 downwards.
TTGTGACGGGGACCAGCGATGATATCAGTGATCGCTTGGAGAAAGGACTGCTTGATTTAGCAGTTTTATTGGATCCAATTACACGTAATGATGTGAATGTTTTGAAATTACCAAGAGAAGAAAGATGGGGATTTTTAGTTGCAAATGAATTGTTTATAGCAAACAAGGAAAAGCTTACGCCAAAAGATATTATCGGATTACCATTATTATGTTCTAATCGGATAGAAGTTCAGAAATTGCTAATTTCTTGGAGTGGTAGGCCCCTGGATCAACTAAATATTGTGGGGAATTTCAACTTAATCTTTAATATTTTTTCACTAGTCGAAAACAAAGTGGGGGCTGCTCTCACGATTGAAGGCGCGGTGTCCAAACGGCAATTAGAAAATTTAACGTTTATTCCTATGGAGCCAGAAGTAAAAACTAACTGTATGTTAGTGTGGAAAGAACGGCTTCAAACCCCAGTAGTTCAAGAATTTATTTCTCGTTTCAAACATGCTTTTGAAGCATAGTGGTATATGAAATAAGCATTAGACTTAAGTAATTATGGGTTGTACGATGACTATATCAATCGTACAACTCATTTTTATTTGCAAAGGAGCAATCAAATTGAATCCTGTTGTTATCTATTTCTCCCATGCTGGAGAAAATTTTATTAATGCCATTTCTCAAAAAATTCCGATTGGTCATACAGAAGTACTGGCTCATAAAATAGTCAACCGGCTTAATTGCCCAATTATTCAGTTAAGGGAAAGTGATTGCTATCCAGATAGTTACGATGAAACAGTAAAACGTGCTGAATCTGAGAAAAAAGAAACGATGCATGTTGCTTACCAGGATCTCAACCTTAATCGTTCAAAAATAGATACTCTTTTCCTTGGTTATCCCAATTGGTGGGGAAGTTATTCAAGGGTTATTGCAACTTTTTTAGAAGATTTTGATACGAATGGGCTAATTATTTATCCCTTCTGCACACATGAAGGTAGTGCGTTTGGCAGTAGCTTGAATGAACTTAAAAATCAGTGTCCTAATGCAGATATTCGTAGTGGACTTCCTGTTCGTGGTTCACGAGTTGAACGAGCTGATGTGGCAATTGGAAATTGGTTGCTTGCATATAAATAAAAAAAACATCAAATTCATGGAGGAATGTAAAATGGCAAAAAATGAAGAAGTAAAAAATGGTGTGATCTTTCCAATCGGAGAAAAAAATGATGCCTATGCTCAATATTTTATCGGACAAAGTTACCTACAAGGATTAATTTCTGATCCAAAAATTAGTGTAGGTGTAGCCAATGTAACTTTTGAACCAGGTTGTCGTAATAACTGGCATATTCACCATGATGGCTTTCAGCTGTTACTTGTAACTGGTGGAGAAGGTTGGTATCAAGAAGAAGGCAAAGCGGCCCAATTCTTAAAAGCAGGAGATGTGATTGCAACACACGATGGGATGAAACATTGGCATGGTGCTACCAAAGACAGCTGGTTTGAACATATTGCGATTACTGCCGGCACTCCAGAATGGCTAGAGCCTGTCGACGATCAATGGTACGAAAATTTAACTACTAAATAAGGGAGGAATCTTCGGATGAAAAAGCAAACAGCAGGAAGAGAACAGTTAGGTGAGTTTGCACCACAATTTGCGGTATTAAATGATGATGTACTGTTTGGAGAAGTGTGGGCAAAAGAAAACGAATTATCAGCCCATGATCGGAGTATGATTACTTGTTCAGCACTTTTAGCAATGGGGGCTCCTCAGCTCGAGGCTCATTTAAAAGTTGCCAAAGAGAATGGTGTCACTAAAGCAGAGATTGTAGCTATGATTACACAGTTAGCATTTTATGCTGGTTGGCCTAAAGCGTGGAGTGCGTTCTCAATGGCGAAAGAAATATTTGCAGATTAGTTTTAAGAAAGAAGAGAGAGTATGAAAAACTATTAGAACTTGGTGCAAACGGACAAGTTGCTAAGCTGGTTACCAAGCGCCTATTAAAAGAGATAGACGATGAGTTGATATTGTATTTGAGAAACAGTCAACTTGCTATTCGTTATTATTTAGAACTTGGACTACTACCGTTACCAAAATCAGAAAATAAAGAGCATATTAAAGCAAATGGAGAACTTGATTTTAATTTATCAAATGATGATTTACAGCTGTTGAAAAATATTGAAAGAATCGATAACTATGGAGATTCTAGTTTTTTCCCAGTTTATAGCAAATGATTCATTTATTTGCTATTTATGATTATCGACTGGAGCTGTTAAAACTATGAATAGTTTTTATGGTTGTCCAATTAAAGAGGTTATGGATAGGTTTGCAATCGTGATTGTTAGTTTGATAAAAGCCCAATCTATGAAATACACGATAAGGTACTAGCTTTAACTGTTTGTGAGCATATAGACGATTTTTGTCTGTATGCCTTTTTAGTTTTTTCGAAAAATAATCACTCCCCGATTGTAACTTGAGAAGTCAACATGTACGGATCGAGCCAGTTGTGCTTCTTGAAGCATGTTCTATGTTCTACTCAATTTCGGTCGTCATTAGTCTATTTACAAGCTGATTGATAACGAAGCTTTTTATACTGATGGAACTAAACTTAAAACCGATACCAATAAATTTCCTTTCATTTTGGGGAAATCAATCAAGAAATATAGTCAATCATTAAAAAGAAATGTCTCAGCAATTTTGTAAAGAACTCTATTAAAGAGATATTCTTCTGTGTTTGAAAGTAGAAAGTGGTGAAATTGGCCTAATCTACTCAATACAAAAATATCTTGGCAATTATCAGTTCTTCTGATTTTTACCAAGATGTTTTTCTGTTTAGGAGAGTTTTGTCACACGATCTTTGACTATGAATTTATTTATTTTGATACTTCTGTCCGTAGCTTATATTTTAAAATTTTTAGTTAAGCATCTATTTTCAATTTCGAAGAAAGGATGTTGATGAGAAGATGCATCATTCCAGATTGATAGGTTAGAGAAGGATCTTGAAATTGTTTCATTTCTAATGAAATGGCTAATGTTGCTTTTTGTTGAATCCATCCATTATTAAAAGCAGTAAAAGAGACTAAACGATAGTCGCTTTTGTTGAAACGATTAAAATGAGTTTTTAAGGAATCGTTATTTCCTTTACTTGAAAAAATGACTATTAAGTCCTTTGGTTGTATAGAGTCAATAATATTGGTTGTCAATTCAGCATTGGCGTTTAGTGGGATAAATGTAGAAATAATACCTAGTTTTAATAAACAATTCCCTAAATTTTTTGCTTGGATTTGTTGGTCTTGACCAGTCGCAAAAAGGTATATATTTTCTGATTTATTTATTATTTGATTAAAATTCTTAATAATTGAGTCATAATCAATGGCTCCTAATTTGCTGAAAATACTATTTAGATAAGGCTGATCATTTATCCCCGTATCTGATGCAAGTAAATAGTATTTGAAGTCAGTGAAACCAGAGAAGCCAAGTTTTTTTAATAATCTCAAGACATTTGATTTGGAAGAATATGTTTTTTGAGCTAAGTCAAGAAGAGTCATGTTTGGGATTACAGTTGAGTAATCAAGTAAATATTCACAAATAATTAAATCAGATTTAGTTAAAGAAGAGGAATTATTCTTAACAATACTATTTAAAGAAATCATAATGACACCCCGTTCCAAAAAAATGATACTTTGTTTTAAGTATACGAAATTGTGAACAAAAATACAAATAATGATTTATGATGTGAGTATATAATTTAAAGGAGGAATAAATATGAAGAGTGAATATCAAAACCTTGGGGAAAAAATTATTGAACTTTCAGGGGGAAAGGATAATTTTAAAACCGTAAAAAATTGTATGACAAGAGTTAGGATCTCATATGTCGACTTAGACAAAGTTAACAAAGAAGAAATAGAAAAACTAGAGGGCGTTTTAGGTGTTAATATTGCAGATACATTTCAAATTATTGTTGGGCCAGGAAAAAGTGTTAAGATACAAGAGGAAATTAATAAGCAATTAGGAGCGTCGAATAAGCAGGAAGAAGTGGGAGAAGAGAAAAACTTCTTGAAGTTGTTATCAAGTATATTTGTACCTTTAATTCCGGCTATTATCGCTTCTGGATTTTTGCAGGGAATAAATAATTTATTGGTAAATAGTGCTAAAGTAACTGCTATCGCACAAAATATTGCCAGTACAAAAAATTTAGCCCCTTATCAAGTTATTTTAGAGCAGAATGGCACATTACAAGTAAGTACTTTATTAGGAATATTGGGAGATGCAACGTTTTCTTTTTTAGCCATCTATGTTGGGATGACGGCAGCGAAGCAATTTAAAACAGATCCGATTCTTGGAGCGGTGCTTGGAGCAGCAACCACTTTACCTGCTTTGTCGTTAATAGGATTAACACCAGGACAGGGTGGATTGTTTGGAGTTATTTTTGGCGTTTGGGTAATGAGTAAAATAGGAAAAATGCTAAAAAAATGTATTCCAGATATTTTAGATGTTGTGTTCACACCTGTATTTGAATTGATAATAGCAGGAACTATTTATATGTTTTTAATTATGCCGATTGCTGGAAAACTGTCTGACTATTTTACGAATGGTATGATGTTTTTAATAGAACATACAGGGATTTTTGGTGGGTTTGTTTTAGCAGCTGCTTTTCCTTCTTTAATTGTAACAGGGTTACATCAAGGGTTAGCACCTATTCATATGGAATTAATCAACTCAACTGGTGGAACGCCTATTTTTCCAATTCAAATCATGAGTAATGCAGGTTTACTAGGTGCAGGTTTGGCAATATTTTTCCTAACTAAAAATCAAAAGGTTAAAGAAATTGCAAAAGGATGTTTGCCAGCAACTTTCTTAGCGGTAGGGGAGCCTACTATGTTTGGGTTAGTTATTCCATCAGGATTTGGATTTGTAACTGCCTCTTTAGGAGCTGGAGTAGCAGGAGCGTTGGTTCGATTTTTTGATATAAACTCTTCAGCATTTGGTGCAGCGGGTATGTCTGCGATACCATTAATGGCAGATGGAAAATATCTGCAATATTTGATTTGTTATGCGTTGGGCGTAGTGGTAGCTTTTGTATTAACAATAAGTTATGCGAAATTAAAAAATAAACAAATATAATTATAGAAATAGAGGCAATCTTAATGAAAAAAAGAGCAGTAATGATTATGTTTGATACATTGACTAGAGATTTTTTACCTAACTTTGGAAATGAATGGATACATGCACCAAACTTTAAACGTCTTCAAAGTAAAATGATAACGTTTAACCAATTTTACGGAGGAAGTATGCCTTGTATGCCAGCCAGACGCGAGCTTCAAACCGGCAGATATAATTTTTTACACAGAAGTTGGGGACCTTTAGAAAGCTTTGATAATTCTGTATTCGAAAGATTACAGGAACAGGATATTTATTGTCATTTGGTAACGGATCATTCTCATTATTTTGAAGATGGTGGTGCAACGTACCATAATCGCTATTCAACTTGGGAGGGTTTTAGAGGGCAGGAAGGTGACAGATGGATGCCAAGAACAATTACAATGGAAAATAAAAATGTCAATCCCCTTAATAAAGAAGGAATCTCAGTTGTTCAACACTACGCCAATCGAACTCAACAATTGAAAGAAGATGACTATTCAAGCGTTAAGACTATAAACGCCGGATTAAATTTTTTGAAGAATCACCATGATAAGGACAGGTGGTTCCTACAGATTGAATGTTTTGATCCTCATGAACCATTTTATGTTCCAGAAAAATATCGCGATATCTATGAAAATATTGCTGCTGATCGAGTACCCTATTGGCCTAAATATCAAAATAAAGACAATGTTTCTGAAGAAGATAAGATTAATATGAGAAAAGAATATGCGGCACTAATTTCAATGTGTGACTTTCATTTAGGGAGATTACTAGATTACTTTGATGAAAAAAATATGTGGGATGATACGTTAATAATCGTAAATACAGACCATGGATTTCTTCTTGGAGAACATGATTGGTATGGGAAAAATATTGCACCAATGTATGAAGAAATTATTCATATTCCATTTTTTATGCATGTTCCTTCCTATCAAGATAAACAAGGGAAAAGTGTTGAAGGGATAGCTCAAACAATAGATATTGCCTCAACTTTGTTAGATTATTTTGATATTATAGATGAATTTGATAGAGATGGTAAATCACTTATAAATATAATTGATGATGAATTAAATCATGAAACGATTATTTTTGGAACAAATGGTGGTCATGTTTGTATTTATGATGGTCATTATACTTATATGAGAGCTTCTGCTAATAGCGATAATGGTCCGATAGCTCAACAAACATTAGCTGTAACAATGATGAGAGGATTTTTTCCTAATAAATTATTAGAGAATATAAGATTAATTCAAGGGAATCGATTTACAGATGGATACCCGGTTATAGAAATTGGATCTGTGTCGAATATTGATTCCTATTCTCTAGGTAATTTATTATTTGATATGAAATTGGATTCTAAACAAAATAAACCTCTAAATGACAATATAATAGAATCAAGAATGATAGAAAAGTTAATAAAAAAAATGACTGACATTGAAGCACCAGAAAGTGAATTTATTCGCTTGGGTCTGAAAGGATAAACAAATGAAACGCATTTCTGTTTTAATTAAGCCGGCTTCTTCGTTATGCAATATAAAGTGTCGCTATTGTTTTTATAACGACATCAGCACAATTAGAGAAGTAAAATCATTTGGAAAAATGACTGAAGAGCTTGCTGGAAAAATGATTGAGCAGATTTATATTGATTTAGAAGACGGGGATTTTTTGGATTTTACTTTTCAAGGTGGCGAACCCACACTTGCAGGTTTATCATACTATAAATACTTGGTGAATAAGCTTAACCAGCAGTCTAAAAAAATAACCATTTCTTATGCTATTCAAACAAATGGTCTGGTAATTGATGATAAATGGTGTGAATTTTTAAAGAAAAATAACTTTTTAGTTGGTCTGTCAATCGATGGACCAGCTATTTTCCATAATTTAGGACGTGTGGATTGGAAGCAAAAAGGAACGTATCACAGAGTAAAAAAAACAAAAGAACTCTTGGATAAGTATGAAATCAGCTACAATGTTTTAACAGTTCTAACGAAACAAATGGCTCTAGAACCAGATGAAATTATGTCTTTTTTAAGAAATGAAAATATTAAATATGTTCAGTTTATCCCTTGTCTAGATGCTCTATCAAAAGAGTCACAACATAAATATGGTTTATCTCCAGAGCTATTTGCTGATTTTTACACAAGAATTTATCAATTATGGCTAGAAGAGTTAAAGTCTCAAAAATATATAAGCATTAAATTATTTGATGATTTATTTCATTTTTTAGTTAATCGGGAAATATCAGCTTGCGGTATTAATGGGAAGTGCCAAACGCAATATGTTATTGAGGGAGATGGTGGTGTATATCCTTGTGACTTTTATGTGTTAGATGACTATAAATTAGGCAACATAAAAGAAAATACATTAAAAGAGTTGTTTGATCAACCAATAAATTTTAAATTTAATTGTGAAGGAAGAAAAGTGAAAAAGCAGTGTAGAAATTGTCCATATCAAAATGTTTGTGGCGGAGGGTGTAAAAGAATGGAAGAAGCTATTTATGTAAATAATGATGATACGTATTGTGGATTTCAAGAGGTTTTGCATAGGTATACTGAGGGACTGCCAGAAGTAGTAACCTATTTAAGAGGTATTAGTTAATGATTGGAATTATCTATTTTATTATTATTGTATTTGCGAATACAATTGGGGCAATTTCAGGTATGGGTGGTGGTGTTTTAATTAAACCAATTTTTGATTTGATTAATGTTCATTCTGTTGCGGCCATTTCGTTTTATTCAAGTGCAGCTGTTTTAACAATGTCAATTGTTTCAACCTCTAGGCAAATTAAAAATGGAATGAGTATAAACTGGATTTTTGCACTTAATATATCAATAGGGGCTGTGATTGGCGGATTCCTAGGCAATTCGGTTTTTGAAAAAATATTAAATGTTTTTCCAGAAGAAAACGAAGTTCAACTTGTTCAGATTATTTTAACTATAATCACGTTGATTTTTTCGTTTATGTACAGTAAAGGCATTTGGAAAAACTTTGGATACAAATCAGTTATTTTAAAATTGGGATCAGGTCTAGTACTTGGTTTTTTAGCAACCCTACTTGGAATCGGTGGTGGACCCATTAATGTCGCTCTTTTGATGCTTCTATTTAATATTCCAATCAAACATGCGACAGTTTATTCCATAGTCACTATTTTTTTCTCCCAGTTATCAAAAGTATTAGCCATCGTTTTAACTGGAGACATGAGCAGATATGATTTAACCATGTTGTATTATATTATTCCAGCAGCTATATTAGGTGGAGCTTTGGGAGCATATGTTAGTGGGAAAGTATCTGATAGTAAAGTCAGTCAAATCTATCGATTCGTGATCATTTTAGTTTTAATTATTAATATTTATAACGGTTGGAGGGGATTTTAATGGTTGAAATGGTGAGAATACCTGGTGGCCAATATATAATTGGTACAAATCAAGCAGATGGTTTTCCAAAAGATAAGGAAGGACCACAAGTAAAAATAGAGATAGCTTCTTTTGATGTGGATGTGACAACTGTTACAAATCAAGATTTTAAAGATTTTGTAGAAAGTACTGGCTATGTGACCGAATCAGAAAAATATGGGTGGTCTTATGTATTCCATTATTTCTTAACGACTGAAGAAATAATGACAGCTAAAGAAGTTTTGGGGTTAAACTGGTGGTATGCTGTTGAGGGAGCCGATTGGAAACATCCAGAAGGAATAAATTCAAGGATTATAGAGAGAATGGACCATCCAGTTGTACAAGTTTCAAGAAATGATGCTTTGGCATATTGTCAGTGGCGTGGAACAAGATTGCCAACAGAGGCCGAATGGGAGATAGCTGCTAAGGGTGGAACCAATCATGAAAAATATCCTTGGGGAAATAGCTTTTTAGTTGATGGTAACTATCAATGTAATATTTGGCAGGGAAATTTCCCTTTAAGTAATACAACAGAAGATGGTTTTTTAAGCACAGCACCTGCTAAAAATTTTGCCCCAAATGGTTACGGCATCTATCAAATGATTGGCAATGTTTGGGAGTGGTGTTTGAATCCTCAAGGAATCGATTTAGCAGATTTTAAAGATTTTAACAGTAATTTTTATGAAAAAGAATGTAATCAGTTTGACGCAAATAATTATGCTATACGTGGTGGCTCCTTTTTATGTCATGAGTCTTATTGTAAAAGGTATCGTATCGCTGCAAGAAATGGAAATTCAGGGGATTCAGCCAGCAATAATACAGGATTTAGAACCGTAAAAAATTGAAAAATGCAGTATAGGAGGATTAGTTTTTTCAGCCTTCTCTTAAGCTTGTACAATTTTAAAAACTCATATAAGAAAAGCGAAAGAAAATGGGGAAAACTTTAAAAGATCTAATCAAAAATTATAAAAAAAGTTAAAACGGTTGTACAACTAACTTGAATAAATATCAAAAAAGAAAAAGAAAAGCCATTATAAATGAAGATTTCCAGACTATTTTAAAAAATGCGATTCTTCCTAATAATAAATTTCCTCATCATCAACGAAGAGTCGGTAGAATAAATTTAGAAAATGACATTAAAGAATTTAAAAATCTTGCTCCAATAGAAAGAGCAAGATTTTTTATGCATATCATATATAAGAAAGCATTTATAAAGTATGAACTAGTGCGTTGAAGCTGGCCTTTCATTGCACAATATTTTACGTAATAACTAAACAATGAGTGATGTTATTTGATTCTCGAGTATTGTATAGCCAAGAGGATACATAGAATTCATCGGGAAAAATGATAAACTAGCAGAAATTGTTCATGAATTCTATGATCAAACTAAAAAATTAGACAGGACGAACAAGGCTTTTTGTCAGGAAGGACTGAATAATCACTTCTGATCCATCAATCCCATAAGTCACCGAGAAAAAGCGTGGTTAGGTGTTTTTATTTGTTTAGAAATCGTAAGAGTCTTCTTTTTTCTGCCACACGATTTGATAGCTTTGAAAAAATAGATAGGTGTCTTCAATTAATTTGTCGATACGAAAAAGAACATCATCGCTGACAATCGTTCCACGATCAAAATCCGTTTCTTCTATAAAGACATAATTGGGAATCATGTAGCCTTTCATATAGCTGATGATGGGTTTTAATTGCGTTTCAGCAACCAAAAAATGTTTGGACGAACCAGCAGTCATAAGAACGCCCACGACTTTATTTCGAAAAGCATTTTGTGGTAAAAGATCAAAAACGTTTTTTAACGTTGCAGGAATAGAGGCTTGAAAGGTTGGCGAACCAATGAGTATAATATCAGCTGCCATTAGCTCATCTGTTAAGTAGCGTGTATCGTTTGAATAATCCAAATAGTTTCTTCCATCACTAAACTCAATGTTCAATTCTTTCAAGTCCAAAAGCTGAATATCTTCTTGGGGGTACTGTGCGATTAGTTTCGTTAGGGCATACTTCATTGCGATTTGTGTCTTTGTTCCAATGATGGATCCGGAAAGAAGTCTGATTTTCATTTTTCCACCTGCTTTGCGGTATATTTTTTTACTTTTGGTAAAATATGGGTGCCAATTAATTCAATATTTTTCTTGATTTTATCAAATGGAACACCACCAAAATCTAGCTGAGCGATGTAGCGTTGATGTCCAAATAGTTCATGTTGATAAAGAATTTTCTCAACAATTTGTTCGGGCGAACCGACATTGATAATGCTACGAGTGTCCTGTGCTTGTGCAAAGGCTTGCTTGGGAAAACCTTGACCATTTGTGTGCTTCATTCCTTCGTTAATATGTGGGTAGTATTCTCTTAAGGCTTCTTGAGTGGTGTCTGCTGCATAGAAAAAACCAGCTGTTGAAATGGGGAGGGTTTGTGCATCATAACCAGCCACAGTTGCTGCCTGTCGGTACACATCAATTGTTCGCTTAAATAGCTGGGCAGGACCCCCAAGATGAGCCATATACATCGGAACACCAGCTCGACCCGCGCGAGCAGCACTTCCTGTTCCTCCACCAACAGCGCGCCAAATCGGAAGCGAGTAATTATTAGGTCTTGGCAGGACATGAGCATTGGTTAGGGGGGCACGGAATTTTCCTTTCCAAGTAGTGTACTCGTTACGGTTTATTTTTAGCAATAGCTCAAATTTTTCTTCAAATAGTTCTTCGTAATCAGCTAGGTCATAACCTAATAGTTCAAAGAGCCCGACACGTGAGGCACGACCTGCTACAATTTCAACTCGTCCGCCAGACAACAAATCGATAGTCGAAAAATTTTCGAAGACACGAACTGGATCTGAAGTACTGATAATGGTGGAGCCACTAGATATTTTGATGTGTTTGGTTGCTTGTGCAATCATTGCTAGGACAATAGCATGGGCTTGTGTTACAAAATAGTCCTGATGACTTTCTCCAACAACAAATGTATCTAAACCAGCTTGCTCAGCTAGTACGGCCATTTCACGAATTTCTTTTAAGCGTTGTTCGGCAGAGATTTTTTTATCAGTATGCGGGTTGGTGAGGTGATCGCCCAGTGTGTAAATTCCGAATTCCAAACCTTTAGTAGGATCAAAAATTGGAATTTTATTAACATTTGTTTTCATAAGACACATCCTTTTTGTTTTATACTTACTTATTGTAAGTTAAAGAGGGAGATTTCGCAAAATATCAGCTTACTAAACTATTCGAATATTATCGAACTATTTTCTTGAAATTATTTAAAAAAAGGATTACTATTGATTTATGAATATAAAACAATTAGAAGAAGACGAAGTACGAATTCAAATTTTCAAGGCGCTATCTGATCCGACTAGGTTAGAAATCATCCGCTTCTTAAGAGATAAGGGGGCTGAAATGGGATGTGGAGAGATAGGAGAAAATCTTGATTTAAGTAAGTCAACGGTTTCCTATCACTTCAAAATTTTAAGAGAAGCAAAATTGACAAAGACTAGACGAGATGCTCGAGAAAAATTTGTCACACTTCGTCATGATACGTTTCACAAGTATCTTACCAACTTCCTAGATTCTTTATAGTAGAATCTAGGTATTGTTTTATGATTTGATTCGATAGATTTAAAATTATCAAATCATATAGTTCGATAATTTCGATATCATGAAAATGAAAGAGGGAACACAATGAAAAAATATGCTTGGATTTTCTTTTTAATTATGTTTTTAATTGGGACAGACACATTTTTAATTTCACCATTATTGCCAACCTTAACTGTTTTATATGGTATAAAAGCAAGTAGTTCTGGGTGGATGGTGAGTGCCTATGCTCTTGGGTATGCAGTTTTTGCATTGATTAGTGGTCCTATTTCTGATGGGAGAAATCGAAAAAAAATTATGTTATATGGGTTTGTTGCCTTTGCAAGCGCAACTTTTTTATGTGGCTTTGCAACAAATTTCTATTTGATGCTTACCTTTCGATTTTTGGCGGGGGTTAGTGCTTCTTTTGTCACACCTCAGGTCTGGGCTTCCATACCGATTGTTGTAGCGAAAGATTTGGTAGTTAAAACAATGGGCTTTGCTTCTGCAGGACTTGCTGTATCACAGTTAGTTGGTGTTCCAATCGGAAGTTATTTAGCTGCTCTTTCATGGAGGGTTCCTTTTTATGTGATTTCTATGACCTCTATTTTAGTGGCAATCGTTGTATATAAGCTGTTGCCAGACTTAAATGCAACGAGTAAAAAATCTGAACGAATTTCATTTGTAAAAATCTACGCTCAGATTTTAAAAAACAAAAAAGCGTTAGCATATTTGAGTGCATATTTTGTCTTTCAGACAGGAAATTTTTGCGTGATGACATTTATTGGCTCGTGGTTTACTAGGGATTTTTCTCTAGGGCTTGCAAATGTCGGGAGCTCGATGATTGCAATTGGAACAGGAAATTTGATTGGTACTTTATTTGGCAATAAACTGATCGATAAGTGGGGAATTCAACAATCGCTTTTTAGAGGACTAGTAGGACTCATGATTTTGTATGCCATTTTACCTTTTTTACCGTCATTTTTATTTGCAGAGATTCTCCTTACACTTGTTTTTTTAGTCAATGGTTTTATTTTTCCGTTATTTATGACCACGTTACAAAGTACAACAACAACAGCAAGAAGCACCATATCTTCTTTGTCTAATGCTTCAATGTATGCGGGGACAACCGTGGGCAGTATTTTTGGGGGAATGTTATTTGCCACTTTTTCAGGGTTTTTCGGTATTGCATATTTCACTATTATCACGTATCTTATTGTATTGATTATTTATCGAAGTCAATCATTTTTTACAAGGAATCACTGATTGCTAAGAGCAAAAGTAGAAATTAGCGAATAGTAATAACTGAGGGAAATTAGCTTTTGTTGGCTTCTTTCTCTCAGTTCTTTGCTTTTTCCGATCGCTTATCTCAAGATAACGTTAATATTATAAAAGTTAAAGAAGACTTTTATTTTTGGATTTACGCAAATATTTTTCAAAAATCACTTCTTTTTGTTTCAGTATACAATTAAAATTAGCGATAGGGCTATTAAGCAGTTTTCCTCGACCATATCTTTATTAGGCGATAGCGTAAGTGTTTGAATTGACTGAGGAAATTTTTTCTTGTAGCATCACTGATATAATCATGATTGTTGGTGCACTTTGAAACGCTCCTGTACTTAGTCGGTTATCAAGTGTTTCCCCACATCGGGATGTTTATGTTGTCACTTGGGACAGGAGGAATGTACGACTATCTTGGATTTGGACCGACCTATATCTTTTTGGGCTTTTTCATCTTAACCTTTAGGATGATATCCGTTTTTACAATACGTAACAAAAATAGGAGTGAAAAAAATGGAAAACAAACAATTGTGTACAGTAAACAATGAAAGATTTCGTGAAAAATACCACGTGATGGCAAAAGGAGGATGGTTAAACGACCCAAATGGTTTTTGTTTTTTTAAAGGCAATTATCACATCTTTTATCAATATCATCCGTATAGCTCAGACTGGGGACCTATGCATTGGGGACATGCTATTAGTAAAGATTTAGTTCATTGGGAAACATTGCCAATTGCACTTTATCCTGGAAATGAGTTTGATAAAGACGGGTGCTTTTCTGGAAGTGCAATCGTAAAAGAGAATCAACTCTATTTAATTTACACTGGACATAACTACTACGACGAGAACAATCCAGAAAACTTTTGGCAAACCCAAAATATTGCTGTGAGCAAAGATGGTATTCATTTTGAAAAGTATCCAGGCAATCCCGTGATTGCAACGCCACCAGATGACAATTCCATCCATTTTAGGGATCCAAAAGTCTGGCAAGAAAACGATCAGTACTACATGATAGTAGGAAGTCAAAATAAAGAAGAGGTGGGCAGAGCGCTTCTTTATCAATCAATAGATTTAATTCATTGGTCAATCAAAGGTGAAATATCTAAAGCAATTTCAAGTCACAGCGAAGGCTTTATGTGGGAATGTCCAGATTTCTTTAAGTTGAATGATCAATATGTGCTCATCAGTTCTCCACAAGGAATCGAATCAAAAACAGAAAAATATTTGAATCTATTTCAGACGGGCTACTTCATAGGAGAAATGGACTATGAAAATACAAATTTTTCAAGAAACGAATTTTTGGAGTTGGACTACGGACATGATTTTTATGCGGCACAAACAATGCTTGCTCCTGATGGGCGCAGAATTCTCATTGGGTGGATGTCCATGTGGGAAAGTGAAATGAAAGAAAAAGAAGATGGCTGGGCAGGAGCTTTGACGATTGCAAGAGAGTTAATCCTAACGGCTGATAAAAAGTTACGGATGTGTCCAGTAGCTGAAATGAAAAAATTGCGTCACAAACAAGTGTTAAAGAAACAGTTAACACTCAGTGCTTGCTACGTAGTCAACGATTTAAAACCACAACAAGAAATCAACGTGACAGTTGACTTAGTTTCTTATTGTGGAAAGGAAGTAGCATTCTTACTTTTGAACCAGCAGCAAGAGACAGTTTTAAAATTGAGTTACTCTAGAAATGAGGAGAAATTAACGATGTTCCGTCCGGGGAAAGATTGTTATCGATACGCGCACTTACCAAAAGCAAATCAATTATCTCTGACGCTTTATCTAGATACTAGCTCGGCTGAATGGTTTATCAATGATGGTTCAAAAGTCTTTACAGAACGTTTCTATGAAGAGTCAACATTGAGGTTTGCAATAAATACAGATAGCATAGTCACAACATCGCTTGAAGTTTACAATTTGGATACAGATGTGATTCGCTATTAAAAAGAGAGTATTAGGAAGCATTGAAGCCAGAAGAACAAAATTTGTTTGAGCTGCTAGAAATAAAGAGTAGGAAATTCAAAATGAAGACACTAGAAAGTCTAAAGTACATGCGTGGGTGTTACTTTAGATTTTTTCTATCTTAAGTGAAAAAAATTGAGTCTATGTATTTCGTAAAGAAAAAAAATTTCTTTTTAAATGTTTTTTTAGAATGAAACAAGAAATTATATTTCCGTTTTTTAAAAAATGTGCTATTATAAATATGTAAACGATTTCAAAAAATAAAAGGGGTTTTTAAAGTGAAAAAGATCAAGTTGAAAACTATGCTTAGTTTTTTCTTAGTAGTAGCAACTATTACGTTAGTCAGTGGTTGCAGTAAAACGCAAACCAAAACTATGAGTTCAAAAGAGAGTGTATCTTTAAAGGCTAAAGAGGTGAAGGGAGTAACGGGGGATTACCAACTAGCTAAATCTTATCCAATTCAGCCAAAAGATCAAGAGCATTTTGATGACTCGTTAATCACGAATCAAATGGATACTTTTTATGGATACAAAGATCAAGGCAAATTGTTTATCAAGTCTAATGAAATGAAAGCGTTTGATATTTTTGTTAATGGAAAAAAAATTAAGGTTGAAAAGCAACAAGATAACGATTGGTATCAAGTAAATATTGGCAAATTAACTATCAATGGGGACAATAAAATTCAAGTGAGCCAGGTAAAAGAAGGACATCAGGCTAAGTTGGAAATTAAGATTCCTTATCCAGAGCTTGTTGATGCAACAAAGAAAAATAAAAAGAATGATAGTTTAAATCTGATTGATCAGATTATTCAAGCAGAAATTAAAAACGGTTTTACATCAGCTGAATTGGTGATCACGAAAGATGGGAAAATGGTGAAACATTCTGCGTATGGGCAAGTAAATTCTTATACACAAGATGGGAAGAGGATAGAAAGTAGCGCCACTGTTACAAATAATACTTTGTATGATCTTGCTAGCAATACCAAAATGTATGCAACAAATTATGCTTTAGAAAAACTAGTTTCAGAAGGGAAAATTGATGTGAATCAAAAAGTTCAAACCATTTTTCCAGAGTTTAAAGATCAAGCAGACGATAAGATTAAAGGGAAAAATAATCTAACAATAAAAGAAATTTTACAACATCAAGCAGGATTTCCAGCAGACCCCCAGTATCACAATAATAATTATGATCCAACGTCTAAAAATCTATCCACACCTAATGCGAATCAATTATATACACAAAAACGGGAAGAAGTGTTAGATAAAATTATCCAAACTCCTTTAGAATATCAGCCTGGAACCAATACTCAGTATTCAGATGTAGATTATATGTTACTTGGTTTTATTATTGAAAAAGTAACAGGTGAACGCTTAGATACATATATGGAAAAAAACTATTATGCACCTTTGAATTTGCAACATATCACGTTTAATCCACTACAAAATGGTTTCAAAAAAGATCAAATTGCTGCAACTGAATTAAATGGCAATACCAGAGATGGATATATTCACTTTAACAATATTCGGACCCATACGATTCAAGGGCAAGTGCATGATGAGAAGGCCTATTATACAATGGGTGGGATCAGTGGCCATGCTGGATTATTCTCAAATGCGAAAGATTTAGCAATTATGACGCAAATTACTCTCAATCGTGGAGGCTATGGGGCGCATAAATTTTTTGATGAAACCACTATGAATGATTTTATCAAACCTAAAGATGGCAATGAAAGCTATGGCTTGGGCTGGAGACGCAAAGGGACAACTCTTTACTCATGGGCATTTTCTCCATTAGCTGATACTAGTACGGTTGGACATACGGGATGGGTTGGGACATTGACTGTGATTGATCCGGTGAATCATGTATCAATCGTTCTTTTAACAAATAGTAAAAATTCACCAGTATTGGATAAAGAACAAAATCCTAATGATTTTGTTGGGAATCACTATTTAACATCTGGCTATGGGATGGTTGCAACACTTGCATTTGATAGTTTTGAAAATAGTAATCAAACGGCGAATGATAGTAAATTAATTGATATGGTGACTTCAAAATATAATCTAATTAAGGAAGAGAAAGATTATCAAACCAAACCAGACAAAGCATCACTAAAAGCTTTGGTACAGGTATTGGAGCAAAGAAAAGCAGATAGTAGTGAAATTACGTCCTTTTTAAATTCCAAAAAAGGTCAAGCAGTTATAGAGTTTACAAATCAGTAATGACAAACAGAGTTAGAAACAAAAAAATGTTTCTAACTCTGTTATTTTTTGAATAAAATTTTGAGACAGTGAAAATAAAAGTGGATTTTTTTGTGAAAATGTTATTTTGTTCAATATACTATTGTTTATGTTAAAAAAGTTATTTGTTTAATTTTTTTTTTTTTTAAAATGCTAGAATCCCTAGTAAATTACCGATTGTATTAGTTTTTTTTCATAAGATAAATCGGCGTTTTTCTAAGTTATTTTTATTAAAATAGCCGTTAAAAATAATAAATGAAAAAAAAACAAAAGATTTCATTTTTTTAATTACTCGGAAAAAAAGTGAAATTTAATAAATGTAGATTTTAGTGTAATGTTTAATTTGTATACTTTATAATAAAAAAATTTAAAGTTAGGAGAAGTAGAAATGAATAAAAAAAATTGGCTTGTTTTTCTATTGTCGCTGACAATTTGCTTTATTTTAGGGGGAGTGGGAACGTCGAAAGCTTTGGCGGCAACTTCTGTCAATGCGGAGAATTTTCTAGACTATTTTACGTTACAAGGAGATGCTTCTTATAATGAACAATCGGGTGTTGTAACACTTACACCGGATCAAAATGATAAAGTTGGAAATTTCACCTTAAATGACCAAATTGATCCGTCTGCATCCTTTACACTAAAAGGACAAGTAAATTTAGGCAGTAAAACAGACATGCAAGGTGGAGCGGACGGGATTGGATTTGCCTTTCATCCAGGTGCTAAAAATGCGATTGGTTTCACAGGAGCAAACCTAGGAATTGGCGGGCTTGCAAATGCCACAGGTTTTAAACTTGATACCTACTATAATGGGTATTATGAAGGTGGGAAGGGTGGCGATGCTAACCACAATTTAGGTTGGGAAAAAGATCCAACAAGTGGCCGGAATCAACCCTTTGGTACGTTTGTAACAACAGATGACTCGACATATGCACACAATGATGTAGACGCTGTGCAACAATTGTCCACGTCAGTTCTAGATGGGCAATTTCATGACTTTGTTATTGCCTATGATGGCGCAACAAGAAAGTTAACCATTACATACGATAATAACGGTACCAACCTTGTATGGACCAAAACAGTTGATTCTAACTATAAAGCCTTGTCAATGGCAATCAGCGCCTCTACTGGGGGAAATAAAAATTTACAACAATATAAAATTGATTCTTTTGATTATACCCCAACACCTGGGAACATTATTGTAAAATACGTTGATGCGACACTTGATAAGGATATTATCAATCCTTTATTATCAAATGGTGAAGTTGGTGCAGATTACACAACCGAACAAAAGTCATTTGAAGGGTATAATTATGTAAAAGTTGAAAGTAACATGAATGCTAACTATACGGGATCTGGAACGTACCAAAAAGATACGACTGTAATCACCTATTACTACGTGAAAAATACAAGTATTTCTGGCGAAAAAATTTGGAAAGACTACAATAATAAATTCAGCACAAGGCCAGATAGCATCGTGATTAACTTACTTCAAAATGGTACACCAATCAAGCAACAAACGATTAAAGCAGATGAAAATGGAGCTTGGAAGTATAATTTTGAAGGATTAGATAAATACAACCAGGCAGGAGAGGCATATGTGTATACTGTTTCTGAGGTTTCTGTCCCAGGCTATACAAGTGTCGTGACAGACTCAAAAATAACGAATACTCTTAAAGTAGAGCCAGTAACAATTGCTGGTAAGAAGATTTGGGATGACAACAATAACGCATATAATAAACGTCCAACAAGTATTACAGTATCTTTGTTACAAAACGGGCAACAAATCAAACAGCAAATTGTAACGGCAGATGCTACAGGGAACTGGATGTATTCATTTGATAATTTAGATAAGTATGATGCTGACGGAAATGAATATAGCTATACCATCCAAGAAGAACCTGTCGATGGCTATCAAACGATTATGGATGGGACCGGCTTCAATATCACAAATAAAATAAATGTTGGAACGCCAGGTACAAGTGAAACAACAACAGAACCAAGTACAAACACAAGTGAAACAACAACAGAACCAAGTACAAACACAAGTGAAACAACAACAGAACCAAGTACAAACACAAGTGAAACAACAACAGAACCAAGTACAAACACAAGTGAAACGACAACAGAACCAAGTACGAGCACAAGTGAAACAACAACAGAACCAAGTACGAGCACAAGTGAAACAACAACAGAACCAAGTACAAGTACAAGTGAAACGACAACAGAACCAAGTACGAGCACAAGTGAAACAACAACAGAACCAAATACAAGCACAAGTGAAAGTACGACAGAACCAAGTACAAGTACTTCTTCTAGTCAAAATCAAATAGTCCCAAATCCTTCAACAAGTAGTTCTAAAGCAACGAATTCTGGAAATGTTTCAGACAAAACGTTGCCTCAAACAGGGGAACTAGATTCAGTAAAATTGGTAGTAATTGGTTTTGTACTATTAGCAGCTAGTTTTGTATTGGGATTTAAAAAAGTTGAAAAATAAGATTGATTGTAACAAGTTAGAAAATTCGTAAAGCATAAATATTAGGAAAAACCAAAACAGAAGAGATGTCTGTTTTGGTTTTTTATTTAGTTAAAATTAAACAGAAGTCATAAAAAAATGAGGAATATGTTAAAATAGAAAAAAAGTAGGAGGGATAAACGATGCGCATTATTTCAAGAGAAGACATAGATAGTCATTATTCGATGGAGGAGTGCATTGATTCGGTCAAGGATGCATTTGCGTTATTTTCAAAAGGAAAAGTCCAAGTTCCTTTAAGAACACAAATAAAAAATGGGGAAGGGTCAGGAACATACTTGTGCATGCCTGCATATTGCCAGGAGTACAATGCCTCTTGTGTAAAACTCTTAAATATGTTTCCCGGCAATGTTCAACAAGGTTTGCCGGCTATTCATGCACAAGTCTTTGTCATGGATGCAAAGAGTGGGGTGATCAATGGAATGATTGACGGAAACTATCTAACTCAATTACGAACAGGTGCAGCTAGTGGTGCGGCGTTTAAACTTTTGGCTAAAAAGAAGTGCGAAATTGGTGCTTTAATTGGAACGGGTGCCCAAGCGGCAGCGCAGCTCGAAGCAATGCTTATTGCTAAAAAGTTAAAAGAGGTCCGGATTGCAGGTTTGGATTTTAAGCGTACACAAGCTTTTGTAGCAGATATGCAGCAAAAAATGCAACATTTTCCTACAAAAATTCTAGCAGTTTCAGACGCAAACACAGCTGTTGAGCAGGCTGATTTGATTGTAACGGTTACCTCATCTCAAAATCCTGTCTTTGATGGTAAAAGAGTAAAAAAGGGGGCAACCATCTCTGCGGTTGGCTCTTATCAACCCCATATGCAAGAAATTCCTGCCGAAGTGTTAACCCGAGCTTCTAAGATTTATTTTGATTCACAAGAAGCAGTCTTATCAGAATCTGGCGATATATTAGTTCCTTTAAGTTTAGGAATCATCAAAGAGGAGCAATTTACAGGGGAGATCGGACAAGTGATAAATGGGGAACTGGTTAGCCGAGAAAATGCAGAAGAAATCATTTTGTTTAAAACTGTAGGCATTGCAGCTCAGGATTTGATTGTTGCTCAGGCGATATTTGATAAAGTAACGAATTGATGATTAGACTTTAGCGGCAATGAAAGGTACGGATGTTAATATATGACGTTTGTATCTTTTTTGTTGAGACAAAATAGGCTAATTGAAATTTCCCTCTTGACTATAACGTTACGTGATAGATTATGCTTGATGAAGTCAAGAAAGGGGAGTTAGAATTATGGTTGTACAATTAATAAGGTCAGATAAAGTTTATCAAGAGATGTTAAAAATGCCGGTTGAAGCAAGAAGAGACTATTTTCGTAAGCATGTCTTAGAGGGATTTCGTCCTAAATTTGACTGTCAAAAGATTCCTTTTGAGGATCCAGAGTTTGACGTTTTCAGCATGCTAGGCATGATGCATTACTTACCAGAAAAAATTGGCGAACCACTGCTAGAGGAAATTAACGCTATTTGTTCAGAGAAAATTTGGGAAAAAAGTTTAAATTTACTAGAAACGATTTATCAAAGCTATATTCACGAAGGGATTCTACCACCTGTTTCTCATTACAATTTAACGCTTTTGCTTGGCAGAGCGGATAGCACAGTACTCGCTTTAAGTGAAGGCTTGATAGGGGATGGAGGAATTCCAGGATATATGGTGATTAGCTTGGTTCCAAACGAAAAAACTTTGGACCGACTGCAGGCAGTAATTGCACACGAGATGAATCATAACATTCGCTACCAGTATATTAAGTGGTCACAAGATGTTACTTTAGCAGAATGGATGATTGCAGAGGGATTAGCTGAAAACTTTGTAGAGAGTCTTTTCGGACCACAATATATTGGTCCTTGGGTGAAGAAAAATACACTAGAAGTTGTCGAAAAACGAATCAAGCCAAAAATGAAAGATAAACTGAACCTGAGTGGGATGCAAGCTGTTTTGCCTTATATTTACGGGGATGAAATCAGTCGTATCCAAGGTGGAGAACAGGTTGATCTGCCTTACGCAGCAGGATATACGCTAGGTTACTATTTGGTAAAGTACTATTTGGAAAAAACGCAACAATCTATTTTTCAGGCAACAATACTGCCAGCAAAAGAAATTTTGAAAGAGGTGAAAGAATTTTGGGATTAGTATATAGTGTCCAAAACATATGTGAGATTACGGGGCTGTCTAAAAGAACCCTACATTACTATGATGAGGCTGAAATTTTGGTGCCAGAAAAAAAAGAAAATGGCTACAGAAGTTACACACAAAAAGATTTAGAAAAATTACAAAAGATTTTATTTTTTAAAAACGTAGGCTTGTCTTTGAATGAAATTAAAGAAGTAATCTGTTTGTCAGACGCTTTACAACGTGATTACTTAAAAAAACAACAAAGTCTTTTAAAGAAAAAACAACAATCATTAGGGGACACGATTAAAACTTTAAATGCATTTCTTTCAGGAAAAAGTTTCTTAGAAATTGAAAGCTATCAATCAAACGTACAGCCTTTAAGTCAACAGTATCAAAAAGAAGCTGCAATTCGTTATGGTGAAACTGAAAGCTATCAAACTTATAACAACAGACGTGATCAGCTAAATAAAAAAGAAAGACAGCGTTTGGACGAAAAAATTAACGCTAGTATGACAAAAATTTTTCATAATATAGCGAAAGCACAACAACAGGGATGTACGATTAACGACATGGTTGTGCAAACTGAAATTGAGTGCTTATATGATTGTTTAAACAGGCTAATGGAATGCTCAACTGAGCTATTTCAGTGTATTGCAAGACAATACGTCGAAGATCAGAGGTTCCACCATTATTTTGACCAATTTCAAGGGGAAAATTTGCCTGTGTTTATTTATAATTCAGTCTGCTTCTTTTGTGTAAATACAGCAAAACTAAAAAAAGAATAGTTAAGAAATAGTTTGTCGTATATTAGTCGATTACATCATGCAAGTAGCAGATTCGATTAGACTGCTATCCTTCTTTGGGTTCACTCGTAGCTTAAGTGTAACAGCTGTTTATTTTGCAAGATTATAAGGTGAATTCTACAAGGGACCGTAAAAAGCGTTTTTTGCTCCCAAAAGCGAGTCTTCTCGTCAGATATGAATTGGACTGTCTATCGTTGAAAGAGAATTTAAACTGGTGGAAGAAGATAAAGTGAATTTTATTTTATTGCGTGTTTGAGTCGCCCCACTTAGCTTCATACGCAGCCATTATTCTTGTCTGTTATCATGATAACAAATAGAAAATTATTTATTTTGATAAAAATAACACAATATTGTTTTTATTGAGCACTTTTTATGCTATTATTCCTAATTGAGGAAAGGAGGTTAGGTATGAGAACTTTATTGTTAATCGGATTCGGGATAGTACTAGTGGTAATTGTCTATGCGTTGTTATTTGCTTTTGTTTCTACCCTCCAAAAATTCACCATTAATTCTTGGAGAAAAAGAGCAAACAAACTCTCGGACAAAAAGTTGTTAAAAAATAGAGATTTCTATGGCTTGCAGCGTAAGCGAAAATGGATGGCAATCTTTTTGAATGGTATCTTCTATAAGAGTTATCTTAAACAGCAAGAAGAGCTATATCAAATTTTTCGTGAAGAGGCAAAAAAGCGTGGTTTGTAAATCTTATATGAGTAGACCAAAAAGCGTGAGACAAAAGTATGACAACTTTTGTCTCACGCTTTTTTAGTTTTTGATTAAGTGACGCATTTCGATCTTGTTCATCAAGAAATAATAACAACCAATCAGGATGAGGGTGAAAATGGATAAATAAACAACCGGATTTAGCGGAT
Organism: Vagococcus entomophilus; assembly: GCF_003987595.1. Lineage (NCBI taxonomy): Bacteria > Bacillati > Bacillota > Bacilli > Lactobacillales > Enterococcaceae > Vagococcus > Vagococcus entomophilus. The sequence continues at coordinate 737,899 of NZ_NGJZ01000001.1, read as the reverse complement.
TCAAGCTCACTTCTTGTCCGTTTTGAGTATAGCCAATCAAATGCTTAAGAACTTCGACTAGCGTAAGAGAGAAAGTAGCAGGACTATCAGTAGATGTGAGAGAAACTAACTGAGAAATCACAATAATTATCACAATGCAGATGATTTTTTGTAGCTTTGAAAGTAGCAATAAAGTTGTTCTAAATACAATTATGAAAATAGAAAGAGTATAACTAATCGATAGAAATAAGAGAAAAACCAGTACTTGATTTGCTAAATGATTAGAAAAATAATGGCTATAAAAGTTGATAAGGTCACTTTTGATCGAAACATTCGATAGAAGTGGCGTAAGATTTATAGTAATAAAGTAAGCTATGCAAAACAAAGTGCTACCAAGTAAGGCCGATAATACCGAAGAAATAAATTGACTTTTACGTGATAAATTATATTGAAAAAATAAGGGAAGATACTGTATCGACAAGCTAGAGCTTACCATAGCAATAAAGAAAAAGAGTAAAATTTCTATATTTTCAAAACTAAAGCTAGAAGTACCAGAAGTTCCTGCACAAAAAAATAATATTGCTGGAATAACTATGGACATGGTCGCAATGGTTAACCAGAAAATACCGGCATGCTGGATGTATTTTTTTAATTTGAATTTTGTCATGGTATAGATGGTCATATCTGTTCTGCCTCCTCAGTCGTTAAAAGAATAAATAGCTTTTGCAAATCACAAGAATCAATGTCAATTTCGTCTGGCACCGGAACATCTGGTAGAGGATCCAACGTATAGTAAGAGACATAATTTCCTAACGATTCTTTTCCGATAATCGACAGTGTCTGACAAAATTCTTTTACTTTATCTTCGGCACCACGGATAATTTTTGCTCGTTTTAGTAAGTCTTCAGAGCTAGTATTTAACAGAACGTTGCCGTGGTTAATAATAATAATTTTCTCAAGCAGCCCTGTGATTTCTTCGATTAGATGAGTAGAAATGACAAACGTCCTTGGACGCTCACTATAGGTTTGGATGAGTTCCTTATAAAAAAGATCACGGTGGGTAGCGTCAAGTCCTAACACAGGTTCGTCTAAAAATATAAATTTACATGGGACACACAACGCAACAATTAATTTTGTGATTGAACGATAACCTGTTGAAAGAGCAGAAAACTTCTGTTTTGGATTTAATTTGAATTTTTTCAACAGTTGTTGACTGAGTTCATCATCAAAATCTCCGTAAAATTCCTTAGTCCACTTAAAAATTTCCATCACTTTCATATTTTTATGATAAAGGTCTTGGTCACCAGTTAAGAAGAAATCCGTATGTAAAATAGTTTTATCAGCAACGATTTTTTGCCGATAAAAGACTTGTCCCTTTGTTGGGAAGGTTCGATTGTTGACGATATTCAGTAATGTACTTTTCCCAGCTCCATTACGTCCCAAGAGACCATAGATGGTATTTTCTTCAAATGATAAATTAACACCAGATAACACCATTTTTTTTCGATATTTTTTTTGTATATTGAGTAATTCAATTTTCGCCACGTTGATACCCTCTTTCGATTAATAGTAAAAGTTCTGATTTTGATACGTTAAGTTGTTGTGCTTCACGAATAACAGGTTGGATTTTTTCCTGAAAAAAATTTATTTTGCGTTCTGCCTGAACTTTTTCTCGAGCTCCTGCTGTCACAAACATTCCGCGTCCGCGTTTTTTTTCGATCAGCTGTTTATCAACAAGCAAATTCATCCCTTTTAGTACGGTCGCTGGATTCATATTAAACGTTTTAGAAATCTCAGTGGTCGAGGGAATCTGTTCATTTTCTTTAAAAGCTTCTGTCAAGATTGATTCTTCAATTTGGTTTGCCACTTGCAAATAAAGTGGGGTAGAGTCTTCATAGTCAAAACGCATCTGTGTCTCCTTTCTTAATTGGTTAATCAGTTATGTAGCTAACTATACATGCTTTGAGTCCAGCTGTCAACATTTTAATTAAACTATGGCTTTTGTCTAAGGTGTGCCAAGACAGGAAAAAATGAATGAATTAGCGTTTAAAATGATCTTTTCTTGCTGTTGATACAAGAAAAAAGTGAGAAAGTACGAACGAAAAAATGACGGACACTTGTATGTGGTGGCTATACTAAAGCTGAATTGTTGCAATTATTAGCAAAAAAAGCAGTTCAGATCAATTTTTACAGGGAGCAATTTCTAAATTACAAAAATTTCTTATACAGTAGCTGTCACTAAACACTCAGTATGTGATTTGGCATGGTGCAACACTAGCTGAAATTTTAGCGGCTCATAACAACTTTTAAAGCAATCGTTGTCTATCAAGAATATTAAAAAAAAGAAATAGAAGTTATCTATTTCTTTTTTAGTTAGCGCTCAGGTGCTCGGTAGCCAGCATTGACGGCCTCAGAAACGGTTTTAAACCAAGCAACAGGTTTGGTTGTCCGATTGTAATAGGTACTTCCGGGTATGTGGTAAATGCCTGCACTGGAGCCTTTAATCAACCCATTTCCATTTGCATCTACATACTGTTGTTCATCACTAGAAGACTGTGAGTTTTGAGTCGCAGCTGCTCGATTTGCTTGTTCTTGTGCTTCTTTTTCGTTTTCATTGAGAGTATTTGTGATGGATGTCGCGCGTTGAGTTAAGTCAGAGTTACCATCTGGAATGGCTTGAATTGCTTGGATGGCAGCGTTATACGTATCATTTGTAGGATTTTTTTCTGCTGCACTCACCGCTTTTTCTGCTTCAGCTGTTTGTTGTGCGTTTCTTTCATTCCTATCAACTGTTTCTTTTACTTTGGCTAAGCGTTCAGATAATTCCAAATGTTTGCTAGATAAAGTATTAATCTGGCAATCGGCGGCTGCATAATACTCACGTGTCGGTGTGCGCTCAGCTAAAATAAGTGCAGCTGTTGCTTCTTCTTTTCTCTGAGCTTCCTCTTGTGCTAATTTTTTTTTAAAATCTTTAGAAGCAATCACTTTTACTTGTTTGTGTGTTTGATTTTTTCCTTTGGTTGCAGTGAGTTTAATGGTTTTACTTTTGTTATTTTTCAGCGAAATAATATAGCGAAACTTATTATTTTTAACAGTGACTTTTTTGGAAGCTGCTGTAACCTCAGTTTTACTCGTGGTGCTTCCTTTTATAATCGCTTTGCCCTTGGCGTCTGTCGTGACTTTTTGTTGCTCTAATTTAAGCGTAGGTTGGCTGGTTGCAGCCAGTGAACCAGTGCTAAATAATAGAACAAAGATTCCCAGCAGAATCCCTATTTTCTTCTTCATATCATTAACTACTTTTTTATTTTTAAATATAAATGCTTATATATTTTATAGTATTTTGTATTTATATTAAAAGGTCATTTTGTTAAGGCTTTACATAAAAAAGTGCACGATGAAAATTAGATAACTCATCGTTTGGAACATTCAAGAAGAGGAAAAATTTGATCATTAAAAGCGAGTAGGACCCCTAACTTGACCTTTTCCCAATAACAAAAAAGTGTGTAACAAAGAAAAAAATCTTCTTTGTTACACACTTTAAGTTTGAATGGACAATTCTATAAGAGGATTTTATTTAAAAAGATCAAACCCACCAGTCCAATTGATTTTTTCGCTTGCTGCAAGAGTCAATTGTAAAAAGCCTATCGCTTCCAATTCGCGTGCGCGTTTTAAAGCACCTGCATCCACAACATTCAGACCGCTTCCTGATAATGATTGGCTAATTGTTTCTTTAGCAGCAGCATCATCTGAGGCAAGTAAGACGGTTGTTTGGTGTTCACCTGACACTTTTTTACTTGTAAGTGTCGCAGCAAATGTAGTATTGAATCCTTTTACAACTTTTGATTCTGGAAGTTCTGTAGCAAACAAGGCAGCTGCAGAGCTATCACTTGGAACGACTAAGCGATCAAAAGTATCAAAGTCGAGAGGATTTGTAATATCAATAATAATTTTCCCTGCTAGCTCTTGTTTGTAATCAGCGATAACTTCTTTTACAGCCGGATATGGAACTGCGAATATAACGATTTCACCTAATTCTGTTTTTTTAGAGTCATGTGTTACATAACTTACTTGATTCCCAGCGTCAGAAAAATTACTGCCAATTGCTTGTCCCATATTTCCTTTACCAAATATACTAATTGTTGTCATAAATAATTCCTCCTAGTTGTTTTAAAATAAATTTACAAGCTTATTATACCACTTACTTAAAGTTAGTAAAGGGATAAGTCTTACTAGTTGATTAATAAAAAATAGTTTTGATGCGATAAGATAGTAAAAAGAGTTACACGTTAAATTTTTATATAATTTATATCTTACATAAAAAGTATAATAAATTTTAAAAATAATACAACTGTCCATATTATTTGGAAAAATCTAACATTAATAGTAGAATTAATTAAAAGTATGAAGGAATACTAATTTTAATTGTTTTGGGGGAGTAATGATGAAAAATAAGTTTGTTTGGTTAATGTTAATCAGTGTTTGTTCCATGGTTTTAGTTGATCCTGTATACAATGTCTATGCTACTGAAAAAGGTCACGAAGTTCAAAATACGGATTCGAATAAAGAGAATCTAAGTACTACAACGAGTACTACTGCATCGTCTAGCAGTAGCTCTCCCTTAGAAACGACGTCTTCGGTTTCTGAAGTGGGAACTTCAATCAGTCAGAATCAATTAAATGCTCCAAAAGCATCAAGCGACGAAAAGCTAACGGTGACTTTTGTCAATCAAACAGAAAAATTTAGTCAAACTCAAGTTGCTAAAAATACCCCTGTTTCTTATCCAGGAAGCCCTGCTCCCAGTGGAGATCAAGTGACGTTTGTTGGTTGGTTTACAGACCCAACACAGGGGGAACAATTTGATTTTAGCCGACCTGTTGAAAACTCGATGACTCTTTATGCCAGATTCAGTAATACGTATCTGGTTCAGTATAAAGATCAGACGGGAAAAATAGTGGATTCCAAATCGGGGATTTCTGGGCAAACCATTCCTAAAAGTAGTGTTGAACCTATTTCACCTGTAGGTCAATATTTTTCTTATTGGTATGAAGAAGGAGATACAGCGCAAACGCCGATAAATTTTGAGGATACGACTCTTTCTAAAAATTTAGTACTCGTGCCTAAATTTAATCCTGGCAGAACCGTTTTATTTATTTCAGAAGGCACTCAAATAAGCCCAGAGTATGTTAAAGAGGGCTCACTTGCCAGCCAACCAGTAGAACCAAGTCGATCGGGCTATACTTTTTCACATTGGGCAACAGAAAAAGATGGAAAGGAAGCTTATAGTTTCGATACTCCAATAACAAAAGACACCACATTGTATGCAGTTTGGACACCAGTCAACGCGACATATACCATTGTGTATTGGTTAGAAAAGCCTAACTTAGCATCAGATCCAGGAACGGATCCGACAAATTATAGTTTTTCTTGGTCTACAGTAAAGCAAGATGCTAAATCAGAGGATATCGTTACTATAAATCAATCTTTGGCAGATCGTATAAAAAATGCTAACAATCAAGGACAAGCGGCACTCAAATACTCTGAGTATGCATTTAGTCCTCCTGAACAAATATCAGGGAATGGACAAACCGTTGTTAATGTTTATTATAAGCGAACTATTTACCAACTAAACTTTGAACTCAATAATACAAACGCCGAAATGGTTGCTAATGGGCAGACCTACAAAGGGACAGATTTTAATCGCTATAGTATTCAAGCGAAATACGGAGAAGACATTAAAGATCGTTGGCCAGAAGTTCCTGTTGTGGCAGGTGGCGCTACTAGCTTTCATGGTTGGAAATATCCGGATAGCTCTGATAGTGCAGGATCGGTTACAACTGGAAACCCCATGACGCTCACCAGCTCTTTAATCTCAACAAATGGACAAAAGTCTATGACTCTAATTGGGAACTATCTCAATGGAAATCAAGAAAATGTAAGGAAAATCTATATGGAGTCACTTGATGATACTGGTGAAAACTATGCGGGGACTTACTACCAACTTTTTGATACTCAAGTCTACAATTCTATCTCGAATCGCTACATTCCAGATGAGTTTTATGGTTTTGCTTTTTATACAAAAGAAGAGACAGACACTAGACACGGGAGCTACTATTATTTGAGGAATCAACATACGTTGACTTATAATACCCAAGGTGGTGATTTACAAGGACAAGAAGAGACAACTAGTAAAAAGTATCAAGAAAATTTGACGGCACCCAATGACCCTATCCGCAGTGGCTATGTATTTGCAGGTTGGTACTTTGATAGTAGTTATAAAGAAAAAGTTGATTTTAACAGTTTAAAAATGCCAGATGGGGATTTGACTTTATTCGCAAAATGGGAGTCGACAAAAAATATTGTTCGCTATTTTGACTCTATAAAAGGTACGCAACTATTGCAACAGGGTTATGAAAATAATGAATACATTCATTTTCCAAGTGACTATGTACGTGGTCAGACATATGTCGAGGGAAAAGGACTGTTTGATGGTTGGTATTGGCAGTTAGGCTCTTCTAGTTTTGAATTTTCGGATACGATTCCGATTACGAAAAATATTGATTTATATGCCAAGTGGATTACAGATGGTTTTTATGTGTCGTATGATTTTGGCGAAGGAGACGGTGATGTTCCCTTAGACAACAATGCTTATAACTTAACCACAAAAGCACTAGTTCAAGATAGCACAGGCATACAGCCGCCAGAAGGAAAAGTATTTATTGGTTGGAAAGTCGATCAAGACAATACGGTTTATTATCCAGGGGATTATGTACAGGTTCGTGGCAATATCACGCTAACAGCTGTTTATGCCTCTAAGGAAGACCTTGTTCATATTGTGTATCATGCGGGTGATTATCCTAATCATCCAGAAGACGTGATACAAGATGCAATTAAGCAATCAACTGTTGTGGTTAAAGGCGCAATCTTTAAACGTGCGGACAAGACTTTAGTTGGTTGGAGTAAGGAGAAGAACGGGGCAAAAGATTACTCTTTAGGGGAAGTTGCTGTTCCAGTAGGTTCTTCCGATATTGATCTGTATGCTGTTTGGGAAGATAAAAAAGTAAATATTAGCTTTGTACCTGGGGAAAATGGGACGCTTGATTACGGTGATCATGCGATTACGACTTCGGTGAATTATGGAACGAAGTGGAAAGATTCGACGATTGCTATCCCAACACCCAAAGCGGATGCTGGGTATGAATTTGCTGGGTGGTCGCCCAAGCTGCTAGAGGCAAACGATTCGCTCACAAATGATCAAATTTTTACGGCACAGTTTATAAAAAAAACAACAGGAAGTGTGACCATTCGATATGTGGACCAAAATGGTGAAACAATTGCAGCGGATAAATTGATCAGTGGCGCATCAGAAGAAAGCTATGATGTTTCGACTTCTGCTTATAAATTAGAAACAATCGGTGACTATAACCTAATTGGAAGCTCAGGTACACTCAAAGGAACATTTGGCAAGGAAAACCACTTGGTACTCTATACTTACAAGAAAGCAACAGGAGAACAAACAGGAGAAGTCCAAGTTAGATATATTGATTCAAAAGGTAAAAAAATCCGCGATTCCTTAGTTATAAAAGGAAAGGTTGGTCAACCTTATAATGTCAAAGGCTCCAACATTTTGATTGAGGGGTATCACTTTGTTGCTACATCCGGAGTAGTAGTAGGGACCTTTGCACCTACCACTACGGTTATTACACATCTTTATGAAGCTGGTTTGGAATCTAGTGGGCAAGTAACGATTCATTATGTAGATAAGGATGGGAACCGTCTCCATGATGATCGCATATTGCAGGGGAAGATTGGGGAAGCTTTTTCCTTGAATTCACATTTACTAACGATTGAAGGCTATCAATTCGACCGGATTATTGGCGGACAAGAAGGAAGATTTACCACTCTTTCTCAGGAAAAGACAGTCATTTATCAAAAAAATAAAGCGAATGTGACAACCTCAGATACTGCGAGTGGAAACGCTGAAGCGAAACGTGCAACAGATAATAAAAATGCACTACCAAAAACAGGGGAAAGTAAACAAAATTTAACCATTACTTCACTTGGTGGAGCATTGTTCCTACTGGGGTTACTTTTGTTTTGGAAAAAAAGAACAAAAAACTAAAAAGATTAAATACCTTCTACAAACACAGAGGTTGACTAAAAAGGCTTTTCAAAGTACGCTCCGTTTCTTTGGAAAGTCTTTTTAATTGTGTTCTTTTGATAAGTCGTTTGTAGGTCTCGTTTTATATGGATAAAGGAAATAATCTTGACATATAGAACAAGTGTTCGTATAATTATTTGGTAACGTACAGGTGGTGAAAAGATGGAAATGTATATGGATTATTCAAAAGAACCACATCTAGATATATTATGCATTGATGTAAAAAGTTTTTATGCGTCTGTCGAATGTGTAGCGCGAGGGCTAAATCCGATGCAAACCATGCTAGTTGTCATGTCTAATGCTGAAAATGCCGGCGGACTGACATTATCGGCAAGTCCTATGGCAAAAAAAGTGCTCGGGATTTCAAATGTTTCCAGACGGTTTGAAATTCCAGATCACCCAAAACTTTTAGTTGTTCCTCCAAGGATGAGCCTATATATCAAGAAAAATCTTGAAATTCTTGATATTTTTCGAGAGTTTGCCTCGGATGAAGATATACTAGTCTATTCGATTGATGAAGCTTTTTTGAGAGTGGATGCTGTCAAAAAATTATATCAAGAAAATGCCTATCAACTGGCACGCCACATTCAAAGAAAAATTTATCATAAGCTAGGCTTATACACAACGGTAGGTATTGGGGACAATATGTTACTGGCCAAACTAGCCTTAGATAATGAAGCCAAGTGTGCCACAGATTTTAAAGCAGAATGGCGTTACGCTGATGTAAAGCGAAAGGTTTGGAAGATTCATCCTATTACTGATTTTTGGGGGATAAATAAGCGAACAGCTAAACGGTTAGATTACTTAGGAATCAATTCTATCTATGATCTCGCGCACAGTGATCCTCATGTGCTAAAGCGTGAATTCGGTGTGATGGGCTTACAATATTATGCTCACGCTTGGGGGATCGATCGTAGTGACATACAAAAACGGCATCACCCAAAAGAAAAAACAATAGGACTTTCACAAATTTTACCAAAAGATTATCATACTAAGCGTGAAATCGAAATTGTTTTACAAGAAATGAGCGAACAGCTGACAACACGTCTCAGAGCACAAGGTTTACAAACTTCTTGTGTTAGTCTTGGAATCGGAACAGCCTATCACGAAATTAGTGGTGGATTTCATAGGCAGATGAGCATAGATACAACTAATCAGACGAAAAAAATAGTGCACGAGATAATTGAGTTATTTAATAGATATTACCAAGGAGAAGGGGTTAGAAGTATTTCTGTCTCTTGTTCCAAATTGACAACCAGCAATGTGACACAATTAACTATTTTTGAAGACCCTGAAAATAGTTTGAGAGCGCAACATTTAGATCACACAATAGATACTTTGAGAGCGCGCTTTGGCTTTACTTCATTGTTACATGCGCATAGTTTGATGGATGGGGCAACAAGTATTCAGCGCAGTAAGCTTGTGGGTGGGCATCTAGCAGGGGAGGAAGTCAAAGAAGATGATACTAAATCGGTTTAACGAAACGTACATTGATCGTGGCAGCATAAAATGGATGGGGATGTATTTATCTGAGCATACTCGTGCGCTCCATACAAATGTTCAGCAGAAAAAAAAGCGCTTTGAACGAAAAAATGAGATGAGTTTTCATCAAATTTGCGAAGTGATGGATTTAGCGATAATAAAAAATAAGGAAATCGTCTTACAAACCAATGAATTAAATGCCGAGAGGGGAGCAGCGCCTTTTATAGAAGGAAAAATCACAGGATACGATGACGTTAAAATTTGGATTGAGCAAGCTTCCGTACAATTTGATTCAATTAAATTTATAGCAATTAAAGAATAAAATCGAAAACAATCCTACTCTTTTGAAAATTTGAGGTTGAGTGTGATTGTCTTCGATTTTTACTTGTATTTTGTCAGTTCTTTTCCAATCAAGGCAAAGAGTTCATGAGGGATTTCAAAATGCCCAAATCTCAGACGACTCTGATACTCTGACCACAAAGGATGTTGTTGTACGAAAGATAAAGCAAGCGGTGTAATATTTTTTCGGTACCGGACGTCTCTTCGAAAGGGGAGGAAATGAGGCGCCATTTCTACTTGATACGCAGCAGCATCTAGGATTTGCCCTAAAGCTGTAAAATGTTGGTAGGGCTCCGAATCTTTAAAATGATATTTTGGACTGTAATAAATAAGCCAATCACCAGTATTCATTCGATTTAGGGGTGTGCTTTTTCCATGGCAAACTTGACAAAATTGTTGCTTGACGCCAGTAGAAACATGATCATAGGAGGCCACTCCAATCCAGTAGCGGGTAGCGTTCATTTTGTTTGCTCCTTTTTTTGAGTAACTAGTAGCTTTAGTGATTCCCTAAATGTTTCTTGTTTACTTCCTAACAAGCCAAAAAATTGTGCATCTAATTTTTCGACAACTGGAACAGCTTTTTGAATTTTTTCATAGCCTAGGGACGTCAAAGAGAGGGCATTTGCTCGTGGATCTAGTCTTGAAACTGTTTTTTCAATATATGCCTTTTGTACAAGTAAGCGGACAATTTGAGAGAGCGTCATGACATCGATTTCTGCCAAGTCAGCCACCATTCGTTGGTTGACTTCTTCTTGATGCTCAAGGAGATAGGCGAGAGTAGTGAGGGCAACGAATTGCGGATGAGTCAAGTCAAGCTGTGACAATTCTGCTTTGATACGTGTATGCCATAAATTATACGTCTTGATAAACAGAAATCCAGTAGATGCTTCTGAATTTTTAGCAAATTTGGAAGGGAAAGAGTTAGACATTTTCACATGCTTCCTTTAGTTTTAACATAGAATGGGGAACATCTTTAAAAATATTATTTAAGAATGCGATATTTTGTTTCGAAATTTCAGCATTTTCTAAGGCAACAGAATGTTGTACTAGTACACCGGCATCGCAGGTTTTTATTTGGTGATCAAAATACAAGTCGCCAATCTTAGGAATACTAGTTTTGTCACAGAATTTTTGCTCTTTTATTACTGAAATCAACTCAAATGTAAGTGGAGGCATCCCTGTAAATGTCATACTCCCAGCACTTCCTTGTGAAAAGCTCCCCTCTAACTGGATGTCCTGTAACTCGTCTTCCCATGTATACCATTTTTTGATATCCTCATAAAAAGACCACACTCTTTTTGCAGAGCAGTTAATGGTAAGTTCAAAATTAAATTTCATAAAATTTGTCCTCCTTAATTGTATGTACATACATTATAAGTGTACTTATAATGTATGTCAATAAAAACCTATTCTTGGAAAAGAATAGGTTTTTAAAAAGCTATTTAGCTGTTGGTGTTTTTCTCATAAGTCCTAAAATAATCCCACCAACAATTGCACCGATGACGATAAATAATAAGTAAAGTAATGGTTTGCTTACTAAGAAGATCACGAAGATTCCACCGTGTGGCGCCATTAATTTAATATTCATTGCACCAACCAAACCACCAGTTAATGCAGAACCAACTACAAAACTAGGAATAACATGTAGAGGGTCGGAAGCTGCAAATGGAATCGCACCTTCTGTGATAAAGGAAGCACCCATGATTAAGTTTGAAAGTCCTGCTTGATGTTCTTCATGTGTAAATTTATTTTTGAATAGTAAAGAAGAAATAAAGATTGCAAGAGGGGGAACCATCCCACCAGCCATAACCGAAGCCATAACTGTACTACCACCAGTTGCAACTGTAGCAGCAAGTGTTCCAGTACCAAATACATAAGCAGCTTTGTTTACTGGGCCACCCAAATCGATTGACATCATACCAGCAAGAAGTGCGCCAAGTAGAGCAGCATTTGTGCCAGACATACTACTTAGGAAGTCATTCAAACCAGTGTTGATAGCTTTCATTGGAACGTTAACCAATAACATTAGGAAACCAGTAATCAGTACACCAAATACTGGATAGAACAAGATGGTGCGAATACCGTCTAAAGATTTTGGTAGTCCTTTGAATAGTTTCTTCAAAAAGACCATAACATAACCAGCAAGGAACCCACCGATTAAAGCACCTAAGAAGCCAGCCCCACCGGTTGAAGCGACTGCTCCAGCAAGGAATCCAGCAACAAGACCAGGACGATCTGCGATACTTGAAGCAATATAACCAGCTAGTATTGGCAACATAAACCCAAATGCAGCATTACCAATCGTGTTGAAATATCCTGGTATTTGGTGATAATGACCTAGGTTTGATAATTGGCTATGAGGAACACCCATAAATTGGTCAATCATAAAGGATAGTGCCAGTGCAATCCCACCACCAATTACAAAAGGAAGCATATTACTAACACCATTCATTAGGTGTTTGTAGATGCGAGACCAAGTTGAGCCACTTGTTGATTCATCTGATTCAGCAGAAGAGTCAGCACCTTTCGTATTATGGTAAATAGGGGCATCACCATTCATAGCTTTCGTAATGAGTTCTTCTGTTTTTCTGATTCCGTCACTAACAGGACGATTGAGAAGTGGTTTGCCATCAAAACGTGGCATTTCAACTGCTTTATCTGCTGCAACGATAACGCCATCAGCTCGTTTGATTTCGTCTTCGGTCAAACGGTGTTGTACCCCATCAGAACCATTTGTTTCAACACGAATATCTACGCCCATTTCAGCAGCTTTTTTCTTCAAAGAATCTTCAGCCATATACGTGTGTGCAATCCCTGTTGGGCAAGCGGTTACCGCAACCACAAATTTACGATCTGAATTTGCTTTAGAGCTTGCTGGTTGTTGAGCTTCTTCTGCTTTTTCAGCGGCTTCTTTTTCATCTTCAGCAGATTGAAAAAGCGCTTGTACTTCGTCGGGTGTTTTTGTTTCTTTTAGTTTGCCAACAAAATCAGGATCGATTAGCAAACGAGAAAGGGCAGCAAGGGCTTGCAAATGAGTATCATTTGCCCCCTCAGGAGCAGCAATCATAAAGAATAGATAAGTAGGTTGACCATCTAAAGCTTCGTAGTCTACACCTTTGTTGCTTTTGGCAAATAGAACGGTTGCTTCTTTAACTGCGCTGTTTTTCGCATGAGGCATCGCGATTCCATCGCCAAGACCAGTAGAGGTTTGTGCTTCACGAGCAAGAATGCCTTTTTTATATGTATCGATATCACTGATGCGACCACCATCATACATCTTTTGAACCATCTCATCAATCGCAGCGGATTTTGTTGTTGCTTGTAAATCCATGATCATGACATCTTTGACAAGCAAGTCTTTAATATTCATTTTTTTTCTCTCCTTCTTGAGATTATTTTACTTTTTTAATTTGAACTTCAGGAATAAGCGAACGGATTTTTTCAGCAGTTGCTAAATCATCAGAAAAGGCAGTTGCGCTACCGCATGCTACGCCGTACTTAAACGCTTCAAGTGGGTCTTTTGTTTTTTCGAATTGACCAACAAACCCAGCAATCATTGAGTCACCAGAGCCAACAGAATTCTTAAGCGTTCCTTTTGGTACATTAGCTTGATAGATTCCATCTTTAGTAAAGAGAATTGAGCCATCCCCACCAAGAGAAATCAACACATGTTTGGCCCCATTTTTAAGTAACTGTTCCCCATATGGAAACATATCCTCAGTCTTAGAAAAACTAGTTTGGAATAATTCAGCCAATTCATGATTGTTTGGTTTAATCAATAATGGTTGGTGTGGAATTGCTTCTAATAGTGCTTTACCAGTTGTATCAATGATAAAGTCAGCACCTTTTGCTTTAATAATTGTGATTAAAGATTCATAAAAATCACTTGGAAGAGAAGGGGCCATGCTCCCAGAGAGAACAACGATATCCTCACTTGTGATGTGTGCTAACTTTTCTTTCAAGTCAGTTATTTCAGTATCAGATACGACTGGGCCTAAACCGTTGATTTCGGTTTCTTCTCCAGCTTTTAATTTTACATTGATTCGAGTATCTTCTTTAATAGAAGTAAACTCATTTATAATTCCTTCTTGCTCAATCCATTTTCCGATGAAATCTCCAGTGAAACCACCTAAGAAACCTAGTGCTGTTGTTTGACCATCAAGTCGTTTTAAAATTCTTGAAACATTCAAACCTTTTCCACCGGGTAGTTTAAAATCTTGCTTCATACGGTTTAATCCACCAATTTCAAGCTTATCGACATGTACAATATAATCGATTGATGGGTTTAGTGTTACTGTGTAAATCATTTGACAACCTCCTTGATTTTTGTTCTTTTTTTGATTAGTTTCAACGATTCCATAGGGCAATAATCAGTAAGAATACTTGCTTTTTCAATCGAGGCAATTTTAGTAAAAGAGACCGTATTAAATTTTGTGTGATCACCCAAAAAGTAACTGACTTCAGATTGACACATCGCAGTTTCTTTCATCGCAGCCTCCTCAGGGTCGGGAGTAGTGAAGCCAAAAACCGAATGAATTCCGTTAACCCCCAGAAAAGCACGATTAAACCGAAATTGCTCTAATTGTTTCATACTAAAGCTACCCAAAATGGCCTTGGTTGACATCTTAATCGAGCCACCAATTACTATAGTAGGAATATTTAAATCAGCTAAGGCAGAAGCGTGGTAGATAGAGTTTGTCACAACAGAAATCTTTTTCCCTTCCAAATAAGGAATCATTTCATAGGTCGTTGTTCCAGCGTCTAAATAGATAACCTCAGATTTCTTAATGAGAGAAGCGGCATATTGTGCTACTTTTTGCTTTTCGCTGATGTTTTTGGAGGATTTTTCATTCATATCCTGCTCGTAGCTCAGCGTATTTCTTTTTTTGGCACCACCATGAATTCTCTCAAGAAATCCATCTTCTTCTAATTCTTTTAAATCTCTACGAATCGTTGATTCAGAAGCGTTTAAAATGCTTACCAATTCTTGAGATTTAATAATTTCTTTTTCGGCTAATTGTCTCAAAATAAAATTTTTTCTTTCATCTGTAAGCATTTCCAAACCTCCTCACATGAAAGATACTACCATAAAAATAAGTCAAAAACAATCAAAAACAATCAAAAACGTTTATAAAATAGTGCACAGAAATAAAATAGTTTGATAAACAAAGCATTTAACCTGTTTTTTTATAATAGATAAAACTTTATTTAAAAACATATGATTATATATTCGTGTTATTTAATTGGTTAAAAATGAAAAAAAGGGTTGCAATTAAATCAAAAAAAAGATATAGTTTGAACATCAAATGATTTGATATTCAAAGTAAATTTGGGAAGGCAGACTTTATGAAATCAGACAACTTAACAATTATCAACGATTATCTTGTAACAGTGTTTAATGATATTCTTACAATAGAGGAATCAGAGCTAAAGAAAAGTCAGTTTAATGATTTATCTATTACGGAAATGCACACTATAGAAGCAATTGGTTTGCATGAACACAAAACGACGTCTGAGGTTGCAAAGATTTTGTCTGTGACAGTAGGAACTCTTACTGTGGCCATTAATAATTTAGTGAAAAAAGGTTATGTTGAAAGAAAACGGAGTGACAAAGACCGACGAGTGGTTCAGCTGATATTAACGAACCGAGGACGTTTAGTTTACCGTGTCCACGATTATTTCCATAAGGGAATGGTGCATGCTGCACTAAAGGACATGGACGATTCTGAAACGCAAGCATTAATCAAAGGACTAAATAATTTACATGAATTTCTAATAAAAAGTATTACCTAATCATTTGGAATAATAACGAAAAAGAGATGAGGTTGGTTCATGGAACGTAATGTTCGGATCACTCAAACAGCAAAATACGTGCCTGAACACAGTGTCACCAATCACGATTTGGCCCAAATTATGGACACAAGTGATGAATGGATTACTTCTAGAACAGGAATCAAAGCGAGAAGAATTGCAGATATGCAAGATACATCCGACTTGTGTACGGAGGTAGCTAAAAAGCTACTTGAAAAAAGTCATTATTTAGCAGAAACGCTTGATTTTATTATTGTCGCTACCATGACACCTGATTATGCCACTCCTTCAACCGCTTGTTTGGTTCAAGGGAATATTGGCGCTAAAAATGCTTTTTGCTTTGATATAAGTGCTGCATGTTCAGGATTTGTTTACGCTCTTGCAACTGCTGAAAAGCTAATCAAATCGGGCGGATACCAAAAAGGGATTGTCATTGGAGGAGAAGTTCTTTCAAAAGCTGTCAACTGGAAAGACCGATCTACAGCAGTACTTTTCGGGGACGGTGCAGGTGGTGTTATGCTAGAGGCAAGTCAGAATGAGTCACAATTTATTGCAGAAGTACTGCGTGCAGATGGTACGCGTGGAGAACACTTAACTTCTGGCAAAGTAAGCAGGAAAGCGCCATTTGCTCAAAATGCTTGCCTAACCAAAGAAGAACTCTCTTATCTGAGTATGGACGGTCGTGAAATCTTTGATTTTGCTCTACGTGATGCAACAAAAAGTATTTTAGAAGTATTAGAGCAAGCAAATCTTTCAAAGGAAGAGCTAGATTTTATTGTTCCGCATCAAGCAAATATCCGGATTTTAGACGGAATGGCCAAAAAAGCCAAAATTCCAAGAGAGAAGTTTTTAACAAATATCGCTCAGTACGGCAATACATCTGCTGCAACAATCCCCATCTTATTAGATGAGAGTATTGAAAATGGCACCTTGACATTAGGAAGTAAACAAAAAATCGTGTTGACTGGCTTTGGCGGAGGCTTGACTTGGGGAAGTATACTCTTGTCACTGTAAGCGAAGCTGTTAATAATAAATGGAAGAAAATAAATTTTTGGAGGAATATAGAATGACAACATTTGAAAAAGTACAAGAAATTATCGTGGATCAATTAGGAAAAGAAGAAGAGGAAGTACAATTAACAACTAATTTTAAAGAAGAGTTAGACGCTGATAGCTTAGACTTATTCCAAATCATTAACGACATTGAAGATGAATTTGATGTAAAAATCGAAACAGAAGAAGGATTAAATACTGTTGGGGATTTAGTCGCATTTGTTGACAAACAACTTGCAGAAAAATAAAACAGCGAATATCAAGAAAGTGTAGCCTAAAAGCTGTTTTTCAGCTTTGAAAGCTACCTTTTTTTCTAAAAAGCTTTTTGTTAAGAAAGAGGAAATTACATGCGTGCAGAGATATGTGAAATGTTAGACATCAAGTATCCCATTTTTCAAGGGGCGATGGCGTGGGTCGCAGAAGCAAATTTAGCCAGTGCCGTTTCCAACGCTGGAGGACTCGGTATTATCGCTTCTGGCCATGCTCCAAAAGAGGTGGTTTTAGAGCAAATTAAAAAAGCCAAAAACCTTACGGACAAGCCATTTGGGGTGAATATCATGCTAATGTCTCCACATGTGGAAGATATCGTTGATTTAGTCTGCGAAGAGGGTATCAAGGTGATTACAACAGGGGCAGGTTCTCCTGGTAAATATATGAAAAAATTTAAAGAAGCTGGAATCATCGTCATTCCTGTAGTAGCCTCAGTTGCATTAGCAAGACGGATGGAAAAAGACGGTGCAGATGCAATTGTCGTAGAAGGAATGGAAGGTGGCGGACATATCGGGAAAGCCACCACTTTAGCCCTCGTACCGCAAGTTGTCGATGCGGTAAGTATTCCGGTTATTGCTGCCGGAGGTATCGGGGATGGTCGTGGGATGGCTGCTGCTTTGATGCTTGGAATTGATGCGGTCCAAATTGGAACAAGATTTTTAGTTGCAAATGAATCGACTATTCATGCTAACTTTAAAAAAGCGGTGCTCAAAGCTCGTGATATTGACACGACCGTTACAGGTCTTACAACTGGTCATCCTGTTCGCGGTTTACGTAACAAATTGACGCGTGAGTATGAAAAAATTGAGCGTGAAGAGGCAGGGAAAAAAGAGCCGAATTGGCAACGACTAGAAGAGCTAGGAAAAGGTGCACTAAAACGTGCAGTTGTTGATGGAGACACTAAAAATAGTTCGATGATGTCGGGACAAATTGCTGGTCTTGTAAATAAAGAAGGGCAATCCTGTCAAGAAATTATTGAAGAAATTATGGCTCAGTGTTTTGAAACAATGAAAAATGTAAATACAAAATGGCAAGGAGCAAAGGAGTGAAGACAATGAATTACGCATTTGTATTCAGCGGTCAAGGTGCACAATATGTTGGAATGGGAAAAGAATTGTATGAGCAATTTCCTGAATGTCGTGCAATTTTTGACCAAGCTTCTGAAGCAGTTGGTTATGATATGCCAAAACTTTGTTTTACTGAGAATGAGCAATTAAATTTAACTGAGTATACTCAACCTGCTATTCTAACTGTTTCTGTTGCAATATTGGAAATTTTAAACGGTCTAGGCATAAAACCGAAAATGGTTGCAGGCTTAAGTTTGGGCGAATATACAGCTCTTGTTGCAAGCGGGGCTTTGAATTTTACCGAAGCAGTTCAGTTAGTCCAAAAACGCGGAAGATATATGACAGAGGCAGTTCCTGCTGGAAAAGGTGCCATGTCTGCGGTAATGGGACTATCCCGTCAAGACGTACAAGAGGCATGCCAAAAAGCAAGTGCAGCAGGGATTGTTGTTCCAGCAAATTACAATATGCCAGGTCAAATCGTCATTGCTGGAGAGGTTACTGCGGTAGAAAAAGCCGAAAAACTCTTAGAAGAATTGGGAGCAAAGCGAGTGATTCGCTTAAATGTAAGTGGACCGTTCCATACCTCGCTTTTAGAACCAGCAGCGGTGAAGTTAGAACAAGCTCTTAAAGAGGTACACATTGAAGAAATGAAAGTTCCAGTAATAACTAATCTAACTGGAAAAGTAATTCCTACTAAATCAGAGATTATTCCAACACTTGTGGCACAAGTCAAATCACCTGTTTATTGGGAAGATAGTGTTGAAACAATGATTGAATCGGGGATAGATACGTTTATAGAGGTTGGACCAGGGCGTTCTCTTTCGGCGTTTATAAAAAAAATTAGCCGAGAAGTAACCGTTCAAAATGTAGAAAATCTTAAAACGTTAGAAAAAATCCGAAAAATAGCTCATATTGATGAGGAAAATTAGAAGGAGGCGATATCAATGTTGAAAGAAAAAACAGTTATTGTAACAGGAAGTTCAAGGGGAATCGGAAAAGAGATTGCGCTAGCGTTTGCTAAAGAAGGAGCAAATATTGTTCTTAATGGACGTAAAGAGCCCTCAAAAGAACTCATTCAAGAAATTGAAAGTCACGGTGTTAAGACCCATTTTGTAGCTGCAGATGTTCAGTATTTTGACCAAGCAAAGAAACTGATTTCAGAAGCAAAAGAAACATTTGGTAGTGTCGATGTGTTGGTAAACAATGCGGGAATCACCAATGATAAATTAATTATGCGCATGACAGAGTCTGATTTTGAGCAAGTAATCAATGTCAATCTAAAAGGAACATTCAACACCATTCAACAAGCAAGTAGTGTGATGTTGAAACAAAAATCAGGTACGATTATTAATATGTCTAGCGTAAGTGGTCTAATCGGAAATGCTGGTCAGGCAAACTATGCTGCAAGTAAAGCAGGAGTAATTGGTTTAACAAAATCAACTGCAAGAGAATTAGCAGCAAGAGGGATTACGTGTAATGCGATTGCGCCCGGCTTCATTGATACCGACATGACAGAAGTATTAAGCGAAAAAGTCAAAGATGCAGCTAAACAACAAATTCCGCTTAAAAAATTCGGAACAGTTGCAGATGTTGCCCAAACAGCAGTTTTTCTAGCTAAAAACCGTTACATTACAGGCCAAGTACTAAATGTTGATGGCGGAATGGTTATGAACGGATAAGGAGGATATCATGAAAAGAGTCGTAATTACAGGTCAAGGGGCGATTACCCCATTAGGAAACACAGCTGCTGAATACTGGGAAAATATTAAAGCAGGAAATGTAGGGATTGCGCCAATTGCTAAATTTGATGCCTCAGAAACAGGCATTACTGTTGCAGCAGAAGTCAAAGATTTTGAACCAACTCTATACATGGAGAAAAAAGCAACAAAACGCTTGGATCTATTTTCACAATATGGTGTTGCGGCTGCAGTACAAGCTGTAACAGATAGTCAACTGGATACAGAAAAAATCGACGTGGATCGTTTTGGCGTAATGGTTAGCTCTGGAATTGGCGGAATGAATACAATTCAAGAACAAGTCATCAAAATGCATGATCGTGGTCCTAAACGTGTAGCTCCGTTCTTTGTCCCAATGGCGATTAGCAATATGGCTGCAGGAAATATTGCGATGCGTGTTGGAGCAAAAGGAATTTGTACGTGTATTGTCACAGCATGTGCTTCTGGAAATAATGCGATTGGGGAAGCATACCGCAATATCAAACATGGCTACTCTGATGTAATTTTAGCTGGTGGTGCAGAAGCAACTGTTTGTGAAATCGGTATTTCTGGATTTGCTGCATTGACCGCACTTAGCGAAGCTACTGATCCACTAAGAGCCTCTATTCCATTTGACAAAGAGCGTAATGGTTTTGTAATGGGAGAAGGCGGTGGAATTCTTGTACTAGAAGAATTGGAACACGCTTTAGCACGTGGCGCTAAGATTTATGGTGAAGTAGTGGGATATGGCTCAACGAGTGATGCATACCATATGACAAGTCCAACTCCGGATGGTTCTGGTGCTGGAAAAGCCATGCAACAAGCGATGGCTGAAGCGGGAATCACGCCTGAACAAGTAGACTACATTAATGCACATGGGACAAGTACACCACCAAATGATGGTGCAGAAACCGCAGCGATTAAATACGCTTTTGGTGATCAAGCTTATAACATTGCAATTTCAAGTACTAAGAGTATGACCGGACATTTATTAGGTGCAGCTGGTGCTGTAGAAGCAATGGCTTGTGTGGGAGCAATTCAAGATGACTTTGTTCCGCCAACCGCGGGACTTGAAGAAACGAGTGAAGATTGTGACTTAGATTATGTACCAAAAGTGGGACGTGCTCAAAAAGTAAATTATGCACTAAGTAATTCCATGGGATTTGGTGGACATAATGCAGTTATTTGCTTTAAAAAGTGGGAGGCTAAGTAAAAATGAATGTTTCAGAAGTGAAAGATTTATTAGCTCAGTTTGACACTTCAACGGTTAAAACATTAGACTTAACCATTGACAATGTTGAACTTCATTTGAGCAAAAATGAAGGCTTTGCGCCAACGACTCCTGCTACTAGTCCTCAAAGTGGTCCACTGAGTACAGCACCAACGAATGCTCCTGTGGCGCCAACAGCTGAGACCCAAGCTTTTGCTAGTAAGCAAGAAGAAACAAGCGAGTCAAGTACGCCATCGGGTAAGACTGTGGATTCACCAATTGTCGGAGTGGTGTATTTGAGTAGTGCCCCAGAAAAGCCAGCGTTTAAAAAAGTAGGCGATAAAGTAGCAGTGGGAGAAACACTTTGCATTGTTGAAGCAATGAAATTAATGAATGAGATTACAAGTGACCTAGCAGGAACTGTTACGGAAATTTTAGTTGAAAATGAAGAAGTTGTTGAATACGGTCAGCCGTTGTTCCGTATCGATTAGGAGGAGAAAGAAATGCAATTAAATGTTAATGAAATTATGGAAATTATTCCAAACCGTTACCCAATCATGATGGTCGATAAAGTGATTGAACTTGAGCCAGGAAAGCGTGTTGTGGCGATTAAAAACGTTACTTACAACGAACACTTTTTCCCAGGACATTTCCCAGGAGAACCTGTTATGCCAGGCGTTTTAATTTTAGAAGCTCTAGCACAAACAGGCTCTATTCCTTTGCTAAAAACCCCAGAATTTGAAGGGAAAACAGGCTATCTAGGTGGCATCGATAAAGTAAAATTCCGTCAAAAAGTAGTCCCAGGAGATGTACTGCGTTTAGAAATGGAAATTATCAAACAAAAACGTAATATCGGTGTTGGAAAAGCAACCGCTTGGGTAGAAGATAAAAAAGTATGTGAGGCATTAATGACATTTATCATTGGAGTGTAGAAATATGTTTAATAAAATATTGGTAGCAAACAGAGGAGAAATAGCTGTTCGAATCATTCGAGCATGTCGCGAATTAGGCATCCGGACAGTCGCTGTTTTTTCAACTGCTGATAGAGAGGCCTTACATACTCAATTAGCAGATGAGGCGATTTGTATTGGACCAGCCAAAGCTACAGATTCTTATTTAAACATGCAACATGTTTTAAGTGCTGCTATTGTGACAAATGCTGAGGCCATTCATCCTGGTTTTGGTTTCCTATCAGAAAACTCGACATTTGCAACAATGTGCGAGGAGTGTAATGTCAAGTTTATCGGGCCACGACCTGAGACCATTGATGAGATGGGAAATAAGGTGAATGCACGCAAATTGATGATTGAAGCGAATGTTCCAGTCATTCCAGGAAGCGATGGCCCAGTCAAAACGGTTGAGGAAGCTTTAACAGTGGCCGCTACTCTGGGCTATCCAGTGATGCTAAAAGCCTCTGCTGGTGGTGGTGGAAAAGGGATCCGTAAAATACTTTCTCCAGAAAAATTGCCAGAACAATTTACATCAGCGCAACAAGAAGCACTTGCTGCCTTTGGTGATGGGCAAATGTATCTAGAAAAGATTATTTACCCAGCTCGTCATATTGAAGTCCAAATTCTAGGTGACTCTTTTGGAAATGTTATTCATTTAGGGGAACGTGATTGCTCTTTGCAACGAAATAATCAAAAAGTTTTGGAAGAGTCTCCATCCATTGCTCTTTCAGATGAAACGCGCAAAGAAATTGGCGCAGCCGCTGTTCGGGCAGCAAAAGCGGTTAAGTATGAAAATGCTGGAACAATTGAGTTCTTAATGGACCAAACAGGTTCGTTTTATTTCATGGAAATGAATACTAGAATTCAAGTAGAGCATCCTGTGACAGAGATGGTTACAGGGGTTGATTTGGTCAAAGCACAAATAGAAATTGCTTTTGGCGAACCTTTAAAATATCAACAAAAAGATATTCAAGTTACAGGGCATGCCATTGAATGTCGCATTAACGCCGAAAACCCAGCATTTCATTTTGCTCCTTCGCCTGGCACAATTCAGAATCTCTTGTTGCCAGCTGGAGGTCTTGGCTTACGTGTCGATAGTGCCGTCTATAATGGCTATACGATTCCACCGTTTTATGACTCAATGATAGCTAAGGTAATTGTCCATGGCAGTGATCGTCTAGAAGCACTAGTAAAAATGCAACGCGCTCTAGAAGAGCTAGTCACAGATGGTGTCGTAACCAATCAAGAATTTCAACTTGATTTAATTGCACATCCAGCTGTCATTTCGGGGGAATATGATACAAGCTTTTTACAGGAGACCTTTTTACCAGCCTGGAAACCTGAAAAAGAAGTTTAGTTAGGAGGATTGGTATGGCGTTATTTAAAAAGAAAAACTATATTCGGATCAATCCTAATCGGGAGATAAATACACAAGATAAAGTAAACAAACCCTACGTACCAGATAATATGTGGGCCAAGTGTCCAAATTGTAAAAAAGCCATCTACAGTAAAAATTTAGGGGATGAAAAGGTTTGTACACATTGCGGCTATTGTTTTAGGATAGGTGCAAGAGAACGGGTTTGTTTGACTGTAGATAAAGATTCATTTGAAGAATGGGACGAAAATCTGACGACAAAAGACCCCATAAAATTTCCGGATTATCCTGAAAAAATTGCTAAGTTACAAGAGCAAACAGGATTAAAGGATGCCATTGTCACAGGAAAAGCAAGCATCTCTAATCAAGAAGTTGTAATCGGGGTAATGGATACTAATTTTATCATGGGAAGCATGGGGACAGTTGTAGGAGAAAAGATTACAAAAGTATTTGAGCGAGCGCAAGAGCTTACGCTACCAGTTGTGCTTTTTACCGCCTCAGGTGGTGCTAGAATGCAAGAAGGAATATTTTCGCTCATGCAGATGGCTAAGATCTCAGCAGCAGTTAAAAGACATAGTAATGCTGGATTATTCTATATAACTGTTCTGACAGATCCAACTACTGGTGGGGTCACAGCTAGCTTTGCCATGCAAGGTGACATTATCTTAGCTGAGCCCCAAGCTTTAATTGGTTTTGCTGGCAGACGTGTCATTGAACAAACCATTAAGCAAGAGTTACCAGAAGATTTTCAACGTGCTGAATTTTTGTTGAAACATGGATTTGTTGACAAAATTGTACCACGAAATGAATTGCCCCTTGCATTAGGGCACCTCCTTTCTTTACATAATTCTAAGGAGGCTGAGACCAAATGACAAATGGACAAAAATCTGCAAATGATATTGTAAAACTTGCTAGGGCTCAAGACCGTCCGACTTCACTTGATTATATTGAACATGTCTTTGAAGACTTTATTGAATTACACGGAGACCGAACTTATGGAGATGATAAGGCTATTGTCGGTGGAATTGCAACATTAGAAGGGCAACCTGTGACCGTTGTGGGTATTCAAAAAGGAAGAAACCTTCCAGATAATATCGAACGTAATTTTGGTTCACCTCATCCCGAAGGCTACAGAAAGGCTCTTCGCTTGATGAAACAAGCTGAAAAGTTTGGTAGACCGATTGTTTTATTGGTCAATACTGCTGGCGCGTTTTGTGGTGTAGAGGCCGAAGAAAGAGGCGAAGGGGAAGCAATTGCCAAAAATTTATTAGAGATGAGCGATCTTCGTGTACCAATTATTTCGATCATCATTGGCGAAGGTGGAAGTGGTGGTGCGCTTGCGCTTGCTTTAGCAGACGAGGTTTGGATGCTGGAACATACAATGTATGCGATTCTTTCACCAGAAGGATTTGCGTCCATTATGTGGAAAGATAGCAAACGAGCTTCTGAAGCAGCTGAAATCATGAAAATTACCGCTACTGAACTAAAAGAACTTGATGTTATTGACAAACTAATTCCAGAAACGTTCAATGGTGAGGATTTGGATCAAGAGAAAATTGATCGAATGATCCAAAAAGCTCTTGTTGAAAAACTGACAGAGCTAAAAAAATTAACAGTAAGTGAGTTATTAGTCAAACGTTATGAACGTTTTAGAAAATTTTAAAATAGCCTAATCTAAGTAATAGCACGAGTGAAAACTATTTTCCAATGGGAAATGTTTTTCACTCGTGCTATACTATTTTTGTTAATAAACATTTATTGAGCCGTGGAAATAACTCAAAACTTACCTCCACGGATTTTTAATTATTTAAAAAGAAAGTGTTTCAATTAGGTCAAATGCTTGTTTGAGCGTTGAGATATTTTGAGTTGCAGCAAGGCGGACGTAATTATCCCCAACATTTTTTCCAAATGCTTTACCTGGTATCAATAGAACTTTTTTTTCAGTCAATAATTTTTCAACAAACGCTACTGAGGTCAGGCCAGTTTTTTCAATATTGATAAAAGCATATATACTTCCTTTTACTGGATGAAGAGAAAGAAACGGGATATTAGAAACCCTTTTTTCAACATATTCTAGTCGTTCCTTAAATGTGGAAGTTACCTTAGGAATTAATTCGTCAGCATGTTTCAATGCGTAGATTCCAGCTCTTTGTGAGGGAGTGGGAGCAGAATAAGTAATACTTTCATTAATTAATTTGGCAACACTATTGATATAAGGTGGGGAAATCATATAGCCAATTCTCCAACCAGTCATTGCAAAAGCCTTTGAAAAACTCCCAAAAGTAATTGTATTGTTTGGAGCGAATGTTGCCATTGGGACGAATTTTTCATAGAAACTAAATGATTCGTAAACTTCGTCTGAAAGAATATAAAAATCATGTTCGATAGCAAGATCCGCTATCCCTTTGAAAGTTTCAGGGGTAAAAACCGCACCAGTAGGGTTGTTAGGTGAATTGATAATCAGAGCTTTTGTCTTATCCGTAATTGCATTTTTCAAAATTTCTAAGTCAATTTGAAAGCCATCTTTTTCAAAAGTTGGGATGAAGACTGGAGTTCCACCAGCAAATAAAACTTGATCCTTGTAAGGAGAGAAGTAGGGCTCATGAATAATCACTTCATCACCTGGATTAAGAATGGCTTGCATGGTTAGATACATCCCTTGCAGTGCACCGACTGTTGCACGAATTTGTTCAGGATTAAATGACAATTGGTAGTGATGTTGATAAAAATCAGCAACAGCTTGGATAAACTCGCTACTACCATCAGAAGCTGTATATTTTGTATGTCCTTTTTTAACATCGGCAAAAGCAGCCTCAATTATACTTGAATCTGTTATTAAGTCAGGATCTCCAATGGATAAATCGATTAGACCTTGAGTTTTACTGGCAAGGGTTCCAATATCCATTAAAATATTTTCTTCGGGAGTTTGATGTTTTTTTGCAATATTTTGAATGTCCATAGTTTCATGACTCCTTTATCGTTTTATTGAAAATCAGAGGCGAAAACAAAACGTTCGCCTCTGATTTTTTAGCTATCTTTATTTTATAATACTTTCCCTAAAAAGTCTTTTGTTCTTGCATTTTTAGGCGCTTCAAACACTTCTTTTGAACTTCCTTGTTCCTGGATAATTCCTTCGTCCATAAAGATAACACGATCAGCAACCTCTTTGGCAAAACCCATCTCGTGGGTAACAATCACCATGGTCATTCCATTGTCGGCTAAGTTTTTCATTACACTTAACACTTCTCCAACCATTTCCGGGTCAAGTGCTGAGGTTGGTTCATCAAATAACATGACATCTGGATCCATCGCTAAAGCCCTAGCAATCGCTACCCGTTGTTGTTGCCCACCAGATAGTTTGGAAGGGTAGCTTTGCGCTTTATCTTGAAGTCCAACTTGTTCTAATAAAGCCAGAGCGTTTGTCTCTGCTGCTTTTTTCTCGATTCCTTTGACTTTAATCGGACTGATGGTAAGATTTTCTAGAACAGTTTTCAAAGGGAAGAGATTGAAATTTTGAAATACCATCCCCATTTTTTGACGAAGATGATTGATGTTGGTTTCTTTGGAAAGCAAATTTTTCCCTTCAAATTCAATCGTTCCATCTGTAGGTTCTTCTAACAGATTTAAACAACGAAGAAACGTACTTTTCCCACTTCCGGATGGGCCAATAATTACTACAACTTCCCCAGAGCTGACTGTTAAATCAACTCCTTTTAACACATTATTTTTACCAAAGCTTTTATGTAGATTTTTAATATTAATCACTTGTGCTCATTCTCCTTTCAGCAACACCTAATAATTTCGAAATAGTGAAGGTTAAAACAAAGTAAATCAAGGATACGATTAAGTAAGGCAAGAACGGCTTGAAACTTGCACCTTGCACATTTCCTGCTTGGAACATAAGCTCTGCAACTCCAATCACAGAAATTACAGAAGATTCTTTAATGACGGTCACAAATTCATTTCCAAGCGCAGGTAAGATACTTTTAATGGCTTGTGGGAAAATAATAAAACGCATTGCTTGTGATTGGTTCATCCCAAGAGAACGTGCAGCTTCCGTTTGACCTTTGTTTACAGATTTAATTCCAGCACGGATAATCTCGGCAACATAGGCACCACTATTTAGAGCTAAAGCAATACAACCAGCAACCATTTTAGACAAATCTAAACCAATGACAGCTGTTCCAAAGTACACCAAGAAAATTTGAACAAGCAATGGTGTCCCACGGACATACTCAATATACGCTGAGGCCAAAAATCTTAAAAATCCGTTGTGAGATAATTTTAAAAGGGCTAGGATTCCCCCAAAAATAGCTCCGAATAACACACCAATGAACGCAAGTAAAATGGTATATCCAGTACCTTTCACATAATAAGAACCATATTTTTGTAAGAAGGACTTATTATCAAACATTAAGGCGTTGGCTTCTTTTTTATATTTTGGTAGCAAGTTTTCTTTTTTGATGGTTGCAATAGAATCATTGATACTCTTTAACAAAGTAGGGGCATTTTTAGGAACAGCCACGGCTGTCTCTTTTTTTCCATTTTCAAATTTTAAGTCAGAAAAAGTGAGTTCTTTATTTTGTTGCAAGTACGCTTCTGCTACAGGTTCCTCAATAATAGCAGCATCTGCTTTTTTATTCGTAACGTTCATGATAACATCAGGAATTTTTTGTAAAGAAGTCGTTTCTGCGGTAGAAATTTCATTTTTTGCTAATGCTTCTTGCGTAGTTTGTTTTTGAACAGCAATTGTTTTTCCAGAAAAGTCCTCAAAAGATTTGTATTTATCTTTATCCGTTTTTCTTAAAACTAATCTTTGGGTTACTGTAAGATAAGGATTAGAAAAATTAACTTCCTTTAATCTTTCCTCCGTAATCGACATGCCAGATACGATCATGTCGATTTTTCCAGTCTTCATCGCACCAAGAAGAGCATCAAACCCTAACTCTTCAATCTTTAACTTCACACCTAAATCATCGGCTATCTTTTGAGCAATCGAGATATCAAATCCTACAATTGTATCTTTCCCATCTATTGTTGTATGGAATTCATACGGAGCGTAGTCGGCAGATAGTCCAACAATGATTTCACCTTTTTGTTTAATTTTTTCATAAACTGGATCTTTTTGAGTTGTATCAGCTGAAGCTGTAAAAGCTGGTAGTAAAGAGGTGGCTACTAGCAAAGTCGCTAACAGTGAAAACAGTATGCTTAAACCTTTATTTTTCATTTTCATAACTCCCTTATTTCATTTTCTTTCATATTATAAAACAAAATGGAATAATATGCAATATTTAATTGAATTAATAAATTTTATTCAAAAATAAAGCATAAAAAGGAATGATATGTTATTATATATGTATATAAATTGTATAAATGGAGGAGCAGAAATGGAACAGACAATTGTTGTAAGAGGTACGCCCCAAACTTATATTTGTCATCAAGGGGCATGGGCGGATTTGGAAAAAGAATTGCTACAAAGAGAGATCAAAAAAGTATTTGTTTTAAAAGGGAAAAAATCTTGGTCCGTTGCAAAGAACTTTTTTCCCACATTCGAAAAGGTAGAAGCTGAATTTTCTTACTATGGAGGAGAAGCTTCTGACGAGTTGTGCGACCAGTTCGTACCCAAAATTGAACAAGAGAACTACCAGGCCATTATTAGTGTTGGGGGTGGTAAAAATACAGATTTGGCTAAAGCCATTGCCGCAAAAGTCAAGCTACCTGTAATAATCCTTCCGACCTTGGCAGCAACATGTGCAGCGAACAGTGGGTTGAGCGTAATTTACACTCAAACGGGTGAGATGAAACGGGTGGATCTTTTTCCAAATGCCAATACACTTGTACTGATTGATCCCAATGTGATTTTAGATTCCCCTAAAGAAATGATGATAGCCGGGATAGGAGATACCCTTGCCAAATGGTATGAAGGCAGTGCGATATTAGATCAAATTGAAGAGAAAAATGTGGAGCTTGAGGTGGCCTATTTTGCAGCGAAAAAGTGCCAAGAAAATTTATTTAAGTATAGTGACGCAGCGCTAAAATCGATGGAGGAAAAAGAACTAAGTACAGCTTTTACCAAAGTAGTGGAAACAAATATTTTACTGGCAGGGATGGTGGGGGGCTTTGCAGATGACTATGGTCGATGTGCAGGAGCACATTCTATTCATGATGCGCTGACTATTTTACCCCAAAGTCATAAGCAACTGCATGGCAACAAGGTGGCGTATGGAATTATTGTCCAACTAGCAATTGAAAATAAGTGGACTGAAATAAAAAAATTGATTCCTTTTTATCAAAAAATGGAGTTACCGCTATGTTTAAAAGATATGGGGATGATTCTTTCAAAGGAAGAAATTGAAAAAATTGCGGCTAAGGCGAGTCAGCCACATGAAACTATCCATTACTTACCGCAAAAAATCACTGCTCCGCTCATCACGACCGCCATAAACGAAGTAGAAACATATTTTAATTAAAGAAAAAGCAGACAAAATAAAACGAATTTTGTCTGCTTTTTTAGAGGTTTAATACGTGTCTTCTGTGACTTTTTGATCTGAAATGATTTTCACACCAGAACTCGTTCCAATTCGAGTAGCACCCGCAGCAATCATTTTTTTAACGTCAGACATATTTTTTACACCACCAGAAGCCTTGACTCCAACGTCTGATCCCACGTTTAGACGAATGAGTTTTACATCGGATGCAGTAGCGCCACCAGTCGAAAAACCAGTTGAAGTTTTTACAAAATCAGCACCTGCTTCTTTGGTCAAACGAGAAGCAATTTCTTTCTCAGTGTCGCTTAAAAGACAAGTTTCAATAATAACTTTTACAAGAGTTGGCTTAGAAACAGCAGCTACTACTGCTTTGATATCTTCTTTTACAGCATCTAACTCACCCGATTTTAATAACCCGATATTTAAAACCATATCAATCTCATCGGCTCCGTTTTTTTGCGCTTCAGCTGCTTCAAACGCTTTCGAAGCAGAAGTTGTAGCACCTAGAGGAAAGCCAATTACTGTGCAAACTTTGACATCTGTTCCATTAAGCTCTTTCCTTGCAAGTGTCACCCAAGTTGGGTTTACACAAACGGACATAAAATCATACTCTTTAGCCTCTTGAATCAGTTCCAAAATTTGTTCTCGTGTTGCATCTGGTTTAAGTAGCGTGTGATCGAAATATTTGTTTATTTTCATGTTTTTCTCCTTTTATTTAAATATGAGTGATCAAGAATAGCATATCACAATATGTAAGGCTTTCCAATGAAAAAAGCAAACGCAATTGGGATAGTTGCGTTTGCTTAAAAAGGGGTGGTTCTAATGAAAGAACCGGTTTATTTACTGGAGGAGTAAATAATGAAAAAGTTTAAGTTTGAGTTTTGTTATTGGGTATACATATACTATAGCGGAAACTTATGAAAAAAATGTGACAATTCCATGTTACATCATGAAGAAAAGACGAAAAAAATTGGCAACATTTTAAAAAAGAGTAAACAAAAAAAGTGTCCAGAAAAAGTTTAAAAAACTCGTAATGTTCACTTTTTTTATTAGGACTAGCAATTTAAAAATAAATTACTTAGTAGCTGTTTGCCCAAGATTTTGAGAGTTTACGTGAAAAATATGAAAGAGCAAAATTAATGAGGAAATACCCAAGAGCAACTAAGCCATAGAGTACAAAGACTTGGCTTGTTTGAGAGTAACGACCCATTAAAATATTGGCTTTTCCTAAAAACTCTTTCAGTGCTAAGACTGACCAAAGGAAACTAGTATCTTTGATTACCGTCACAAACTGTGAGATGATCGCAGGAAGCATACTCCGGAAAGCCTGGGGTAAAACAATATAACGCATCACTTGAGAGTTATTGAAGCCTTGAGATTCAGCAGCCTCAATCTGTCCTTTGTCTACACTGTTAATTCCCCCCCGAACAATTTCAGCTAGAGCAGCAGTCGTAAAGACAGTGAAACTAACGATTCCAGCTGGAGTTGATTTTAGGTGGAAGATTAGAAAAATAACGAATATCCACAACAAATTGGGAATATTTCGTACAATTTCAATATAAAGTGCTGCAATAAATTTTAAAGGACCACGCTTCATATTTCGACAAATTGCAAGTACTGTACCAAATAGGGTACTTAGAACGATTGCAATAGCAGAAATGTAAAGTGTTAAGCCTAAGCCACTCAATAAAAATCGCATATTATTAACTGTAAATAACTGGTGCATTTGTTCTGAAAAATTCACAATTGATTCCTCCTTTATCTAGAATAAGCACGTTTGTTTTTTTCTTCCATATTTCTCGCCCATTTTGCAAGAGGGAAGCACAAGATAAAATACAGTAATCCTGCAAGCGTAAACGCGGGTACATAGTTTAAGTTCATGGAGGACCAACTATTGGCAGTAAACATAATATCTGCACCTGAAATGATAGCAATTACTGAAGTATTTTTTATCAGATTGACAACTTGGTTAGTAAGTGGTGGTAGCATAATTCTCCAAGCTTGTGGCAAAACAATCAAAAACATAGTTTGCCAATAGTTGAAGCCTTGCGAATACGCTGCTTCTGATTGTCCCTTGGCGACTGACTGAACACCAGAACGAACGACTTCTGCTATGTATGCACCTTGATAAATCCCTACACAGATAATTCCAATTAAGTATACAGGCATAACAACATTAACTAATGGAAGACCATAATACACAAAAAAGACTTGTATAAGTAGTGGTGTATTTTGGAAAAACTCGACGTACACTCGAGAAACTCCGCGTAAAAACTTGCTTTGGGCAGCGGAGAGACTTCCGAAAATTATCCCTAAAATCCCTGATAAAATAAGCGCTCCAATTGAAATGCCTAAAGTGTATAAAAAAGCATGAAGGAAAAGTGGAAAACTTTCCTTCAAAGACGCCCAACGATGTAGTGCAAATGGTCCATCTTGCAACCATTGTATTGATCCAAATTGCATCAAAATAAATCCCTCCTAATTGGTCCAATCAACTGGTTCCAACTAATTATTCCGTTAAATTCCATTTTTTATAAATTTTATCCAAAGTGCCGTCACTCGCCCATTTTTTAATTAGCGTGTTGAGGTAAGTGTTAAGTTCTGCATTACTTTTTTTCGTGGCAATTCCGTACTCTTGAGGTGCAAATCCACCTTTAAGAATTTCTGTATTTTTATCTACATAACCAGTCAAAATTGATTTATCAACTGAAAAGGCATCAATTCGTTTTGAGGTTAAGGCAGTTTTTAGTTCTGGATAAGAACCGAGTTCTAAATATTTGAATGAAATTCCTTCTTTTTTAGCTTCTTCTTGAAGTGATTGCTTTGTTGTAGCAGATTGGGCAACACCAATTGTTTTACCATCAAGATCCTTGATACTAGAAATTTTATCTTTCTTACGAACAAGGAAGCCAACTTGATCCTTGTAATATGGCTCTGTAAAGTTATACGTTTTTTTTCTTTCATCCGTGATTGTGAAGGTTGCGATAACCATATTGATTTCACCATTATCAAGCAATGGACCACGCGTCTTGGCCGTTACACCCACATACTCAATATTTTTTTCACTACCAGTGATTTCTTTAGCAATCAATTTAGCAACATCAATTTCCATTCCTTCGTTTTTATTGGTGTCAGGATTTAAGTAACCAAAGTTTGGAACGTCCTCTTTGACACCCACCTTTAGCACACCAGCATCTTTAATTTTTTGAACTTGAGCAGGTAGATTAGATGCACCACCACTTGACTTACTACTTGAAGAAGACGATGAAGTACTTTTATCTGAGTTACTACAGCCTGCAATCAAACCTAAAGAAAATAAAATACTGACCCCTAAAACAACTTTTTTCCACTTTTTCATTTTTCTCATCCTTTCAAAAATTCTGTTAATTCAGAGTACTGATTCTTAATGATGAATAATTTTACTTAAGAAATCTTGTGCCCGTTTGTTTTGAGTATTTGTAAAGAAATGCTCGGGTGTTCCTGTCTCTACGATAGAGCCGTCATCCATGAAGATTATTTTGTCAGCAACCGTGCGTGCAAAACCCATTTCGTGCGTAACAACAACCATAGTCATATTATTGCTTGATAAATCAATCATTACTTCAAGCACCTCTTGGATCATTTCTGGATCGAGCGCAGAAGTTGGTTCATCAAACAAAATTACTTCGGGATGCATGTTGAGCACGCGAGAAATTGCAACACGTTGCTGTTGCCCACCAGATAATTGAGCAGGGTAAGCATTTGCCTTATCAGCAAGGCCAACACGTTCTAAGTATTCCATTCCTGTTTTTTCAGCTTCTTTTTTTGAAATTCCTTTGATTTTGATAGGAGCTAAAGTCAGGTTTTCTAAAATGGTTTTATGTGCGTATAAATTAAAATTCTGAAAGACCATTGCTACTTTTTGACGCACTTTTTGAATAGGTGCGTTTTTCTTTGTGATATCGATATCATCAATTAATATCAGGCCATCTGTAATTGTTTCTAATCCATTCATACAACGAATAAGGGTGCTTTTCCCTGACCCAGACGGTCCAATAATCACCACTTTTTCCCCATCTTCTATTGTAAGAGAAATGTCTTTTAATACGTGATGATCCCCATAAAATTTGTTGACATGTTTAAGTTGAAGCATAATGTCACATCCAATCTAATTAATCTAATAAATGTACTATGACGAAAAGTATAGCACACAATATGAGAATACGCTAGGAAATAAATGATAGCATTCTAATGATTCTGTAATGGTATAGCTTCGCCTAAAATATCAAGCAAGGAACTAAGGGGAATCAATTAATTCTTTAAAATAAAATAGTTGACGAGATTGCTCAAAATAGCTTATTTTAGAAGTGCAGAGAATATAAGGAGGAAGAGAATGAAAAAATTTTTCGTAGGAGTTGTATCTGTACTTTTTGTACTTAATTTGAGCGCATGCACTAGCATTTCTGATCAAAAGGAAACGCAAAATTCTGTTACAGAAACGAAAGAAAAAATAACAGTTCAATTAAAATTAAAAAACGATGGGAAAATAGTATCAACAAAAAAAATTGTTGTTGATACAGGAGAGACATTGTTAAATGCCTTGAAAGCAAACTATAGTGTCAAAGATGATGGAAAAGGATTTATTACTTCTATTGATGGTAAGAGTCAAGACACAACCCATCAGAAGTATTGGACGTATACGATAAACGGAGAAAGTGCAACAGTCGGTGCTAGTCAGTACAAGTTGAAAAAATCAGATAGTATTGTTTTTGACTTAAGTAAATATGAAGAGTAAAAATTTTTCCGCCAGAAGAATAGCTTTTTTAGCGCTCCTCACAGCGGCCTGTGTCGTTGGAAGATTACTTTTTCAAGTTCTGCCCAACGTTCAACCAATGACAGATAGTTTGTTGCTAATTACAATTTGTACAGGATTTGTAAACGGTTTGATAGTGTCTTTGTTAGCCGTAATTGTTTCGAGCATTTATCTAGGCTTTGGTTACTGGGTAGTGGTACAATGCCTATCTTATTTTGTGATACTTTGCCTCGTCGGTTTCTTGTGTAAATATACACGCTTAATTGAGTACTTTTGGCTACAAGTCGTGCTTAGCTTTGTTGTCGGAATGATGTATGGCTTTATCTTATCTGTTGTGCAGTTTCTCTTTTTTGGACTGACTGCATTTTGGCCTTATTATTTAGCAGGAATCTCATTTGATCTGTTTCATGCTATTGGCAATGTCTGCTTTTACTTTTTGCTTTACCAACCATTTTTGTTGATTGCAAAAAGATTTGCCCTCAAGTAAAGAAATATTGCCATTATATTGAAAAAAAGTCTATATCAATGGTATAATCGAGGGTGAGATGAGGGAGTACTGTAGAGGTACTCCTGTTTTTAATAGAAGGGAGTCTTTATGTTTTCAAAATATAAACCGACTTGGATGATTGAAGCCATTTATCAGATTACACCAGAGCAATTAGAAAAACAGGGAATTAAAGCGGTCTTAACAGATTTAGACAACACACTTATTGCTTGGAATAACCCGGATGGAACGAAAGAATTGTTAAGCTGGATTCAAACCATGAAAGAAGCAAGGATCCCTGTCATCGTTGTCTCAAATAACAAAGCAGAGCGAATTCACCGTGTTGTAGAACAACTTGGTTTGGACTATGTAGCGCGAGCTTTAAAACCAACGCAAAAAGGCTTTAAAGAAGTCGAAAAAAAATTTAGCTTGCCAAAAGAATCGTTGGTTATGGTTGGAGACCAAATAATGACGGACATTCGTGGGGCAAATGGTGCGGGTATTCGATCAATTCTTGTCAAACCAGTTGTTGAAACAGACGCTTGGAATACCAAGTTCAATCGACGCTTAGAAAAAATCGTCATGAAACAACTAAAAAAGAAAAATCCGGCTATGGATTGGAGCAAACAATTATGATTAATGAAGAATTACGCTGTATCGGGTGCGGCGCACCGATTCAAACAGAAAATCCAGAAGAACTGGGCTATACCCCAAACGCTGCCTTAAAAAAAGGGGAAGAAACTGGGGAAGTTTACTGTCAAAGATGCTTTCGACTAAGACATTATAATGACATTCAAGATGTGCAATTAACGGATGATGACTTTTTAAGACTGCTCAATCAAATTGGTGAAACAGATGCATTAATCGTAAATGTCATCGATATTTTTGACTTTAATGGTAGTGTGATTCCAGGATTGCACCGATTTATTGGAAATAATCCAGTTTTACTTGTTGGAAATAAAGTCGATATTTTACCGAAATCACTCAAAAAAAGTAAAATGACACAATGGCTACGTGAGCGCGCACATGAAGTCGGCTTAAGACCTAAAGATGTCTTGCTGACGAGTGCAAAAAAAGCAAGTGATATTCACATGCTTCTTGAAAAAATTGAGCAGTACCGCAAAGGAAAAGATGTTTATGTTGTGGGAGTCACAAACGTTGGAAAATCTACTCTGATCAACGCCATTATTAAACAAACAGCTGGGGTAAAAGATGTCATTACTACTTCCCAATTCCCAGGGACTACATTGGACAAGATTGAAATTCCACTTGAAGACGGTCACTGTTTAGTTGATACGCCAGGGATTATCCATCAGTATCAGATGGCTCATTATCTTGGTAAAAAAGATTTGCGTATCACAGCACCAACAAAAGAAATTAAGCCTAAGATTTATCAGTTAAACGCGGGGCAAACACTATTTCTAGGTGGGCTTGCTCGTTTTGATTTTGTTCAGGGAGAGCGTACTTCTTTTATCGCGTATGTGTCAAATGACATTGAGATTCACCGAACAAAACTCGAGCGTGCAACTGACTTTTACGAAAAGCATCGCGGGGGCTTACTGCAACCGCCTCGTCCAGACGAAATAGCAGATTTTCCAGAGCTTGTTCGCTTTGAATTTTCAATCAAGGAAAAGACCGATATTGTATTTGCCGGTTTAGGGTGGATTACCGTGACAACCCCTTGTGTGGTTGCCGGATGGGCACCAAAAGGCGTAGATGTTGTTCGAAGAAAAGCATTAATATAAGAAATGAGGAATTTTATGAACTTAAGAGGAAAACAAAAAAGATTTTTGAGAAGCAAGGCACACCACTTGCAACCAATTTTTCAAATTGGGAAAGGTGGAATCAAT
The DNA here is from genome assembly GCF_003987595.1 of Vagococcus entomophilus. Taxonomy (NCBI): domain Bacteria; kingdom Bacillati; phylum Bacillota; class Bacilli; order Lactobacillales; family Enterococcaceae; genus Vagococcus; species Vagococcus entomophilus. The sequence continues at coordinate 700,877 of NZ_NGJZ01000001.1, read as the reverse complement.
GAACAAATGCTTGTTCAAGTGAACGAAGCCTTAGAAAAACGTGAGCTTATCAAAATCTCTTTATTACAAAATACAGATGAACTAACAGATGAGGCCGCCTTGACGATTGCAAATGTCACCAAAGCCACTGTCGTACAAACCATTGGTCATGTCATTGTACTATTTAAACCTTCTTCAAAAGAAAAATATCAACATTTATCAAAAGAAGTACGTGATATTTAGTTTTTCTATAAGAAAGTGAGAGAAATGAAAATATGAGTCGACAAGCGACACCTGTCAACTATTTGACAGCTACAAAATCTTTGCCTCAAAAAGAGCGAAATAGAAAACAAGTTGGGATACTTGGTGGAAACTTTAATCCAGTCCACCAGACACACCTTGTTATTGCAGATCAGGTATTTCATCAGCTTGGGTTAGATGCTGTCTATTTGATGCCCAGCTATGAATCACCACATGTGGATCCAAAGAAAACAATTGATGCAACTCATCGTTTGAACATGTTAGAGCTTGCTACGCACAACAACCCCCATCTTTCTATCGAAAAAGAGGAAATCATGCGCGGGGGTAAAAGCTACACTTATGAAACCATGAAACGGTTGGTTGAAAAAAATCCTGATGTTGATTATTATTTTATTATTGGGGGCGATATGGTCGAATACTTACCTACTTGGTACAAAATTGACCAACTGATGCACCTTATTCAATTTGTTGGCATAAGACGTCCTCAATATCCTCAAACAAGTGATTATCCCATTATTTGGGTCGATGTGCCGCTTATGGATATTAGTTCGACCTTTATTCGAGAAAAAATCCAAGCTGGGTGCGCGGTTCGATACCTTTTGCCCGATAGTGTGGTACAATATATAGCTGAAAAGAGGTTATATTTGGATGAACAATAAAAATCAAGTAATCTATTCTGGAAGCTATACTTTCTACAATCGTGAAATGTTGATGGAAAAAATCCAAATGAGGATGAGCGAAAAACGGTTCTTGCATGTACTACGTGTCGAAGAAATGGCCGTAGGGCTTGCAGCAAAATATGATGTATCTGTCGAAAAAGCAAGTATCGCGGCACTCGCTCATGACTATGCAAAAGAACGTCCGGATGAAGAGATGGCAGAGATTATTCTAGCTGAAGATTTTGATAAAGCATTATTACCATATGGAAACCCAATTTGGCATGGTATCGTAGGTGCGTACCTAGTAGAAAAGGAATTAGGGATTCATGACTTGGAAATCCTTCAAGCCATTCGCTTGCATACCACAGGGGCAAAAAACATGACGCCTCTCGATAAGGTGATTTATGTAGCGGATTATGTTGAGACTGGCCGGCATTTTCCTGGTGTTGAAACAGCTCGCGCGCTGGCACTAACCGATTTAGATCAAGCCGTTGGCTATGAGGCGAAGCATACGTTGTTACATTTAATTGAAAGTAATGCCAAAGTCTTCCCTAAATCATTAGAAACGTACAATCAATGGGCAGCAAACAATTAAAAAGAAAAATTAGGAGGGATTATCATAGATAGTTATGAAATGTTAGAAGTTGCAGTTAAGGCAGCTGATTCAAAAAGAGCAGAAGATATCATCGGACTGGATGTCCAGAAAGTATCATTGCTAGCAGATTATTTTGTCATCTGTAGTGGTAATAGTGATCGTCAAGTATCTGCTATAGTGGAAGCAATCGTGGAAGAAGAAACAAAAAATGGCGCACAGATTAAAAGAGTGGAAGGCAAAGACTCGGGTAAATGGGTGCTAATTGATTTAGGAGATATCGTTGTCCATGTTTTCCATCATAGTGAACGTGAATTTTATAATCTAGAAAAGCTTTGGTCAGATGCACCACTAGTTAATCTATCCAGTTTGGTTGATGCATAATGAATTATGAAACCTTTGCTTTTGTATATGACGAAGTGATGGATGTCTCATTATATGCAAAGTGGCTGACTTTTGCAAAAAGGCATTTGCCTACAACTACTAAACGAATTTTAGAGTTGGCTTGCGGGACCGGTGCCTTAGCTCTTTCTTTTGCTAAAGAAGGCTATGATGTTACAGCGCTTGATCTATCAGAAGAGATGCTCTCTGTTGCAAGTACACGGGCGATGGACGCTTCGCCAAGAACAAATTTACAGTTTGTCCTTGGTGATATGATGGATTTGTCTGAGGATGGAACCTATGAAGCCATTACTTGCTTTTCAGACTCTATTTGTTATATGGAAAGTCCACAAGAGGTGCAACAAGTATTTGACACAGTGCACGAAGCCCTTGAAGCAGAAGGGACATTTATTTTTGACGTACATTCTCTTTATCAAGTTGATACCTTATTTCCAGAATACAGTTATCATTATCAAACAGATGAGTTTGCGTTTCTATGGGACAGTTATCCAGGGAACGAAGCGCATAGTATCGAACATTTTTTAACATTTTTTGTAAAAGAAGGTCAAGATGGCAACGAACGGTTTGTGCGCTATGACGAATTGCATCGAGAAAGAACCTATAGCATTGAAAATTATTTACGGATGCTAGAAAGCGCTGGTTTTGATCAAGTACAAGTCTGTGCAGATTTTGAAGATAGCGAACCTACTGAAGAAAGTAAGCGATGGTTTTTTGTTTGTAAAAAAGCCACTGAATTCGCATAAATTCAACTGGTTGAACTTAAGAGTACAGAATAAGAGTTCGAGTGTTTTATTGCTCAAACTCTTATTTTAGTGAAAGGAGTCTTGCTATGAAGGCATGTGGTTTGGTTGTGGAATATAATCCGTTTCACAATGGACATGCTTATCACATCGAACAGGCTAAAAAAGAGAGTCATGCCGAGGTCATGGTTGCTGTGATGAGCGGGAATTTTTTACAGCGAGGAGAGCCTGCTATTTATAACAAGTGGACTCGAACAAATGAAGCATTAAAGAATGGGATTGATTTAGTCATTGAGTTGCCTTTTGCGTTTGCTACTCAATCTGCGGACTATTTTGCACGTGGTAGTATTGCGCTACTCCAAGCGCTTCAGGTAGACAGTCTGTGTTTTGGCACAGACAGTAAAGAAACGGTTGATTATGAGCAATTTGCTCGATTCCATCAAGAAAACAAAGCTTTAATTGAAGCTCGTTTTCAGCAACTTAAAAATAATGGGATGAACTATCCCCAGCAAATGACGGCGGTTTACCGGGAATTATGCGAAGGAAGCTTTTTTGATTTTTCTTCTCCCAATCATATACTTGGAATGGCGTATGCCAAAGAAAATCAAACCTACAAAACACCGATGAAATTGCTCCCAATAAAAAGACAACTCGCAGATTTTCATGAAGCCACATTAAATAGCTCTTCACGAATCGCAAGTGCTAGCGCCATTCGCAATGAGCTATTTAAAAATTCAAATCACGCACAATTAAAAAAGGTTGTCCCCGCACAGACGTTTCTTGATATCTGTTTTGAACCAAAAAACTCATGGAATGCTTACTTTTCCTTGCTCAAATATAAACTGATTACCAGTTCACATGAAGAGTTAGCCACAATTTATCAAATGACAGAAGGAATCGAATACCGCTTGAAAGACAAAATCAAGGCTAGTTCTGACTTTGAATCTTTTGTCAATTCAGTCAAGTCAAAACGATTTACGCATACTCGAATTCAGCGCCTATGTACCTATATTTTGGGCAATGTTACTCAAGCAGAAATCAATGCTGTTTGGGCACAACCATTCATTCGGATTTTAGGGTTCAATCAAACAGGACGTAGCTTTTTAAAAGAGAGAAAAAATGACACACCTTATCCTTTTATTACGAATATTGCCAAAGCAAATGAGAAGAAAGCGGCCTTAGATATAAAAATGGGACAAATTTACCAACTATCTCAAAAAATGCCGTTAGAACAAGATTACTATAGAAAACCAATTTTTTTAGACACAGCGAATCAGTAAAGAGAAAGATGTCGCCTAAATAATAAAGCGAACATCTTTTCCTTCGTTGTCCCCATCCAGAAAAAGCTTTTCAAAAGCTAAAAAAATCTTTATAATAGACAAGTAAAGCAGTTTAAAGAGAAATAGAAAGTGGTGTACTATATGGGCCGTAAATGGGCAAATATTAAAGAAAAAAAAGCAGCAAAAGATGCAAATAACAGCCGAGTTTATGCAAAATTCGGAATTGAAATTTATGTAGCAGCAAAGCAAGGAGATCCAGATCCACACGCAAATCAAAAATTACGTTTTGTCATTGAACGTGCTAAAACATACAATGTACCTAAGCATATTATTGATCGTGCCATTGAAAAAGCGAAAGGTACCGGAGACGAAACCTACTCAGAATTACGTTATGAGGGTTTTGGACCAAACGGATCAATGGTTATTGTCGATGCTTTGACCAATAATGTCAATCGAACCGCAGCGGATGTACGTGCTGCATTTGGTAAAAACGGAGGGAACATGGGGGTAAGTGGTTCTGTCGCTTACATGTTTGATAACACAGCACTCTTTAGTTTTGATGGTAAGAACACAGATGCTGACTCTGTTTTAGAGTTCTTGATGGAAAAAGATGTTGATGTTCGTGATGTTACTGAGGAAGAAGGACAAATCGTCGTTTACGGGGAGCCTGAGGAATTCCATACTGTACAAGAAACCTTAAAGGAATTTGGGGTTACTGATTTTACTGTCGCTGAAATGGAAATGATTGCGCAAAACGAAGTCTCACTGTCTGGTGAAGATTTGGAAAAATTCGAGAAAATGATTGATGTTTTAGAAGATTTAGAGGATGTACAAAAAGTTCATCATAATGTAGAGTTAGACTAAAAATAGACGGATACGGGACTGTTGTAACGAAAAGAGTATGAAGCAAAAGTAGTTTTTATTTTTGCTTCATATTCTTTTCGTTTTTTAGCTCTGGCCATGTAGTTAAAACTTCTTTCACCACTTCTTGACTGCTTAATTCAGTATTATTAACCTTTAGATGATGAACAGTAGGGAATAGATTGGCTAGTTCACCGTCCAAAGAATTGAGTCGAAACTGATGGTGAGAGTCTAACAGCTCTTTTTTGGAAAAGGCTAAATCTCGTTTTGACGGTTTTGCCTGAAGTCGACTTTCACATTGATTCCGTTCTAGTCGGGTGTCTAAATCGGCAGCAAGTTCGAGGAAATAGACAGGCTGCCCTGCGTTTAGAAAAATTTCACTAATCTCTTTTAAAAATTGAATATCATCCGCTGCACTAAAATTGATTAAAATCGTAAAGATAAGTGTGTTCACTGCATTGTGTTCAGGTTCGGCAACAAATGCCTTAAATAGACTCTTTCTCGTTTGATCGGATAATTGAAAGGTCCTTTTATCATAGGTCAAAAAATTTGCAAATAAGTCAATCGTTTGATGGTTAAACAGTAATTTTCCATCCATATGCTGCTCTAATTCTTTTCCCACGGTCATTTTTCCCACCGCTTGAGGTCCAATAATTACAAATAATCCCAAAACTATCACTCCTTTTTAGATAGTATAGCATGTTTTGTGCTATTTAAAACCCGTCTCTGACACATATATATAGCCGAAATTACGTAACTTAGGATTTATAATTGTGTATTCAATTAAAATAGTGTATAGTAACCATGAATATTTTTAGTAAACCATTCCTGTAAAGAAAACACATTGGAGATGTCTAGATGAAAAAAGCAAAATACTTTGTTTTAGATTGCTTAAAAGAATTGGTGCTTAGTGATAAAAAACTTATAACTACTCAAAACATTGCGGATAAAGCAGATTTAAGCCGTGGAGTGACAAGCCTTTATCTCTCCCAACTACTCGAAGAACATTTAGTAATGAAAGAAGGGACCAAGCCGGTTTATTGGTCCGTTTCTGACCCGAAAGATGCTTTTTGTAAATTTATTGGCTACCAAGGAAGTCTCAATAAGATCATTGAAGCGTGTAAGACGTCGGTGATTTACCCACCACATGGCTTTCCGATTATGATTACGGGACCTTCTGGAGTGGGGAAAAGCTTCTTGGCTTCGCTTCTTTATGAATACGCTTTAGAAAAGCAGTGTATAGAAAAAGAGTCTTCTTTTATTACTTTAAATTGTGCAGATTACGCCAATAATCTAGAATTACTTTCCTCTGTTTTATTTGGCTATAAAAAAGGCGCTTTTACAGGTGCTTTAGAAGATACGGACGGACTAGTCGATCAAGCGGATGGAGGCTATTTATTTTTGGATGAAATTCATCGCTTGCCAAAAGAGAGCCAGGAAAAGCTGTTTACGCTTTTAGATACAGGACAGTTTTATCCACTTGGAGAAAAGGAAAAACCAAAAAAAGTCAAGATTCATTTTGTCTTTGCCACCACAGAAAGTTTAGATCATTATTTATTACAAACATTTAGAAGAAGAGTTCCTATGAATGTTGAATTGCCAGCATATGATAAAAGACCGTTAAGTGAGAGATATCAGCTGCTTTACCATAGTTATCTTATCGAAGCGAAGCGGATGAACCGAAAGATCAAGGTGGGGACTGATAGCGTGACCAATTTGCTCTTCGAAAAGTTTGAAGGCAACATCGGAACATTACAAAATCAAGTGAAAATTTCTTGTGCCAAAGCGTACAACCAACAAAAAGATGCAGAGACAATTGTCATTAGCAACAAACACTCGCTTGACTCTTACATAGAAATTGATCCTAGTAAAGCGTTTGATGCTCCTTTTATGTTGCCTACTGAAAGTTACGCTTCAAACTGTTTAACTTTTGCACGCTCTATAGAAGAAAATGAGCAAAGCATGGTGCATTTCTCCGATCAACAGTTTGAAATCCAAAAGATGATTCGGATGATGAAAGAAAACATAAGTCAGGTTTATCTTGACAGTGGGTACTTGAATCTAACTTTAAGCAAAATGAATCAGTATCTTACCAACATCATCCAACAAAAATATGGCGTGAAAATTGGTTGGGACGACAAATCTTTGCAGGACTTGGCTATTATTTATCAGTTTTTTTTAGAATTGCCAAATACATTTCAGACCTCTGCATTTCGACTAGGCAAACGTGTTCAACAAAAATATCCAAGATCCTATGACTTATTTTATCCTTTTGTCGCTTATATATTTAAAGAAACTCAAGTTACAAAAGAATTCATTTCCTGGCTAACGGGTATAACTGTTTACACATTACCATCCAATGATTGTAAAAAAATTGAAAGTATTGATTTTGTTTGTATATTGGTTTCGCATGGCGCTTCGATGGCTACTAGTATTCAAGAGGTCGTCAATAATTTATGTGGAAACTATCTATTCGAAGCATTCGATATGCCCATAGATACTTCAATGAAAGAGATTAGTACAGAAATAAATAGCTATTTACAAAGAATTGGTAAAAAAAATTCTGGTGTTATTTTGCTATTTGACATGGGCTCTCTTAGTGAAATGTATAAAGAAATCAAACCGTCTATTGAGTCAGATTTACTAGTCATTAACAATCTTACAACTGCGATTGCATTAGATGTTGGATTAGAGGTTCAACAAAATTATTCATTTAAAAAAATTGCTCAGAAGGCGGAAGGATACAGTCAATTAACAAAAGCTCAATACTATGAAGGTATTTCTCAAAATAAAAATATTATTGTTTCCTGTATGTCTGGCGTCGGCTTATCAGAAGAGATTAAACGGATTATGCAGAAAAGCTTGAAAAAAGAAACCGAGATTATTACTATGGACTACAAAGATTTAAAGTATCTGCTTGAAACACAAGAGGACGACTATTTCGATAAAACAAAATTTATTTTGACGACTACCGACTTACAACAAACAGGACAGACAACGGTCTTAAATATTTACGATATCATGGAAAAAAAAGGAGCAGAGGAACTTCAGCAGTTGTTGCTCGAGAATGGAGAGAATACTGCGTCAATCAAAGAAATGATGGAAGACATGTTGCAGTTTTTTACCATTGAAGGCATCAGTAATCGGCTACAATTTTTGAATCCACAAATCGTGATCAAAGAAGTCCAAACGATTATTGATAAATATGAACAGTATTATCAATGGGCGTTCGATGGAAAGATTAAATTAAATTTATATATGCACATTGCGCTCATGATCGAACGAATGCTCATCTCACCAAGGAAATTAGCACCTCTACCTAAGGCTGATCAGCCCCTTCATCCAGAAAAAGCTGAGTTCTTTTCTGTTTCGAAGAATATTTTTCACGGAATTGAACTTAAATACAACCTGATTATTGATGATTACGAATTATCACTGATGTACGAATTACTCAAAAGTCGAATTTAGGTGTAATCTGCTTAAAAAGTGCTTAATTATTTAAGCACTTTTTTTTATGCTCGCAAATACCTTACGTAGCAGACCTTTTAAAAGTTGGCACGCTTCTTGCTTATATATTAGTGTCAAATAAAAAGGAGGAAACATGAGATGAAAAAGTATGTTGTTGCTTCCCATGGTGAACTAGCTAAGGGTATGCAAAGTACATTAGAGCTATTTTTAGGAACCGAACCTGATATTCATTATTTTTCTGCCTATACCCAAGAGGAGCCTGATATTGAGCAGGAAATAGAAAAATTTTTCTCAGAACTAAATGAAGAAGATCAGGTTGTTATCTTTACTGATTTGTACGGCGGAAGTGTCAATCAAAAATTAACACTTGCTTCTCAAAATCATAAAAATATTTTTATCATTTCTGGATTTAATATTCCACTCATTCTCGAAGTGATTTTGGGCACTGATTTGATTACGGATGAATGGCTTGAGCAAATGATTGAAAAAGGAAAAAACGGAATGCAAAGAGTACAACTAAAACAAGCCGAAGAGAACGAAACTAGTTTCTTCGAATAAGAGAGAGGACGAAAGAAAATGATTAAAGCACTAAGAGTAGACGAAAGATTGATTCACGGACAAATTGCGATGGTATGGTCAAAAGAATTGGGGATTGATGGCATTGTAGTAGCAAATGATGAAACTGCCGCAAATGAAACTCAACAAATGGCTTTGAAGATGGCTGTTCCAAGTGGAATTAAGGTGATTATTAAGACAGTTGCAGGGGCGATTGAGCTCGTTCAGGACCCTCGAGCAGAAAAAATGAAACTGTTAATCTTGGTAAGAACTGTACATGACGCTGTCTCAATTGCTAAAAGTGTATCCAATATTTTATATATGAACATTGGAAATGTTGGGAAAGCTGTTCAAGCTAACAAGACAACCTTTACTCAATTTGTAATGTTAACCGACGAGGAAATCGCTAGCCTTAAAGAATTAGTACAACTTTATCCAGAAACTGCCTTACAAAATGTTCCTGGAGACAAGCGTGAATTAGCTAGTAGTAGCCTTAAAAAAATGAATTTGTAATGAAATGACAGGTTAGGAGGAAAAAAGTATGCTATATCAAGCGTTAATTGTTGCTCTTATCGTATTTATCACAGTAGGAGGGCAAGAGCTACTCGGGTTTACAATGCTCGGCAGACCAATTGTGATTGGTCCATTAGTTGGTCTTGCGTTAGGTGACATTCAAACTGGCTTATTGATTGGGGCTTCTCTTGAAACAATCTTTATGGGCGTCGTTAATATTGGTGGGGCGAGTTCAGCAGAGCCAGGTCTAGCAACAGCTCTTGCAGTTGCCTTTGCCATCCATTTACACGGGGGATTAGGGATTGCTTTACCGATTGCCATCCCACTTGGAATTATTGGACTACAAATCAAAACGTTGTTATACGTTGGTGTTGTAGGACCATTTGCAAGCAAATTTGATTCTTTAGCTAGCCAAGGAGATCAAAAAGGCATCACTCGACTTCACTTTGGACTTTGGACACTACAATGGTTCATCTATGCGTTGATTCCATTCTTTGCGATTTTGGTTGGTTCCTCTGCTACACAAAAACTTTTAGAAATGATTCCAACAGTCATCACAAATGGACTAACTGTTGCAGGAAATCTATTGCCCGCAGTCGGCATGGCAATGTTAATGAAAATATTATGGGAAAATAACATTTCTGTCTTTTATTTCTTAGGATTTTTAATTGTTGCGTATTTCAAAGTACCCTTGATTGCAATCGCGGTTCTAGCAATCATTATTGCAGTTCTAACCGCTCAACGTGATTATCAGCTAAAAAAAATGAACCAAGATATTATGCAACGTCCTGCTCTAACAGATAATTCAGGCAGTCAAGAAGAATTAGAAGAAGACGATTTCTTTAGTTAGGAGATAAAAACAATGGCAAATAAACAAAATGATTTAAGCAAACAAGAAAAGAAATTACTAAAACAAATGTATTGGCGCTCCTTTACCCTCTTCTCGGCAGTAACGCCTGCAAAACAAGGGGCATCAGGTTTTGAATATACAATGCTACCTTTTATCAACGCTTTTTACAAAGAGGATGAAGCAAGAAAAGAAGCGATGGTCCGTCAAATGTCGTATTTCAATTCCAATGTTGCACTAGCTCCATTTGTAATGGGTATCACTGCATCAATGGAAAAAGAAAACAGTCTAAAACCTGGCTTTAATGCCGATTCAATCAACGCCATCAAAACAAGTCTGATGGGACCATTAGCAGGAATTGGGGACTCAGTTTTTTGGGGAGTGTTAAGAGTGATAGCAGCAGGAATTGCTGTTAGTTTAGCGAAGTCAGGAAATATTTTTGCTCCACTTGTTTTCTTACTCCTTTTCAATGTACCCATTCAAATGATTCGTTGGTACGGTGGTCGTTTAGGCTACACCTTGGGCTCTTCTTATATATCAAAATTATACGAAAATGGGTTAATTAACATTTTGACAAAAGCTGCAAGTATTGTGGGGTTAACCATGGTTGGTGCAATGACTGCACAAATGGTAATTTTTAAAGTAAAGTGGAACATGGTAGTCGCAGGGAAAACGATTCTCAAGACTCAGAATATGCTTGACCAAATTTTTATTGGCTTAGTTCCACTACTTATTACATTGTTTTGTTTTTACTTGCTCAAAAAGAAAAATGTTTCAATTAACTATTTAATTTTTGGCATTATCCTCATTGGGATTGTTCTTTCAATGTTAGGAATTGCCTAAATATCAAGCTGAAAGGAGAAGAATCATGACAGAAAAATGGTGGAAAAATGCAGTAATCTATCAAATTTATCCCAAAAGTTTTGCAGATAGCAATCAAGATGGCATTGGGGATTTAGAAGGGATCATTGAGAAACTACCTTATTTAAAAAAACTCGGGGTTGACGCACTATGGATTAGTCCAGTTTATCTCTCCCCACAAGTTGATAACGGATATGACATTACGGATTATCGCAAAATTGATCCTATTTTTGGGGATAATGAAACGATGTATCGGCTAATAGCAAAAGCTCATTCAGTTGGAATCAAAATCATTATGGACTTTGTTGCAAATCATACTTCTGACCAAGCATTATGGTTTAAAGAAAGTCGCAAATCAAAAGAGAACTTTTTTAGCGATTTTTATATCTGGAAAGACGCGTTACCAGACGGAAGTGCTCCTAACAACTGGGGCTCCAACTTCGGTGGCTCTGCGTGGACGTGGGATGACATGCGACAACAATATTATTTGCATTATTATGCCAAAGAACAACCTGACTTAAATTGGGAAAACCCAAGAGTTCGCCAATATATTTATGACATGATGCGTTTTTGGAAAGCGAAAGGAGTAGATGGCTGGCGGATGGATGTTATCACCTCTATTTCAAAAGATTTAGACTTTCCAAATAATCCCCAAAGTTACAGCACTTCAAACCAACAAAATGGGCCAAGAATGCACGAATTTATCCACGAAATGCACAAAGAAGTTTTGGCTCCTTTTGGTATGATGAGTGTAGGTGAGTCGCCTGCATCGACTTCTAAGGATGCTCCGCTACTAGTCGATCCACAGCGCGAAGAGCTAGATATGATTTTTACTTTTGAGCACATGCATGTTGACCGTAAAAAAAATGATATCAATGGGCGTTGGGCCTTACAAAAAATGGACTTAGTGGAGTTGAAACGAATTCTTTCAAATTGGCAAGTTGACTTAGAAGGAAAAGGTTGGAATGCACTGTACTTTGAAAATCATGACCGGGCACGTGTGATTTCAAGATTTGGTAACGACACTAATTATCGCTACTCTTGTGCAACAGCTTTTGCTACGATTCTTCACGGGATGAAAGGTACTCCTTTTATCTACCAAGGAGAAGAAATCGGCATGACCAACCCAAAATTTGAGCTATCTGACTATGTTGATATTGAGTTAAAAGGAAACTACGAAGAAGTGGTTAAGAAAAATAAAACACTATCAGAAGAAGAATTCTTAAAAGCCGTTCATAAAGTCAGCCGTGATAATGCTCGGACTCCAATGCAGTGGTCGTCTGGGCCCCATGCTGGATTTTCGACAGTCAAACCATGGTTTAAGGTTAATCCTAATTACAAAAAAATAAATGTTGAGACAGACTTATCTAGCAATCAGTCTATTTTTAACTATTATCAAAAACTAATTCAACTTAGACACAATGAACAATTATTGTTGGATGGAAACTATACATTACTTCTTGAAAAGGATCCTAATTTATTTCTCTATAAAAGAGAGAGCCAACAATCAGCTTGGTATGTCCTGGCCAATTTAAGTGATACACCGCAAGAGATGCCTGAAATCATTCAAAAAGAAAAAGCTGAGAGTCAATTTGTCATAAAAAACAACCCAAATCGGACCAATTTAAAAGATGCGTTAGCACCTTATGAAGCCTTCATCGTATCTATCTAGCTTTATGCAAATCAGCATGAGAGAAAACTTTTATCATTTAGTTTTCTCTTTTTTAATTGGATAAGGTATATTATTTCTATTTTTTTGCTTTTCATGTCATAATAAGAGTATAGGAAAAAGGGAGGAATGCAAAATGACAAACAAAGATGAATTAAAGGGAAAAGTAAAAGAAGGATTCGGAAAAGTTTCCGGAGATGATTCTAAAGAATTAGAAGGCAAAGCTCAAGGCTTATTTGGAAAAGCAAAAGATAAAGTAAGCGAAGTAGCAGACGACGTTGCTAAAAAAGTGAACGAAACAGTTGACGATATTAAAAATAAAAAAGAAGACAAATAGATTCTAATTACAAGGGGAGTTGTGTATGTTACATTTAATTTGGGTTTTAATCATAGGTGCAGTGATCGGAATTATCGCTGGAGCTATCACGAAACAAGACTTACCGGCTGGTTGGATTGGCAATATTGTTGGTGGGTTAGTTGGTTCATGGTTAGGTGAAAAATTACTTGGTTCGTGGGGACCACATATTGCTGGTATGGCTCTTATTCCATCTATTATCGGCGCGGTTATTTTAGTTATCCTTGTTTCTTGGTTCTTTAAATCGAGAGCAAAATAATTACATAAATGTATTAAAAAAACAGGAAGCTTTTATGCTCCCTGTTTTTTTAATACATTTATGTTGACTTTTTTTGATTACGGTTGTAATCTTTATATATGGATTACAGTTGTAAACGAAGAGGTGAACCTATGAAAAATGAAAGAATTTCCATCAGCGATGCGGAATGGAAAGTGATGCGGACGCTTTGGACAAATCCGAACATCACTAGTCAACAACTAATCAACTTGCTAAGCTTATCAACCAATTGGAAAGCAGCAACCATTAAGACTCTATTAGGTCGTTTAGTCAAAAAAAACTTTGTCGTGGCAACCAAATCTGGAAGTAAATATACTTATATGACAACTATTAAAGAATCGGAGACGATTAGGGAAGTAGGGGAAGAATTTTTAGCTCATATTTGTCGCAAGCAAGTAGGCAAAACAATTGTTGATTGGATTCAACGCTCTGAACTCTCCTTTAACGATATTGAGGAGATTCAACAGGCTTTAACAGAAAAAAAGGCTGATGCGGTTGAGGAAGTGATGTGTCACTGTGAACCAGGGCAATGTCACTGCTGCAAATGGTCTTAAAGTCAAAGAAAGGATTTTGAAAAATGAAAAAGAAAATAAATGTAACCATTCCCAGTATCAGTTGTAAACACTGCGTACAGACGATTGAGCAGGAGTTAAAACAGTTAGAAACAGTCAAAATTCGTATCAATCTTAAGAAAAAAACGGCTAAAATTGAATTCGATGATTCCAAATTGTCAACGACTGATATTTTAGCAGCTATCGAACATAGTGGTTATACTGCAAAGGAGGTTTAAACTATGAAAACAAATGAACAGTTTGTTTTAACAGGAATGTCTTGTACAAACTGTGCGGCGCGTATTGAAAAAGAACTGAACCAACAAGCAGGCGTTGAAAATGCAACCGTCAACTTTGCTACTGAAAAAGCAAGTGTTGTTTTTGATCAGACGATAATCAATGAAAAAGAACTGGTTAATGCTGTAAAACGCATAGGCTACGGAGCCGTAATAGACTCTAAAGAGTATCAAGCGACGATTCAAAAAAAACAGGAGCATGACGCAAGGAAAATGACCATTGCACTAATATTAAGCACTGTACTAACCTTTCCGATGGTCCTTAGTATGTTTGCTATGTTGTTAGGTTTTCATTTCGCTTGGGTGATGTTTTTACACCAACCATGGGTCCAATTGCTCCTAGCAACGCCTGTGCAGTTCATCATCGGCTTTAGATTTTATAAAAATGCATTTCATGCATTAAAAAATAAAGCGCCTAATATGGACGTTTTAGTTGCAATCGGAACTTCTGCTGCTTATTTTTTAAGTATATATAATGGATTTTTTTCCAATAATACTTCCGTTCTTTATTTTGAAAGTAGCGCAGTGATCATTACCTTAATTTTACTGGGAAAGTGGTTAGAGCATAAGGCAAAAAGAAAAACAAGTGACGCAATCCGGCAATTGATGGCCTTAAAAGTCAATACTGCTGTACTAGTAAAGAACGGAAAAGAAACGGAAACGCCCATTTCTAATCTAAAAATCGGAGATGTTATCCGGATAAAGCCAGGGGGACAAATTCCTGTAGATGGAATTTTACTTAGAGGCCAAGGAACAATTAATGAGAGTATGCTAACCGGAGAAAGCATGCCTGTTGATAAGAAAGAACAAGAAGCGTTGTATTGCGGGACGCTCAACACTACCGGTAGCTTCCTAATGAAGGTTACTCAGCTCGGAGAAGAGACCGTACTCTCCAAAATTATCCATACTGTCGAAGAAGCTCAAACTAGAAAAGCACCCATCCAGGATATTGCAGATAAGATCTCTCGATATTTCGTTCCTGTAGTTCTATTCATTGCTGGAATCGTATTTATCTTGACAAGTATCTACACCCGTAATTACGAACTTGCAGCGATACATAGCGTTTCAGTCCTTGTTATTGCTTGTCCCTGTGCACTTGGACTAGCAACTCCCACTGCGATTATGGTAGGAACCGGATTAGGGGCTAAAAGAGGAATCTTAATTCGCGGAGGAGACAAGTTACAAGAGCTTGCTTCCATTTCTAGTGTGGTGCTAGACAAAACTGGGACGATTACAGAAGGCAACCCCAAAGTGACAGATTTTTCTGCGGAAGTAGCTATTCCAGAAAAAAATATTCTTCGAATTATAGGAGCTCTTGAAAAGCAATCCGAACATCCGCTTGCTAATGCAATCACAAAGTATACTGATTCTAAGGTAATGGACTATCCTGCTGTGAATAATTTTCAGGCAGAGATTGGCTTTGGTGTCCATGGAATAATTGAACAGCATGACTATTATGTTGGTTCCGTTCAATATGCACGCCAGAAAATAGCGCTTGACTTGAAAAAAATCGAGGAAATTAACCATTTGGAAGCTAGTGGAAAAACGGTGATGCTTTTATTTGACAACGATTATGTGTTAGCACAAATTTCTGTTGCCGATACAATCAAAAGCACCTCCAAATCAGCCATTAATAAGCTCCAAAAAATGGGGATTGACGTATATATGTTAAGCGGGGATACTCAGACTGTCGCTCGTACTATAGGTGAGAAAGTAGGATTAGATAGCCAGCATGTTTTTGCAGGCGTACGCCCCAATGAAAAAGCCGATTTTATCCGTAGCCACCAGACACCAAAAAAGGCGATGGCGATGGTAGGAGATGGAATCAATGATGCACCTGCTTTAGCAACAGCTGCGATTGGAGTAGCAATGGGAAACGGAGCAGATGTTGCTATTGAAACTGCTGATGTGACAATAATGAATGGCGATTTGGAGCAACTCCTAGTGGTGATTCAATTAGCTCAACACACAATGAGAAAAATTAAGCAAAACTTATTTTGGGCATTTTTTTACAATCTTATTGGTATTCCTTTTGCAGCATTGGGATTTTTGAGTCCGATTATTGCAGGGGCAGCTATGGCATTTAGCTCAGTTAGCGTATTACTCAACTCTTTAAGTTTGAATAGAATGAAAGTAAAATAATTTGTGTGAAAACCTGCAGACAAAAATAGAGTGGACTACCACTCTATTTTTGTCTTGACTGTGTGGTAACCCGACACTATACAATTGCTTTAGGAGGTCAAATAATGAAATTATTAAGCACTGGAGAGCTAGCCACATTGTTTTCCCTGTCTAAATATACGATTCGACATTATATTGAAATTGAGTTACTCATTCCTCATCAAAAAAATAAAAATGGCTATTATTGTTTTGATGAAGAAAATATTTACACACTCTATCAGATTATCGTCTTTAGAAATATTGGGTATTCTCTCAACGAAATCAAACGTATTTTAACACATGATACACTCGTGGACGCACTAGAAACAGCTAAAACCAATTTACAACAAAAAATTGACGAATTATTTGCAATAAAATCAACAGTCAATAACATTTTGGAAGCTCAAAAAAGCTATAAATTAAACGAGGTTGTTTATTTTGAGCGGACGACACGCTATTTTAAAACTTTGCCAAGTATCGCCCTTGAAAATGGTCAAGTAAATCTACTGAAAGCAGCAAAAGCAAAGATAACACCGCTAGATGAAGTATTTTATGTCACATCAAAAACACTGCCACATATCCCGTGCTTAGAATGTGAAGAAGAAGAGAGTGCGTTTGATTTTCCAAAAGGAACCTATGCTTGTAAAAGCTTTCTGGTCAAAGATGAAGCATGTATTTCGGAAAATGTTGCGCTCTTTTTATCTGATATGCTGCTTACAGTCAACGGTCTAAGTCAAAATGAACTACTTCTTTACGAAAATATTCCTTGCTCATTAGCCTATAATAATGAGACAGTTTTTTCCATGGAAATTAAATTGTGAACGGTCCTGTCACAGAAGTAAAGCAATTTGGCGCACTTGGTTTATTTGAAAATGACGAAAAAAAATAGAGAAGAGGCTTTTTCAACATGAAAATTGTGACAACTGAAACAATAGCTACACAAAAAATTTCCGAAATCAAGGGGGCAATTTTTAGCGAACAAGTAATTTCAGTCAATATTGTGAAAGATGCTTTAAGTGGAATTAAGGGTATTTTTGGAGGGAAGTCACACGCTTACTCCGCCGAATATAAAAAAGCAAGAGAGCTCGCTTTGATTGAATTAAAGGATGAAGCAAAAAAATTAGCAGCTAATGCGATTGTAGATGTTCAGCTACATTTTAATCAGTTTATAAACTCTGATATTATGCTGATTGTAGTCACAGCAAGTGGTACAGCTGCCGTAATTGCCCAAAATCAGCCTAACATTTAGCCCCCACAACTTTTTTAGCTGTAGGGGCTTACTTTTTATTTAGCTAAAAACTGCTCTAATATTTGAGTGACTCTTAGCATCTCCTGATCCGTCCCAATCGAAATCCTGAAAAATTGTTCTAAGCGCTTATTTGTAGGGAAAAAGCGAACAAAAACATGTTGCTCGTTCAGAAATTCAAATAATGCTTGCATATCAGCTTTGGGATGTGTCGTCAAAACAAAATTCGTCTTAGATGGAAGGACGACAAAACCTAACTGATTGAGCTTATGAGCAAATAGCTCTCTTGTATGTTGAATTTTTTGATTGATTTCTAGGTAGTACGTCTGGCTTTCAACCGCACTAACAGACAGTTCCTCGGATAGTGTGTCGACAGAGTAGGGATTGAACGAAGATTTGATGGACTCTAAAACCTGAATAAGATTTGGGTTACTTATGGCATAGCCAATCCTAAGACCCGCCAATGAGCGAGATTTGGAAAAGGTATGGACCACAACTAAATTCGGATACTTTTCAATTAAGGGGATAACAGAGACGCCACCAAAATCAATATAGGCCTCATCAATGATAACCACGCTATCTGAGTTATTTTTTAATAATGTTTCGATTGTGGGGCTCTCCTCATAAATTCCAGTTGGAGCATTAGGATTGGGAATTAAAATCCCCCCATTAAATCGATTATAGTCTTCAAAGTTGATACGAAAATCTTGCTTGAGAGGAACTTCTTGATAAGGAATATGAAACAAATCTGCCCAAACTTTATAAAAGCCATATGTGATATCAGGAAACAGAATAGGCTCTTTACTATTAAAAAAAGCTAACATACAAAAGGCTAGGATCTCATCTGAGCCATTCCCAATTACGAATTGATTACTCTGTAAGTGGTATTTTTTCGCTAGCGCTTCTTTTAACTTTTGATTGCTAATGGAAGAATAACGACTCAATGATTTTCCATCAAAATGTTTCAATGTATCCAAGACAGCAGGAGATGGGGGATAGGCATTCTCATTTGTGTTAATTTTTATCATGTCAGAAAAATTTGGCTGTTCGCCAGGCACGTAAGGCGAAATTGATCGAATTCCTTTCACTTGCATCACTCCTCAAATATGAATACTCTTACTATAAATAAATTTTCAGAAAATAACAAGAATTTACAAAATATTTTTAATTATTTCCCAAAAAGATGGAGCAATGAACAATTTTTATGCTAATATAGAAATCATCAAGGAGGGGAAGTATATGAAACATACGCTTTCACAAAAGTTCAATCGCCAAGTCGATCAAATTTCTGTCTCACTTATTCGGAAGTTTGATGAGCAAGTTACAAATATTGATGGCATTATCAAATTAACCCTAGGAGAACCAGATTTTAATACCCCTGAACATGTAAAACAAGCTGGTATTCAGGCCATTGAGGAAAATTATTCGCACTATAGCGGGATGTCAGGATTAATGGATGTTCGGGTAGCTGCTAGTGAATTTTTCGCAAAAAAATATGGCTTACATTACAAACCCGAAAGTGAAATTCTAGTTACAATTGGGGCAACAGAGGCAATCTCCGCTTCGTTATTGTCTATTTTAGAGGCAGGGGATAAAGTTTTGATGCCTGCTCCGATTTATCCAGGTTATGAACCCATCATTACTTTGGCAAATGCCAAACCAATATATATTGATACATCAAAAAATGATTTTGTGCTAACACCAGAAATGATTGATCAAGCAATGGTAGAGCATGGGGACGAGGTAAAAGCGATTATCTTGAATTATCCAAGTAATCCAACGGGTGTCACTTATACGAGGGAAGAAGTCCAGAAAATTGCTGAAAGTTTGAAAAAATATGACATTTTTGTGATAAGCGATGAAATATATAGTGAACTAACTTACGGTGGAGACCATGTCTCAATTGCAGAATTTATTCCTGAACAAACCATTTTGATTAATGGCTTATCCAAATCACACGCGATGACTGGCTGGAGATTAGGCTTTATTTTATCAAATGAGGCGTTCATTAAAGAACTAATGAAAGTTCACCAATATTTGGTCACTGCAGCCTCAACTGTTTCACAAAAAGCAGCAGTGAAAGCTTTGACACAAGGGATAGATGATGGTCTTGAGATGAGAGCTGAATATCAAATAAGGCGCGACTATGTTTATCAAAAAATGAACGACCTAGGCTTTTCAATTGCTCGTCCAAATGGGGCATTTTATATATTTGGAAAAATTCCAAAAGGCTTTAATCAAAATTCAATGGAATTTTGTGTCGATTTAGCTCAAAAACAAGCATTGGCTCTAATACCTGGAATTGCTTTTGGACCAGAAGCGGAAGGATACGTTCGTGTTAGCTATGCTGCTAGTATGGAAAACTTAGAAAAAGCCATGGAACGCCTTAGCAACTACATGAAAGCACATCCAGCACAATAAAAAATGAAATCATCCTCTTATCACAAGAGAGTGATTTCATTTTTTCTAAGTTTATAGATGACTACGATAAAGCCCAACAACTTTACCTAAAATCGAAACAGAAGTCAAAATGATCGGTTCCATCGTATCGTTTTCTGGCTGCAAGCGAATGCGGTTGTTTTCTTTAAAGAAACGTTTACAAGTTGCTTCATCCTCATCGGTCATCGCAATCACAATCTCTCCATTAGAAGCACTAGACTGCTTCCTCACAATCACGTAATCTCCGTCTAAAATTCCGGCATTAATCATACTTTCACCACGGATTGTCAGCATAAATAAAGAGTTTTCTTCATATTTTAAATGCGGTGGCAATGGAAAAAAATCGGAAGCTTCTTCCACTGCTAAAATAGGCTCACCAGCCGTTACAGTCCCAAGCATCGGGATGAGTTCAGATTTGACTCCAATTAGTTCTAACCCTTGTGCGGTAAGCTCGATTGCTCTTGGTTTTGTCGGATCTCTTTGAATAAGGCCTTTTTTCTCTAAACGAGATAAATGCCCATGAACAGTAGATGTAGAAGAAAGGTTAACAGCTAAGCCAATTTCTCTAACAGTGGGCGGATAGCCTCTTTTTTCTACTTCTTCATGAATATATCTTAAAACTTCTATTTGTCTGGATTCTTGCGGTTTGACCATCACTTTGCACCTCACAATTTCTCTATTAACGAAATTGTACCATACAAATGAAGCGAATTCAAACAAATGTTCGCATTTTATTTAGTTGAAAAAAATAGAAAGATACGCTACTATAAAAAGAAAAAGCTGGAGGACAATTATGTTATCTAAAGAAAAAATTGCTCGCATTAACGAATTATCCAAAAAATCAAAGGAAGAGAGTCTAACCTTATCTGAACAAAAAGAACAAAAAGAGTTGCGAGCAGAATATCTGTCAGAATTTAGAAGAGGCATGCGTAATCATATTGAGGGAGCCAAAATTGTTGATCCTGAGGGAAAAGATGTTACACCAGAAAAATTAAAACAGATTCAAAAAGAAAAAGGGTTACATGGACGTAAATAATCTTTTAAGATGAGTTGAATTCTCGATTAAAACGGTTGCAATTGTAACCTATTACAAGTAAAATATAATTAAGGTAAAAATTACCTAAAAGGGAGGACGATTATTTTGTTTGATAAAACAGACCAACTAGCAGTAAATACTATCCGCACGCTTAGCTTAGATGCAGTCCAAAAAGCAAATTCTGGACATCCCGGATTACCTCTTGGTGCAGCGCCAATGGCATACGCACTTTGGACAAAACATCTAAAAATTAACCCAACAACATCTAGAAATTGGGTGGACAGAGATCGCTTTATTTTGTCTGCTGGACACGGTTCGGCTATGCTATATAGCTTGCTCCATTTAGCTGGATACAAAGTTGGAATAGAAGACTTAAAAGCTTTCCGTCAGTGGGAAAGTAAGACGCCTGGTCATCCAGAGGTTCACCATACAGACGGGGTTGAAGCAACTACAGGACCACTCGGACAAGGAATTGCAATGAGTGTTGGTTTTGCAATGGCAGAAGCCCACCTAGGTGCAACATATAACAAGCCTGACTTTGAAATTGTCGATCACTACACCTATGCTCTTTGTGGAGATGGGGATTTGATGGAAGGAATTTCTCAAGAAGCCATTAGTCTAGCGGGGCATTTAAAATTAAACAAGTTAGTGGTCTTATATGATTCAAACGATATCTCTCTTGATGGTCCATTAGATAAATCATTCAATGAAAATGTTGGTGCACGTTTTATTGCCTCAGGTTGGCAACACATTTTGGTAAAAGATGGCAATAATCTTGAAGAAATTTCTCAAGCAATTGAGCAAGCAAAAGCCAATACCACTCAACCGACTCTTATTGAAGTCAAAACTGTGATTGGCTTTGGTGCACCTAATGAAGGGACTAATAAAGTCCACGGAGCACCACTTGGTTCTGAAGGGGTAGAAATCGCTAAAAGAGCCTATGCCTGGAAATATCCTGACTTTACAGTTCCTGAAGAAGTGGCGCAACGCTTCAAAAAAGAAATTCAAGATAAAGGAGCTCAAGCAGAAGAAAAATGGAACACATTGTTTGCAGCTTACAGCAAACAGTATCCTGACTTAGCCCAACAATTTACAGAGTCATTCAAAGAAGAATTGCCAAAAGACTGGAGCAAAAATTTACCCGTCTATAATGAAGGCGAAAGTAGTGCTAGCAGAATCACCAGTAAGGAAACCATTCAAGCGTTATCAAAATCAATTCCTTCATTTTGGGGTGGCTCCGCAGATCTTTCTTCTTCAAATAACACAATGGTGGCTCAAGAAGAGGACTTTCAGCCAGAAAGTTATGCCGGGCGCAATATTTGGTTTGGTGTACGTGAATTTGGAATGGCGGCTGCGATGAACGGGATTGCTTTACATGGAGGAACGAAGGTCTATGGTGGGACATTCTTTGTCTTTGTGGATTACTTCCGGGCTGCTCTAAGATTGGCTGCAATCCAAAAAGCACCTGTTACTTACGTCCTCACGCATGATTCAATTGCAGTTGGAGAAGATGGCCCCACACATGAACCTGTGGAACAACTATCTAGCTTGAGAGGTATTCCAAATGTTTCTGTGCTTCGTCCTGCTGATGGAAACGAAGTAGTGGCTGCATGGAAACTTGCTGTAAAGTCAAAAGATCACCCAACAGTGCTTGTACTAACTAGACAGAATTTACCTGTTTTACCTCAAACAAAAGAACTTGCTTCAACGCAAGTAGAAAAAGGAGCATACGTCCTTTCCCCACAACATGGAACGCAACCAGAAGGAATTTTGATTGCAACAGGTTCAGAAGTTGCATTAGCGATTGAAGCTCAAAAACAACTAGCCCAAGCAAATATCGATGTTTCTGTGGTTTCTATGCCTAGTATGAATCTTTTTGAAGCCCAAGATGCTGCTTACAAAGAGAGTGTCTTACCAAGTGCTATTAGAAAAAGAGTTGCCATTGAAATGGGGGCAACATTTGGTTGGGAACGCTACGTAGGATTAGATGGCGCTATAATCGGGATAGATACTTTTGGGGCAAGTGCTCCAGGCTCAACCGTTATTGAAAATTATGGTTTTACTGTCGAAAACGTAGTTGCAACATTTAATCAGTTATAATAAATAAAAGCTGAGTTCTCAAATGAGTTCTCAGTTTTTTATTGATAAAATCATCCGTTTATTATAAAATGAGTTTAATATGTGGAAGAGGGTGTAAACTATGTTTAAACAAAATTTCAATAAACGATTGTTTTTAGTTTTATTAACTTGTTTGTTTTTTTCAATTTTATTCTTTAAAAAAGCAGATGCCTCAATCGTTGTATCATCTGGACAGTTTCGATTGACTGCTGAAAATTCGTGGGATTATTCGGTAAAGAAAAACTACGCTAGATTGAATTGGGAAAAAATCAGCAATCTTTCAAGTGGCGGCTATACTCTTTATCAATCTGAAGACGGAAAAAATTGGGCTGCAAAGTCTACAAACTATGGAAAAGCCATTCGTGTCTTAAATGTCTATCCAAATACTGCCAGATCCAATACACTAAAAAGTTGGATGGATGCTCTGGGATTAAAAGATAATCAAAATCAAAATCTCATTCAGGTAACACCTATTGCATTGAGTAATTTCAATCGGAACCCTGATGCTTACCTCAAAGATAGTCAAGGAAATTTTCAATATGATGTTATCATGTTCGGCTCATGGGACTCGAACAACGGACTAGATTTAACGAGTAATAGTGTAAACAGTCTCACTCACTACATCACCAGTGGTCGAGGAGTTTTATTTGGGCATGATACTGTGACATCAAATAAGGCGAATTTCAAAAATTTTGCTGCGAAATTAGGTATTTATGTATACAATACCGGAACGAATAATCCATTTAATAAAGAACTTAGGTTGGGAAGTACAAAAGTTAAGATTATCAATAATGGCTATTTAGTAAAATATCCTTTTGAACTAAGCAATGATCAACAACTAACTATCCCACTAGCCCATTCTGGCGCACAGTTATCTTCAACAGCCGTTAGATGGATGGAATTTTTGCCACCGTTTAAAACTGTATCAGAAAATTCTACTGGTTTTATCGTTCAAAATCAATATGGAACCAATAATCACTATTTAATTACCAAAGATAATCTCGGCATGATTCAAACCGGACATAGTAACGGCGCCTCTACTGTCGATGAGCGTAAAATCTTGGCTAATACACTTTACAATTTGGCGCAGGTCACTTTAGATAGTGAAGCAAGTGACTACACGGTAAAAGATACTACGTCTCCTGAAAGTCCCACTGTTAAAGTGAAAAGCGGAAACTTAGCCAATCTCACGCTTGAAATGAACGCTAAAGATAAAGGGAAAAATTACCAATGGTACGTAGAAGCAAGTACTAAAAACCAAGGAAAGTTAAAATCCGATATTGTTTCCGAAGAGATCATCAGTGACATCCAAGGATATATCTATATGTGGGATGAAAAAGAGTCTACTATGCCAATTGTCAAAAAAAATGAGTACGGTGAGGTAACCAACCTCACAAAAAAAGTTGAACCCGAGGACTCTCGAATAATTGAAATTTCCGGTATAAATGGTCTAAAAGATGAAAATAAATGGTTACACGTAGTAGCAGTCGACAGAGCACACAATATCAGTACGGTTAAGCATGTCCAATTAAAAGAAATTCTCAACTCTTTTCAGATTACCGAAAAGTACTTGGATCAAGAGGGGAGAACGATCAAAAATGATACTACACGAGAAATTATTAGAAATGGCTCATACAAAGAGAGAGTCCCAACCATTTCTAACTACCAAATTACGGGATATCAAATAGATAACCAACCAAGTATTGTAGCTAATGAAAATACGAGTGTTACCCTGAATAAGATTGCCGCACATCATAACATTACCTATTTTTATAAGAAAAAAATCTCGATTTCTCTTCGTCAAACGATTGAAAATCCTCATCAAGATTTAGCTTTACCTAAAAATGGCTATGCTTTTGCTAATCTGGTCGGAACAAATTTTACTCTTTCGACCATTTCTGAGCATTACTCATTTTCTTTTCCATCCTATCTGTCCCACCCTTCTAGTCAAGGGAGCGTTTATACACTTTTTCTAAAAAAAGGAAGACAAAATCTAAGAGTCGAAACAATTATTCCAGAATATTACATTTTCAAGGAAATGCGGATTTCCACCAAATCATTTTCAGATAATCAACCTTTCATCCAAAAAGACAAAGTTGCCAAACTTGACTTTACCTCTACCAGTCATTTCTTCTTGACCATTTCTCTTCAGCCTAAGATATCATCTGTCCAGTATCCAGCAAATTATAGCTGGCAGAAGAATGAAAAGTTAAATTTTTTAAAATAAAAAATAAAAATATCGTTAGATTAAGAGGATTTTTTCGTTTTTTGTCTATTTTGTGCTAGAATATTGATGTAGGCATTATTTTAGGAGGAAACAGATTGAAACAAAAAGAACTAATAAAAAATGTAATATGGTTTGTTGGACTTATCGCCGTTTTGTGGGGGCTTAGAGCATTTGTTTTTTCACCGGTAGTTGTTTCAGGAGATTCTATGAAACCAACTCTTGTAGACGGCGAACGAGTAATCGCATTAAAAAATGTTAAAATTAAACGATTTGATATTGTCACATTTCCTGCACCAGATGAAGCAGGGAGAGACTATATCAAGCGAGTAATTGGTCTTCCAGGAGATACGATTGAATATAAAGATGACACGCTGTACATCAATGGGAAAAAATATAGCGAACCTTATTTAAATGAGTATAAAGCTAAATTAGCTAACGGAGCAAAATTAACCGATGATTTCACTTTAGAGAACAAATTAAATGTGACAAAAGTACCCGAGGGCCAGCTCTTTGTTTTGGGGGACAACCGTCAAATCTCCAAAGATAGCCGCTACATCGGATTTATCTCTGAATCAAAAATTTTAGGGGATGTTCGCTTTAGCATTTGGCCAATCAGCAAATTCGGCACTATTGATTAATTATCCAGAAAACTTAAGCAAAGAAAAACAGCTAGAAAGAGGCTCTAGCTGTTTTTTCTTTTGTCTGCAAACTAATTCATTTAGTTTAAACTCACATATTTGTAACTGTCTGGACCAAATACTGGGATCACCAGATCTTTGACATAGGGGCGCAATAAATAAGTACGAGCAGGTTGGTAAAGTGGAATCAGCGCCATATCTTGTCCAATAGCAATTTGTTCTGCTTTGATCAAGTCTTGCCAACGTTTGTCCTTGTCCAAGACATCTGTGGTTTTAGAGGCTGTTAATAATTGATTCACCGTTTCATTTTGATACGTAAATTTCCCATCGAGACGTTCCAAAAAGTTGATTGGATCCGTAAAATCTGCATACCAACTACTTACAGCAATCTGATAGTTCTTACTTGAAATACTTTCCAATAAACTTTTCAGTGGCAGAGTACTAATAGTTACTTTCATACCGGGTAAGTTTTGTAGCTCTGATTGCAGGAACTCAGCTAGTTTTTTGGTTTCTTCAGAATCTTTTACCGAAAGATTGAGCTCAAGAGAAGTAAGACCCGCTTCTTTTAGACCTTGTTTCCATTCACTCAACGCTTGCTTTTTGTCGTAATAAGAAAGTTTCCCCGACTCTTTACGGAAGTCTTCTCCTGTTTTAGGGTTTGCTGCCATATTCGCTGGAACATACCCTGTGAGGGCTTTGGCGCTGTTTTTCATAACGTTTTTTACGTAGGCTTCTTTATTGATTATATAGGACATTGCCTTTCTGATATGAACATTATCAAGTCCTTTAACTGTTTGATTTATGGGGATATAAATAGATGCAGCCTCATTTACACTATGGTAATTTTTGTCGGATTGATATTGACTAATAAAATCACCAGACAAAGAGGCATAGTCAATTTGTTCGCTTTCATATAGATTCATCTCAGTCGAAGAATCTTTTAACACATTCACCTTGACTGAAGAAAGTTTGACATTCTTTTTATCCCAATAAGCTGGATTTTTCTTATAAGTCCAGGTTGTATCTCCTTGTTTCCAATTTGAAAGGACAAATGGTCCATTATAGATCAAATGACTCTGATCATTCCCATATTGATCTTTTTGTGAGGTAACATATGCTTTATTTTGTGGCGCAAAACAAGGAAGTGTTAACAAGTTGACTAGATACGGTGTCGGAGTTTCCAATTCGACTTTTAACGTATGGTCATCAACTGCGACAACCCCTAACTCTTCAACAGGTAGTTTCCCGTTAATAATTTGTTCTGCATTTTTAAACATTGTAAACATATAGCTTGCACTACTAGCAGTTGAGGGATTGATCAACTTTTGCCAAGCAAAGACAAAATCTTGCGCAGTCACAGGCGTTCCATTTGACCATTTGGCTCTTGTATTTAACTTAAATGTATAAATCTTTCCATCTGAGCTGACCTTAGGCTGACTTGCTGCTACACCGAGTGCGGTTTTTCCATTTTTATCGAGTGTAAATAACCCTTCAAAAACGTTATTCATGGCCGTATAACTAACCAAATCGGTGGTACCAGAAGTATCCATAGAAGAAATTTCTGACCCCGTTGTCACAACTAATTGCGTTTTGGTTGTTTTACTAGTGGAGGAATCATTTTTTTTGGTTGTTGTTGAGCAACCACCTATGAACAAGATTCCTACTAGTAGTACTCCCATCAGCCAAACGTCTTTTCTTTTCATATTTTCCAACCCCTTTTCTATGTAATAAAAAATAACATAAAAAAGAGCTTTTGTCATTTTTTAAGATGAAAACGGATTATAAACGCTCAAAATATAACATATGCTGATTGGTAACTTTATAATGATTTTATGAGAAAGAAGAGTTATAGTTTACAAATCTCTCAAGAAACGCTACTATTAATTCAGAATAATTTTAAGGAGAGAAGTATTATGTCCGAAGAAAACGAGATGAACCAAGCCGTCGAAGCAACCAAAGAAAAAATCCTAACTGCACTAGAAACTGTCATCGATCC
This sequence comes from Vagococcus entomophilus, assembly GCF_003987595.1. NCBI lineage: Bacteria > Bacillati > Bacillota > Bacilli > Lactobacillales > Enterococcaceae > Vagococcus > Vagococcus entomophilus. The sequence continues at coordinate 672,851 of NZ_NGJZ01000001.1, read as the reverse complement.
TGAACTGGGCATTGACATTGTAAATCTAGGTTTAATATACGAAGTAGAATTAGATGAAGCTGGAAAATGCACCATCAAGATGACCCTAACCACAATGGGTTGTCCCTTAGCAGATGTATTGACAGAGCAAATCCACGAAGCTTTAAGTGACGTGCCAGAAGTCGTGGAGCCAGAAGTTAAACTTGTTTGGTACCCGGCATGGACGACAGATCGAATGAGCCGTTATGCAAGAATTGCATTAGGGATTCGTTAAGGATTCGTGTTGATTTAACAGGATTTCTGCCGCATTTAGTATGTAGAATTGGACATCGGGTATCTACACTAAATGAGGGTGTTTCCGATATGGATACCAGACAGAATGAGATAACAAGTTGAAACTCTTTTATTAGCTTTTAGAAAAAGTTGATAAAAGAGTTTTTGTTTTGCAAAATTTCAGGTTAGAGGAACTACTAGAAGAAATGTTATTAAACGAAAAAGCCAAAGGAATCTCACAAAAAACGATAAAGAAGCGTCAGAAGTTTTTGAAACTGTTCTTTGAATTTTTGAAAAAAGAGCATATATACTTTATTGAAGACGTGATACCAAAAAGCATTCGGCAATTTCGGTGCTGATGGAATATTCTGGTGTTTAGTTACTTTTAGGAAAATTTGCTAAGAATTTCATAATAGTTGATTGCATATTCCGTATGGAAATCAATATCTTCAGTAAATAATTGACAGTATTTCATACTATTGTTGATAATTATAATCAAACAATTACAATTTGAAGAAATCTCATATCTACCAACTTTTAGAAAATACTTTTTAATCTGAACAGGTGGTATATTACTATAACTAAATTCTTATTCAATATCTGCTTTAACCCTAAAATTTAAATGTTTTTTATTTTTTAAAACTGTACTATATACTCATTTTGACTCTTTAATGATATAATGAATATAATAATTTAGTGATTTAGTAATTTAGTAATGGAGGCTACGAGTTGGAAGATTTCGAAATTGATTTACCTAAAGAAACATCGTTATTAGTAAATGTTACCGATAAAAACTTATACAATTATGATTTTTCATCTTATTCATTATTGCCATTGCAAAAAATAGCTTCAAAATCGATAACGGCAAAAATTAAAGATAGTTTATTTTCAAATATTTCACAAATAAGTTTGATTGAAAAATTGTCTAATCAGAAAGAAACAGAATATGTAGCTAGGATATCTAATTTTGCAAAAGACAAGATAAATTCAGGAGAATGGTCGTTTGGTATAAGAAAAGAAACAGGTGAAACTTACGCTGTCATTAAGGATAATTTAAGTGGGAAAAATAAAAGTTTTGTTACTCTTGACAAGAGGATTATAAAAGATTTGGGTGTTTTACCAGAGTTATCGGCAATCCAAGGTCAGTTAGCATCCATTTCAGAGCAAATTGAAGGATTAAATCAAATTATACAAAGAGTAGAGAAAGGACAGTATAACGATAGGTATGCTGGATTTTTCTCAGCTAGACAATTAGTTGTTGAAGGATTAGCTTCAGAGAATGAATCAAACAAAAGAGAGCTATTGATTAGTGCTATCAAAATCGCTAATGAAACAATTAGTAAGCTAATGATTTCTATTCACGAAGATTCAGCTCTTCTAATTGATTCAAAAACAAAGTCTAAAGATGCACGTAGAATTGATAATTTATTGCAAACCTCTTTAGGTTATTTAAACTCTACAGTCCAATTAAACTTGATTGCATATACAGCTTTGGGAGAAAAACAGGCTTTGTTTGCAACAATGACGAACTATCATTCATTTATTGAGCAAGTATTGATGAATAAAAATGAAAATGGAAAAACTGTTGCGTGGTTATTAGATAATGCTCATATGGGGGATGACGGAAGAATCCAGGAATTAACCAATGCTATGTCTGCAAATATTGAGGTGCTTTTAGCAACTTATAACAAGGAAAGGGTAGACGTAATTGAAAATGAAAAAATCGAAAATAAAGACTTGTAAATATCCGAATTGTAATAAAGAAGTTCCATCTGATAACTCTTTATTTTGTATGGAACATCGGCGTAGTTTGAAGGAAAAAAGACATGTAGTTGGAACTGCTATAGGGAGCTTAGCATTTCTAGGAGCGACTACACTAGCAAACAGTATTAAGAAGAAAAAGATATAGCTGGCTTTTTTACTGTCCGATAGTTATGGAAAAACTGTCATAATGTCATAATTAGATAGAATACTTATTTAAACAGAAAAATAATAATATTTGATGAACTTATTCAATTAGCAAGGGAGCAATCAAGTAAAATTTAAAGTGGTAAGGGAACTCTCTTTGAAAAAAATGCTCAAATTTATTTCAAAAACGAACTGACATACAAAAACTTGTCTTTAGATGTTTGGTTAGTAAATGAAGTTCCAAAGGAATAGGCACCCTCTACGTTAGAGATAATTATTGATAATGATGTTTGGAAGTGAAACTTATGAATATAGACTATATTCTAGATGAAAATGTTAAATTTTTAATGAGCTTTTCTAATAAGGAAATTGGACAATTAACGGAAGAACGGTTATATGAAAATGTAGCAGATGACCGCCTAAGATTTTGTTTCGCAGTATTTCAAAATCAGTTTAATTCTCTATTTTCTTTATTGAATAAAAAGGCAAATTATAATAATCATTTTAATGCAGACCCTAGTAGAGAATTGATAGCATTAATTGAGAAATATGAAGAGTTTGAATATTCTTTATCTAAAACACATGATGCTTTTAAAATAATGGATGATTATGTAGAGGCGATGCGATTTATTCAACCACATCTTAGTAATTCTGGTGGGTCACCTATTCCAGAAGATTATCAGTTATTAAACATAGTTAAATATGAACCAATTATTTTTTTTGAAAAGAAAATTGAAATTGTAAAGGAGAATAACCGTTTATACTCTTCTTTAAAATTGGTCAATTCAGGTTCTTATGCAATGGTTTATAAATTTAAGGATACTTTTTATAATCAAATTTTTGCTTTAAAAAGAGCAAGAAAAGAACTAACATCTACTGAGTTACTACGATTAAAAAAAGAGTTTGAAAATATGAGAAATATGGATTCTTTATATGTTTTGAAAGTTTATAAATATAATGATGATGCGAATGAATTTATTATGGAATATGTGAAACAAACTCTTAAAGAGTATATTGATTCGAACAACACAAAATTACAATTATTTGAAAGAAAAAGGTTGGTTACTCAATTATTTAATGCTTTTAAATACATTCATTCTAAAAGGATTTTTCATAGAGATATTTCACTGAGCAATATATTAGTAAAGGAATACGATGACAAAACCGTTATCTTAAAAGTCTGTGATTTTGGCTACCTTAAAGAATCTGATAGTACATTGACTCGCCAAAATACTGAATTTCAGGGTAGTTTGAATGACCCACAGTTAAAAATTATGGGCGCGGATAAATACACTATTCAACATGAGATTTATGCGTTAACTCAGGTGATTTTTTATATAATGACTGGAAGAAAGAATGTGAATAGTAATAAAAATAAAGAAGTAGAGAAGTTCATTTATTTTGGTATGAATGCAGATTTATCTAAAAGAGTAAAAACTTTAGAGGAATTGAAAAAAATATTTTTGAAAATAGATTGGGGTAAATAAGTTTGAATATCCAAAAATCTTTATTAAACTTTCTTACAGATGCAGTTGTTTTTCGAAGCAGAGGGACACTTAAAGAAGTTTAATAAAAAGATTAATATTCTGGTATCTGAAATCCATTAGGATTGAGCGAATTCAAACGTGAACATTCGATAGAAATACTGATATAACAAAAATGACCCTAACCACAACGGGTTGTCCCTTAGCAGATGTACTAACAGAGCAAATCCACGAAGCTTTAAGTGACGTGCCAGAAGTCAAATTTATTTGGTATCCGGCATGGACGACAGATCGAATGAGTAGATATGCAAGAATAGCACTTAAGATGAAAGTAGGGAATAGTATTTATTTAATAATGTTTATCACTCATAGTGATTTTCTATATAGCGATTCAAAGAAAAAATCTAAATAATATCATAGAAAAGACCCATTACTAAATAAAGTAATACTGCTAGCAGTAATAACTATAAATTGATAAACTTTCTTGTATATAGACATTTTCTTTTTTTATTTATAATTAAATATATACTTAATATAAAAGCAAATGTCCAATTTAAAAGAACTTTTGCTACATTCTATTGAACTACTCAATCCAAATAAAAAAATTGTTTATCAGTAGTGAGAGTTTGTATGTTATTTTTTAAATGAAAGGTTATATAAACTATGAAAAAAATCGATGAGAAGATATCAGCTATTGATACAAACATATGCCAAAATATTGATAAAAATCAAGATAATAGAGGTTTTTTAGCACAAAATATATTGGCTCAATTAAGAAATTTTGTAGAATATATATCAATTAAATACTATGTTAATTCGATTAGTGGAGACATAAGTGGTATTCCAGAGGATATGTACGATGAAATTAACCAGGGATTAAACTTTATCAAAGGTAATTCTAAATTATATTTCTTAGCTAAATTCCACCAAATGCTTCAAAAATCTGTTTCACATTACACTATGAGTGAAGAAAACTCTGAACGTTTAATGTTAAAGTATTATGAATACCTTTTGAAAATAAAGAAAAATTTGAAAACAGATTTTAATTTAAATGTTCTTTCGAATATTGATAAGTTTCCAGTTAATTTAGATAATCAGTTGAGTGATTATTATGAAAAAATAGTTGATAAATTAGAAATGACATATGTCTCTGAAATATCTGAGGATAGATACTATATACAGAAGACAAAACCTTTTTTTATTGACAATGAAATTTACTATGAAATTACATTTAGGGAAGCAAATGACAAAACAAGTAAATTTGAAAGAAATATTGCGTTCACTAACCAAGACATCCTATCAAATTATGCTGTGAAATTATCAATTAAGCATGACACAGTAAATATGTATGGTAAACATATGCCAATTCTTATTATTAATAACTGGGAAGTTTCCATTCGTCCATGCGAATTAAATGTTTTTTCACAAATTTTAAATAATTTCACGCAAATTCAATCAAATCATAATGAATACAGAAGGTTAATGGAATTCATAAAAAAAAGTAGATTTAATATATTAGATATTCTTTTATTAGAGACGAGTAGTTACGAAAAAGTAAAAAAATATGTGACTTCCAAATCAAAAAAAGTCTATTTATTTAAAACACTTGATACATGTAGAGAAATCATCCTTAATAATCGTCCTGGTTGTAATGTGTTAAGATATCTATCCTACCATTTCAATAACAAAATTATGAAGTTGCAAAAAAATAGGTATGGAAATTCTTGTGAAAGATTATCAAATTTGAGAGTAGAATATGGATGTATACCTTTTGATGAAATGCCATTTGTCAGTTCACTATTGGGTCATAATCCTAAGATATATGATTTATTATGGTGCATAGATACAAATGGTAGAGAACATGAGCTATTAGCTAGAAAAATTCAAATCAATTCTCAAACTAATGGTAAACTATACACTTCAATCGATGAACTTGAATCTTTTGAAGATATCCATTTGTTGATAGAGAAGTATAATTCCAATCTATATTGGAAGCAAAGGGAAACTAGAGAAATAGGCAATGTTGGAAAAAACTACTATATCAAAGGTTTTGAAGATGATGTTATTAATATATTAGAGAAATTAAAAGAAATTTCGAAAGAAGGAATAGAGAATTATGAAAACTCAGTTGAATCTTGGCTAAACACAGGAAGCTACATTATTGATTGTAAGGATAAAAAGGAAATTTTGAAGACGATGTTTTCTAATTCTAAGGTATCTTTAATTTATGGTGCAGCAGGTACAGGGAAATCAACAATGATTAACCATGCTAGTAATTTTTTTGGACTTCAAAAAAAATTACTTTTAGCTAATACAAATCCGGCAGTGGATAATCTGAAAAGGAAAGTTTCTGCTCCTAATTGTGAATTTAAAACTATTGCAAAATATTTATACAGCAAAGAGAAACAAGATTGTGATTTGTTGATAATAGACGAGTGTAGTACTGTCAGTAATTCTGATATGATTAAAATTTTATCAAAGGCAGACTTTAAATTGTTAATCCTTGTAGGTGATATTTATCAAATTGAATCAATTACTTTTGGAAACTGGTTTAAATTGGCAAAGACTAATGTGTCAAGAACGTCTGTGTTTGAATTGACAGAACCCTATAGAACAAAAGATAAGCCTTTATTAAACTTATGGACAAAAGTAAGAAAAAATGAAGATGATTTGATTGAATATCTAACTGCGAATAATTACTCTGTTAGACTAGATGAAAGTGTATTTTTAACTGATGATTTAGATGAAATAATTTTGTGTTTAAATTATGATGGTTTATACGGAATAAATAATATTAATTGTTTTCTGCAAAGCAATAACCCTAATAAATTAGTGAATTGGGGAGTTGTATCATATAAAATTGGTGACCCTGTGCTATTTAATGAAACATCAAGATTTTCTCCAGTACTGTTCAATAATTTAAAAGGTAAAATTTCTAATATTGAGAAATTAGATACTGGAATTATTTTTGATATTGAAATAGAAACGGTAATTAACGAGATTGATATTGTAGATTTAGATTTGGAATTGATTTCATCAACCCAAAATAGCTCAATAGTTCGATTAAGTGTTTATAAGTATCCAAATATGAGTGATAATGATAATGATAGTGATGATACAGTTGTTCCATTCCAAATAGCTTATGCTATTTCTATTCATAAAGCTCAAGGCTTAGAATTTAATTCGGTAAAATTAATAATAACTGACGAAATTGACGAATTAATAACGCATAATATTTTGTATACAGCTATTACAAGGACTAAAAAGAATTTAAAAATATATTGGACTCCAGAAACAGAAAAGAAAGTAATAGAACATATTAGGATAGACGAGAGTAGAAAAGATGAATCGATTTTGAAAAGAAAATTAAAGTAGGTTTAGTTGATACCTTCCACCTTATCGCAATGTATAAATATACATAAAGAAAATGAATCTCCTAACCTCTTACATGGAACTTATTCCATACATCCACAACCTTAAATTGTTGACAGACGAGTAAGATATCGGGGGTAAAGGCGCGACCATACTCTTTGAGCAGTTCAGTAAAAAATAGCTTGTGTTCTTGGTACCAGTAGTCATAACTGCGATTTCCTTCACCTTCGGCATAAGCAAAATCTTTTGAGACGTTTTTCATCGGTACGATTTCAACTGACGTAGTTTGAATAATTGCTAAAGGTTGATGATTGCCAGATAAAACAATGTCATATTGACCGATTTTTGGGAGCGGTTCTTTCTCCATTTCGAATAAGAAGTGCGCAGAGCAAGTAGCCGTTTTTATCCCTTCAACGACGAGTTTCCCAAGCTCATTGCCCATTTTTTCTGAGCCATTGCCAAACATCCAGGCATCTGGAATTTCCTCTTGAACAGAGGGATGCGTGGAGGCATAGGTTTTCCAATAATTTTGGATTGTAGTCAATTTAGTAACCTCATTTCTACTTTTACGATTGTTTATTTGAAGTTTAGCATGAATTACTCGGGGTGAAAAGTCATCGGTTGCCAACACATGATGCATTTTGTATTGTTTCGCCAAATTTCCCATGTTAAAATTGAAATTGTCTGCCAGATTGTTACCCAACTAAATAAGTTAAAAAAAGATATCGGAGGAGTAAGATGAACAAAGATGAAAATACGTTTGTAAGCTATTTGACAAAGATTGGGGAAGTTGCACTAAAAGTGGTATTAATTGCATTATTAATTTTGTTGATTCAATTGCCTCTTAGTTTTACTGTAGGTTATATGCAGAAGGGTTCAAGTCAAGATCTGTTGGTTCCAGCCTTCATTTTCTTAGGAACAGCCGGTTTACTCTGTGGAGTTTGGCTTCTCTACAAGAAAGTTTCCTATGATTTGCCTGTTCAGTGGACAAGTAAAGATATTATGAAAGATATCGGGTTATTTTTTGCTATGAGAATTCTTGTTGCTCTTATATCGATTATTTTTATTTCTGGACAAACAAAAAACGATACTGCGATTGCTAGCTTTATCCCCAAAGACAAGAGTTCTTTGTATTTTATTTTATTTGTCCTCATTTTAATGTTTGTGGGGCCTATTTTAGAAGAATTAGTGTTTAGAGGGATTTTAATTAATTTATTCTTTAAAGACCGCTTCAAATGGTTGGCAATTTTAGTGTCAGGGCTTGTATTTTCTTCAATGCATTTGAGTGACAGTATCGCTTCCTTTTTACTGTATTTTCTAATGGGCGCAATTTTTGCTTTTGCCTACATAAGAAGACGCAACATCCGAGATTCTATTTTGATTCATATCTTGAATAATATGTTAGCAGCATATGCTTTGTTATTTCTTATCTAGTAAAAAACAGGGGGGAAATAAGTAGGTAATTTCAGCTTATTTAATCTGTTGCCTCTGTTTATTGAATACTTAGAGCCTAGAACATCACTTAAGAGTGATGTTCTAGGCTCTTTTTTTACGCTTTATTTATTTTTTTTTAAATGAATAGTATCTTGAAATCAAGGGGAACTTTTTATATAAAACCATATGTCCAATAAGTAAGCTAGTAAGGAAGACACCGACGATGTTTAGTCCGTAAACTACCCAATCAGCTTGAAACGAAAGATTCGTTGGAATGGCCCCTCCAAAAGGGATGCCTTGGACCCCTAGAGAAAACGTGGTGTAAAAGACAAATACTATATAAACGGGGACATTCAATTGTTTCAGCGTCAAATAGTTATCTTGTTGCTCTAAAGAAATACGCTTAAAGACCCAGTATGTAGCTAAAGAGAGTATAACCAGGAGTAAAAATGGTATCAACAATAATAATACTTTGTTGCGATAGAGTAGATAAGTAAAAGCCTCATAAGGAACAGAGGTATATCTCCAAAAAGACTGAGCAGTGCCACTGAAATTAGGGTTAAACAGAACCAGAATGTCTGCAATGCTTGCGGTAAAGAGCGTAAACGAAAACACCAACCCAATAGAAGTGACAATACCCAAACTTACTTTATTAACCAACGAGGCCATTAGGATTCCTGATGCACTAAAAACAAGACAGAAAAGACAGGTGTAACAAATTTTCCAAATCAGAATGGCTAAAGGAATATTAAAATAAAAGGCAGGAACAGAATAGGCAACAATTAAGTAAAATAGCGTACTCCCGATTATAGAAGTGAATAGGACCGTTCCCATTATCGCAAACAATTTTGTTAAAAGAATTTCTAATCGCGAGAATTTACTTTTTAGTAACAGTCGATTAAATTGACTTTGATTGTCAAACGAAAGCAATAAGAAAGCAAACAGAAAACTTAGACAAAGCAACATATAGAGGGGATTGCTGCCGTGTTGAAGCGTATAAGAGCTGGCAGTTTTTGCCGTTTTTTTAACCAAGAAGAACTGCATGCTGCTCTTTTCATACTCTTCAAAATTTTTATAATCTTTATAACTATTTATAAAAGAGGGGACTCCTGTTTTTGTATTTTCACTCTCTATTATTTCAATCTTTTTACCCTCATTATAGCTTTTTTTACCTTCTTTTTTATACTCAGGCGTCTTATGATAATCTATTGTATCTTGCCAAGTTGAAACAGAACTTTTTCCTGATATAAAACTTGTGCCTACACCCAAGATAAATAGACACAGCAATAAAGGCCAATACTTTTTCAAAATTACACGCACTAATTCTCTTTTCAATTTATTCACTCCTAGTCAAATAATTTATAATCAAGTTCTTCTGTTAATTCAGTGACAAACAAGTCTTCTAAATTTAAAGGTAGTTCTTCAAATAAAACGGGATGTTCGTTATCAATTTTTTCTTGCAGATACTCTGTGATCTCTGGGAAAATGCCAATGACTACTCGACCTTGAACTTGAACAATCTTACAATTTTCTTTCACGATAGCAGGGATTTTTTTCTGAGAGAAAACCATTTGGACTTTTTTCATTTTTTCTTTTGTTTGATCAAGTGTGTAATCCTTGATGATTTGATTTCCTTTTAAAATAAGCACACGGTCAATCAGCGCTTCAAGTTCCACTAGGTTGTGTGAAGAGATCACAATTGACTTTTCCCCTGTGCTCGCTTCTTTTAAAAGCAATTGAATGACACTTTTTTTGACAAGCACGTCAAGACCATCAAAAGGTTCGTCAAAAAAATAATAGGTGGCATTAGTTGAAAAAGCTAAAATCATGTTGAATAATCCTTGCGTCCCTTTAGAAAGGTGTTTATATTTACTATTTATATCCAGCTTATAAATATCTAGCAACTCAAAAAACTTAGTTGAATCAAAAGAAGAATAGAGTTCCTGGTAAAAAGATGCGATTTTTTTGGGGGTGAGCGGATTTAATGCATGATACTGTGTATCCAAATAAAAATATTTTTCTTTCAGAATACGATTTACTTCTAAAGAGCGATTCGCAATCTTTATTGTACCCGTATCTGGTAAATACTCTCCTGTAATTGTCCGAAAGAGTGTCGTTTTTCCGGTACCATTTCGTCCTAACAGACCAACGATTTGGCCTTTTTCTAGTGTAAAATTTATTTTTGACAACACTATTTTGTCCTCAATTTTTTTAGATAAATCAATAATTTCCATTTATTTCCCCTCCAAATTCCTGTATTGTTTGTTTCACCCATGACTGTATTTCTTCCAAAGGAACCTCGAAATAGAGGGCTTCCACAACTGCTTCTTGTAGTTTCGTTTTTATTTTATCCATCTGTTTACTAGAGGGACTGGAGGTTGCGCTATCTTTAACAAACGTTCCTCTTCCTCGCACTGTTAAAATAACATCTTGCGCTTCCAACTCCTTATATGCTTTACTCACCGTATTAGGATTAGTTAGAAGTAACGCCGCCATGTCTCGAACTGAGGGTATTTTATCTCCTGGGATTAAGATTCCTTTTAAGATATCCTCCTTAATGCCGAAAACAATTTGTTCATAGTAAGGCTTGTTGCTTTGTTTGTTAATCTGCATGCTGATCGACTCCTATCTCTATGTGTACTAGTATACATAGTACACATAGAGATGTAAAGTTTTTTCGCATCGCTTAAAACACGAACGTTATCCGTATAAAAATGAAAAATATACACTTTTACATTGTGCTTAATAAAATCTTGACCTATAATAAAGACGGAAATGATGAAATCGTTAAGAACATTGAGAAAAGAAAGGGATTATTATGGAAAAGTTTTTTAAATTAAAGGAGAATAACACGGATATTGGAACTGAAATCACTGCTGGTGTAACAACATTCTTTGCTATGAGTTATATTTTATTTGTCAATCCAGCTGTTTTATCACTAACAGGAATGCCGTTTCAAGCTGTTTTCTTAGCTACCATTATTGCGGCGGTAATCGGTACTCTTGTGATGGGACTTTTTGCCAATGTACCCTATGCTCAAGCTCCGGGTATGGGCTTGAATGCATTTTTTACTTATACTGTTGTCAAAGGCTTAGGCTATTCTTTTGAGGAAGCACTCGCGATGGTATTTTTATGTGGATTAATTAATATTTTTATTACAGTTACAAGCATTCGAAAGTTAATTATTCGCTCAATTCCAGAAACCTTACAGCATGCGATTGGCGGAGGAATTGGCATATTTGTTGCGTATGTGGGCCTAAAAAATGCTGGCTTATTAAGTTTTACAATTGAAGCCAAGCCAGTAAATGGTGCCGTAAATGGAAATAGTATTGTTCCTGCACTTGCAAATTTTAATAATCCTGCTATTATTCTTGCTGTAATTGGATTGGTTCTAACGACTACTTTGGTTATCTTAAATGTTCGAGGCGGTATTTTGATTGGGATTTTGGCGACCACAATTATCGGAATCCCAATGGGCGTCGTTGATTTGAGCCAAGTTGGTAATTCCTCCAGCAGTTTGGGGCAATCTTTTAAAGATTTAGGCACAACATTTGGCGCCGCTTTTGGTTCGAATGGCCTTTTATCACTGTTTAGTGACAGTTCAAAAATTCCACAGGTGCTGATGACCATTTTAGCATTTAGTTTATCTGATACCTTCGATACAATCGGTACTTTCATCGGAACAGGTCGCAGAACGGGTATTTTTAGTAAAGAAGATGAATTGGCTCTTGAAAATAGCCATGGCATGCGTTCAAAAATGGATAAAGCTCTATTTGCAGATGCGATTGCGACTTCAGTTGGGGCTGTTTTTGGAACATCCAATACAACCACATATGTTGAAAGTGCTGCTGGAATTGGCGTAGGAGGAAGAACGGGTCTTACTTCTGTAGTCGTTGCCATCTTGTTCTTACTAAGCAGCTTCTTGGCTCCCTTTATTAGTATTGTCCCAGCACAAGCAACTGCGCCCGCACTTATCTTAGTCGGCATCATGATGTTGTCCTCGTTTAAAGAAATTGAATGGTCAAATTTAGAAGAAGCAGTTCCAGCATTTTTCATCTCAATCTTTATGGGGATTTGCTATAGTATTTCATATGGTATAGCCGCTGGTTTTATTTTCTTTGTACTGGTCAAAGTAATTAAAGGAAAGAGCAAGGATGTTTCCCCAATCCTTTGGGTCGTAACTGGCTTATTTATTTTAAATTTCGTTATTTTAGCCATTTTGTAGAAGAAAAGGGAAAGTAATTCCAATAAGCAATAAATAGGAGCATAGAGACCCCGATAGAAGGGATCTCTGGCTTTTTTTATGTATTCTTAATTTTTTTATGCTAGAATAGAGCGAGAATAAAGGGGGAGAAGGAGCCATGACGGAAAAAGGAAATTCTAGAAAAAAAGATTGGGAAAGAACGCATCAAACCATTCTAGCTGTTGCCTCTTCTTTATTTATGGAAAAAGGCTATCGCTTGACATCTACTCGAGAAATTGCCAAAAAATGTGATATTACACAGCCCAATCTCTATCATCATTTTTCAAATAAGAAAGAAATTTACCTAGCAGTTATAGAAGCACTCACAAAAGAAGTGAAAACTGCACTCCTAACCATATTAAACAAAGGCTTAACATTAGAGAATAGTTTGCGGGAAATGATTGATATTTTACTAGAAAAACATCCAACTAACCTATTTAAAATGTTACAAGATATGTCAAACGAATTAGATACAAGCGAGCAAAAACTAATGTATCTTTGGTTTCATGAAACCTATATTTCTAGTTTTATTCAGCTGTTTGCGCAGGTAAAAACAAGCCCTAAATTAAAACAGCGTGTCAGCGATGAGCAAGCCGCAAGTTTTTTATTATATAACGTGAGCGCTCTTATGGAAGTGCAGCAGACGTATCAAAAAAAGCAAAGTCAGCAAAAAATTAATGAAATGATTGATATGATGCTGTACGGACTATATCAAACAAGTGAAAACCACGAAAGCGAAAGAGTGAATCCCTGATTTTGCTGTCAAAGATCTAATTAATCCACCTAGTTTTGACTACATCAATCAACAGATAAAAACGAGTGAATTTTTCTTCACTTTTCCTTCATACTTCACTTATCAGTTGATAAGTGATATTATAAACGAAAGAATAAAGGAGTGAACACTATGTTTTTAGGAATCAATGAAATGAAGTACACAAAAGCCAAGTATGTGCTCATCATCTTAGTGATTGTTATGATCACTTGGTTAATTGCTATTCTCTCAGGGTTAGCCAATGGACTGCAGCAAGGAAATCGCTTGGCTGTAGACCAGTGGCAAGCCAAAACGGTCATTGTCACAAAGGAGTCGAATAAAAACTTAAATGCTTCTTCACTAACGGAAAAAGAGGCTTCCAGTCTTCTCAACAACCAAAACATTGCTGCTGTTGCACAAGCTGCTTTGGCCATTAGAAATGACTCGAGTAAAGACTCAACGAGAACCAATACCAGCTTCTTTGGTGTAAGTAATCAAAGCTTTTTAAGACCAAAGGTGACATCGGGTAATCTCTATCAAAAGAAGAATGAAGTTGTTCTTTCAGCAGATTTAAAAGAGCAAGGATACAAAATTGGGGATAAAATTTATGCTGGGACCTATAAAACGCCGCTAGAAATAGTCGGTTGGACCAAAAAAAGCACCTACAATATTGTACCGGTAATTTATACATCTATCGAGACCATCCAGGCAATCAAAGGGCAAGACACTCTTACTCAAGAAAATAAAACCATTAACGGACTAGTAGTCCGTAAAAATGGCGTCACACTTTCCTCTTCTTTAAAAGAAAAAGTCGTACAGCTTGATGTAAAAAGCTTCATTGAAGCGCTCCCGGGTTATCAGGCACAAAATCTAACTCTTGATACCATGATTTACTTTTTAATTATCATTGCTTCTTTTGTGATTGGAATCTTTATCTATATTATGACTTTACAAAAAACAGCAATGTTTGGTGTCTTAAAGGTTCAAGGAGTTCCAACCAACTATCTTGTAAAATCGGTAATTAGTCAAACAGGGATATTGGCTGTTTTAGGGGTAGCCATTGGCTTAATTTTAACTGCAATTACCGTTCAGTTTTTACCAAATAGCATGCCCTACACCACGAATTACCTAGCACTTGGATTAAACAGTCTTTTGCTCATTATCATTGCACTACTTGGAGGGTTTATCTCCACAAGAACGATCAAAAATATTGACCCACTTGTTGCGATAGGAGGATAATCATGACAAATGTCTTAAACATACGAAATATTTCAAAAGTATACGGAAAAGGGCACACTGAGGTACAGGCGTTAAAACAAGGTGACTTTTCAATGAAGCAAGGAGAATTTGTGGCATTGATTGGACCATCTGGTTCTGGTAAAAGTACATTTTTATCTCTTGTGGCCGGACTGGAACAACCAACAACTGGACATGTTGAAATTGGAAGCACTGATTTAGCTAAAATAAAAGAAAAAGAGCGTGTTCGCTTACGTTTTCAACAAATTGGCTTTATTTTACAAAATGCCAACTTAGTCCCTTTTCTAAAAGTGAAAGACCAACTTCATTTGATTGAAAAAATTGATGCTACTAAAAAAAATCCGAACAAAAAAGAAGAATTGATCCAAAGCTTAGAGATTGCTCATCTGCTTGAGAGTTATCCTCGTGATTTATCTGGGGGCGAAAAACAACGAGTGGCAATCGCTTGTTCTTTATATCATGACCCTAAAATCATATTAGCCGATGAACCTACGGCAAGTTTGGATACAGATCGAGCTTTTGAGGTGGTCAATATTTTAGCTAAGGAAGCAAAAACACAAAATAAGGCGATTCTAATGGTCACACATGACGAACGACTCCTAAAATTTTGTGATCGTGTAGTCAAAATTGAAGATGGCACACTTAAAAACAGCAATTAATATTTAAAAAAAAGAAGTTTTGGCTACGGTCAAAACTTCTTTTTTCTACTTCCAAACATTCGTTATTTCAACTCTATCCAATAAGAATAAAAAGCGAACAATGACGTAAATTATTCGTAAATCGTTTTTATTTTTATAAAAATTTAGAATCTGTTTTTAAATAAAAAGATAACCACTTAGCTCAAAACCCTTTTAAAACAGCTTTTTTAGAGATTTACTTATGATTATAAACAAATTAACCAAAAATTTACTCTTTTTTAATGTCGATAAATCGTTGCGAAATCCGAATTTTTTTACTATAATTGACCATGGACTTACTTACCGAGTGAGTTACATTAGAACGAGGGGATACATGTAAAAAATGAAGAGCTGGAAAAGAGTGGCTTTATTAGGTTTAGGTGTTTTATTAACTGCAGGATTAGTTGCTTGCGGAGGTAGTTCATCAAGTAGTAAAAAAAGTAGTGCTTCTTACACACCAAAAGAGTTGACTGTACAATTTGTACCATCTCAATCTGCTGAAACATTAGAAGCAAAAGCAAAACCACTTGAAAAACTATTGAAAAAAGAATTAGGAATTCCGGTTAAAGTAAGTGTTTCTACTGACTACAACACAATTGTTGAAGCATTAGGCTCTAAAACAGTTGATGTCGGCTTCTTACCACCAAACGCTTATGTCCTAGCACATAAAGAAAACGGTGCGAAAGTGCTACTCCAAGCACAACGTTATGGAATTTCACAACCTGGAGGGAAGAAAACTACTGAATTAGTTGACTCTTATCGTTCAATGATTGTTGTTAAAAAAGGTAGCAACATCAAGAGTGTTAGCGACTTAAAAGGGAAAAAAGTTGCTACACAAGATGTTACATCATCTGCAGGATATGTTTGGCCAGTTGCTGAAATGAAGAAAAAAGGCATTGACGTAACAAAAGACATGACCACTGTTTTGGTTAAGGGTCACGACCAAGCTATCTTATCCGTTTTAAATGGAGATGTTGATGCAGCATTTGTCTTTGAAGATGCTCGTAATACTTTAGTTAAAGACCAACCAAATATTTTCAATCAAGTAGAACCAATGTACTTTACAAAAGCAATTCCAAACGATACAATCACGGTTCGTTCTGATATGAGTGCTGCTTGGCAAAAGAAAATTCAAGACGCCTTTATCAAAGTTGGAAAATCAACAGAAGGACATGAAATTATTTCATCAATTTACTCTCACGAAGGCTACGAAAAATCTTCTGATAGCAAATTTGATATTGTAAGAGAATACGCAAAAGAAGTTGGACAATAAAAATAACCGAGATTAGCACTCGATCATTTTTAATTAGAAAACAGGGTGTCTTTGGACTATTCCAAGATGCCCATTTTCTATGTATATATGCAAAAAGAAAGTAGGGGAGCAAAATGGGGAACAGCGAAAAGCCGATTATCTCATTTAAGAATGTAAACAAAGTCTATCCGAATGGTACGCAAGGATTAAAAGATTTGAATATTGAGATTCATCCAGGAGAATTTGTGATTGTAGTAGGGCTATCTGGAGCTGGAAAGAGTACTATGCTTCGTTCAATCAATCGCCTACACGAAATTTCAAGTGGAGAGATTGTCATTGATGGAAAATCAATCACGCATGCTAAAGGAAAAAATTTACGTTTAATCCGTCGAGATATTGGCATGATTTTCCAAAGTTTCAACCTAATCAAACGTTCTACAGTGTTAAAAAATGTTCTTACAGGACGAGTTGCTTATCACTCGACTTTCAAAACATTCTTCGGTCTATTTCCAAAAGAAGATAAAGAACTGGCCTATGAATCGTTACAACGGGTGAATCTCGCTGAAAAAGTCTATGCAAGAGCAGATGAACTTTCAGGTGGACAACAACAGCGTGTTTCCATCGCTCGTGCACTTGCGCAGCGTCCCAAAATTTTCCTTGCTGATGAGCCAGTTGCTTCTCTAGATCCAATTACGACTGAAAAAGTCATGGATGATTTAAAGCGCATTAATCAAGATTTAGGTATTACCATCGTTGTTAACTTGCACTCGGTAGCACTTGCACGGGAATACGGAACAAGAATTATTGGACTTAGAGCTGGAGAACTGGTTTTTGATGGTCCTGTTGAAGAAGCAACAGATGAAACTCTCCAAGCAATCTATGGAAAAGAGATCATCGAAGCCCAAGAGGAGGTCGCACAATGACATCTTCCTCATTACCTAAAGGAAAAAGTAAATTAGGAAGTCTTTTCCTCTTTGTTTTATTTATCGTCTGTCTTTATGGTAGTGCGGTAATTTCAGAAGTGGACTTAGCCCAATTTTTTACAAATTTTACGCAAATGAATGTGATTCTTCAAAAAATGATACACCCAGACTGGACGTATCTGTCCATTGTGATTGATCCACTACTTGAAACCATTCGTATGGCAATTATCGGCACAACATTTGGCGCCATCGTGGCGTTGCCTTTTGCTTTACTAGTCTCTAGAAATGTTGTAAAAAACCGCATCGTCAATGGAGTGTTACGTTTTATTTTAAATATTATTCGGACAATTCCTGATTTAATGTTAGCAGCTGTTTTTGTCGCAATCGTTGGGATCGGACCAGTCGCTGGGATTATCAGTTTAGCAATCTTTTCATTTGGTATGATTACAAAACTGTTTTATGAAGCCATTGAAACAATTGACGAAGGACCAATCGAAGCTATTACTGCTTCTGGTGGGAATAAGCTGGATATTGTACGCTACGCCGTTTTGCCACAAGTATCCAGTCATTTCCTCAGTTACTTATTGTATGCGTTTGAAATCAATATTCGTGCTTCAACAGTACTAGGATACATTGGGGCCGGGGGGATTGGGGTTTATCTACAACGCTCACTCAGCCAATTCCGTTATGACCAAACATCAATCATTGTCATCATTATTTTTGCAGTTGTCTTGGTGATTGATTTAGTTAGTAATCAACTAAGGGAGAGATTATTATGAGATTACCTGCTGAACCAAAACAAAATAAAATTAAAGTTTTCGCATTAGTTGTGTTTTTTATCGCTGTATACTGGTGGGCTTTTAGTGCCATTTCGTTTGGAGGGGTAAAACCCACTGCAGGCGAAATCGTAAAATCCATTTTTTCTGGTATCATTCATCCCGATTGGAACTATGTTTATACTGGAGATGGAGAAGACTTAGTGACCTTGCTATTTATTACGGTTGCCATAGCCTTTTTAGGAACGTTTATCTCTGCTATTTTAAGTTTGCCGTTTGCCTTTTGGGCAGCTAGAAGCAAGAGACTGCAGAACGTTTTATCTGCACGGATTTTTTCAGGCAGTGGAAAAATTGTCCTAACAGCCATTCGGACGTTTCCAGAGATTGTCCTAGCCATTATGTTTATTAAAACGGTTGGTCCTGGTTCCTTTGCCGGGGTTCTTGCGGTCAGTGTCCACTCAATCGGAATGTTAGCCAAATTGTATAGTGAAGCCATTGAAAACATGGATCAAGGGCCAGCAGAATCGGTTATCAGTGCGGGGGGAAATAAAGCAAATGTCTTATCACTTGCGACCCTGCCACAACTTGTTCCAGAATTTGTTTCTTATACACTTTACCGCTTCGAATTAGCCGTTCGTTCTGCTTCTATTTTGGGAATGGTCGGTGCTGGTGGGATCGGAACGCCATTAATTTTTGCAATCAATGGTCGTTCTTGGAGTCGTGTTGGGATCATCTTACTCGGTATCATCGTGATGGTTACTGTGATTGACTTTATCTCAGGTAGCCTTAGAAAACGCTTAGTCTAAAGGAGTTATGAGAGATGAAACTCACTATTTTAGCTACTAGTGACATGCATGGTTATATTTATCCAACAAACTTTGGCTCTACTAATCAAAACCAACCTTTTGGGGCGGCAAAAGCTGCAACTGTCATTGAAAGAATTCAACAAGAAACAAAAAATCCTGTGATTACTATTGAAAATGGCGATTTTATCCAAGGATCACCACTTAGTTTTTTCTTGGCGAAGCAATTAGAAGATTTTAAACCAAGTGAACTGATGAATGTTTTAAATCTTATCCAATATGATGTTGGTTTGCTTGGCAATCATGAATTTAATTACGGGCTGAACTATCTCAAGATGATGGAAGACGCATGTAATCATCCTATTCTTTGCGCTAATATCTTAGGTCAAGATGGCAAGCCTTTTTACGGAAAAGCTTATGAAATTATTGAAAAACAAGGGGTCAAGATTGCGATTCTAGGGTTGACCACTCAATTTATCCCTCATTGGGAACACCCAGATCATATTAAGGGTTTGACCTTTAGAAGTATCGTGGATACAGCAAAAGAATACATCCCGCTTTTAAAAGAACAAGCAGATGTCGTCATTGTCAGCTATCACGGTGGCTTTGAACGCGACTTGGAAAGTGGTGCGCCAACTGAACGTTTGACTGGTGAAAATGAAGGGTACCAGCTTCTTCAAGAAGTTAGTGGAATTGATGCACTTGTAACGGGCCATCAGCATCGAACCCTTGCACAAAAAGTTAACGGTGTCCCCATCATTCAACCTGGCTTTCGTGGTGAATTCGTTGGACAGATTACGTTGAGGCTTGAACAAGTAGAGCAGGGATGGGTGATAACAACTAGCGAGGCAGAACTTATTCCAACTGGTAATGAAGTCGTAGCCCCTAGAGTTGCTCAAGCAATCCATCCCGTGGCCGCAGCCGTTGAAAAATGGCTGGATCAACCACTGGGAAGGGTCGAGGGATCTATGAAAATCGAAGATCCTGATCAAGCAAGAATTACAGAACATCCTTATATTGAATTTATTCAAAAGGTGCAAATGGATGCATGTGGAGTAGACATTTCTGGAACAGCTTTATTTAATAACGAAGGAAAAGGGTTTAACGAAATAATTACCATGAGAGATGTTGTGACGAATTATGTTTATCCCAATACTCTAGCAGTGCTAAAGGTCTCCGGAGCAGATTTGAAAGCGGCACTTGAAAGATGTGCAAGCTTTTTCAAACTAGAAGAAGATGGGAAGACACTAGGGATTAATTCGTTATTTATCAATCCTAAACCACAATATTATAATTATGACATGTATGAGGGAATTGAGTATACGCTTGACATATCAAAACCTATTGGAGAACGAGTGACCAAGCTAAACTATCACAAAAAAAACGTTCAAAGCGAGGATACACTTGAAATTGTTATAAACCAGTACCGAGCAGTCGGTGGGGGGGATTATTTGATGTTTAGTGCGGATAAGATCATTCGTGAAGTTCAAATTGACATGACCGAGCTGATTGCAAATTATCTTCAGCGACATCCTGTGATTGAAGCCACTGTCAATCATAACTTTAGCGTTGTAACGATTCCTGAAATAGAATAACCAAAAAAGAAATCCAGTGAGGGTTTCTTTTTTGGTTATTGCGATTTTCGTCCCGTATCCTAAAGCCAAGAAAAATGAACGCATCAACGTCTTTTCGCTGTCATTTTTTCAAGCAATAATAAATCAAATTTGAAAGACTGA
Organism: Vagococcus entomophilus; assembly: GCF_003987595.1. Lineage (NCBI taxonomy): Bacteria > Bacillati > Bacillota > Bacilli > Lactobacillales > Enterococcaceae > Vagococcus > Vagococcus entomophilus. Next base: position 651,983 of record NZ_NGJZ01000001.1, on the reverse strand, counting down.
GTAATCAGTTCTTTCGTGTGACAATCAAGAGGACGTCCATGAAAAATCGGATAGTCCTGTTCACTTACAATTTTAAGTAAGCTTTTAAGTTCTATCTCAATATCTTTAGCAAAATCCTCCGATAGTAATTCGCTGGGTACCTTTCTATCTAGTAAATAGTCAGTGGTCACTTGAAAAAAATCAGCAATTTGTTGTAGGGTAGATGTGTCAGGAAAACGATTTCCATTTTCGTATCCTGAAATAGAAACCTTAGAAACGTGAATGACATCTCCTAACATTTGTTGGGTCATTTTGTTTTGTAATCTCAAATTTTTTAAACGACTGCCAAAAGACATATTAATCCCTCATTTCTTAGTATAATTGTATCGTTAACGGCTTGTTAACACAAGGATAAATAACAATAATTAACTAATAGAAATGGCTAGTTTTTTAATTAATATTTAGTTAATCGTCCCATATTTGTAGAATAAGAAGAGCAGGCTTGCACTATTTAATTTTTATAGTATAATAAAAGTAAATATTACTTTAATAGGAAGTGTGACGATGAAAAGAAATTTTAAAAACAAACAAGAGGAACGACTATATTATGAACAATGTGCCTCCGAAGAAGAATTTTTAGACTGGTATCATCAACAAGAAACCAAACAATATGCACGACCAAGTGTCACAATTGATAATGTGATCTTATCTTGGGATCACGCTGAAGCAAAGCTAAAATTACTACTCATTCGTAGAAAAGCTCATCCTTTTAAAGGATATTACGCCTTTACAGGAGGGTTTGTTGAAGAGAATGAGGAAGCTGATGAAACCGTAAAAAGAGAAGTCAAAGAAGAAGTTAACTTAGCCATTAATGAAAAGCAATTTGAGCAACTGCATACATTTACTACGCCTTATCGTGACCCTCGTACATGGGTTATCACCATTGCGTACATTACTTACTTAAGAGGGGTGCCAAAGGCTGTAGCAGGCGATGATGCTGCGTTTGCTGAATGGGTAACATTAGAATGTGTACAAGAAGGGATTTATCGTTTGCATTCATTTGATCAAAAAAATGAGTTGCTGTTTAACTTAAATGGAGAAAAATTATCTGGAAATATGGATTTAGCTTATGACCATCTTGCAATTTTAGTCAAAGCGATCAATCAAATCCTAAGCTCAATCAATACCCAACCTCACATTTTAAAACTTTTACCCGAAACCTTCACTTTAAAGGAAGCCGTTCAACTTTTAAAAGAGATGCTAGGAGAAAACACGTATCTCGATAATAGTAATTTCAAGCGGACTCATGGAAAATATTTGGTAGCATGCGGAGAAGAAAGCGGCAGCAGTGTCGGGCGACCATCAAAGTTATATAAACTAAAAGAAAAATGAGGAAATAGAATGGGAAATTTATATAAAGAGAAGGTAAGAGGAGAGGACATCGCAATTATTTTTGGGACCTTTGCCCCTCTTCACCGAGCACACATTGATTTAATTAATCGCGCGAAAAGAGAGCATGATGCAGTTATTTTAGTTGTGAGTGGCTATGGGGGAGACCGTGGTGAGTCCTGTCATCTTCCTTTGAAGCGTCGTTTTCGATATCTTAGAGAAACTTTTTCGACTGATCAACTAGTCTACGTCGAACAATTGGATGAAACAAAGATACCTCGAATGCCTCAAGGGTGGGATAATTGGTTGGAAAACATGCTGTTAATTGTCGAGCGAAGTATGTATACTTCTAGCCAAGCCACTTTTACTTTTTACGTTGGCGAAGCAGAGTATGAATCGGAGTTGGCGGCTCGTTTAGACAAGCAAAAGTTTTCTGTGCAGTATACCAAGAGGGATAAAAATGGTTTGTCTGCTACGAAGATTCGGGAACGACCACTACATAACTGGGCAAGCATTAGCCATGTGTATCGCCGTGTATTTAGCAAAAACATTTTAATAACAGGGAGTTCATCTACAGGAAAGACCACCTTAGTAGAAGACTTGGCCAATTATTATAACGCACCCAAAAGTTTGGAATACGCGCGGTACTACCAAGAACATTACAATGTGCGCGATGAAGAACTGGATGTAGAAGATTATATCAACTTAATTCGAGGTCAGTTTAAACAAACAAGCAATTTAATTAACAGGATGGAAAATTCTGGGCTGATCCTTGCAGATACAGATGCTATTACCACCTATGTTTATTCAAAATTGTATTTACCAAAAGAAGAACACAACAAGCTATTGCCTTTATACCAAGAAACTATTCGCAAGAGTAACTGGGAAGCTATTTTAATTGCACCACCAGTGACCCAATATGTGGAGGACCATTTTAGAAATAAAGAATGGGGCAAACAGGAAGAACGCAAAAAGTTCCATCAAGCTCTGATAGATGCCTACATTGAGTTTGGGTATCAGGAGAAGCTCATTTTTTTAGAAGGAAAAGCTACTGCTTCGGATCCTAACGGTTTTTATGCACGCTATGAACAAGCGAAACAAATCATTGATTTCATTTTATTAGAAGAGGAGAACAAACAATGAACAAACAGAAAATGCAGTTTTTAAAAGAAGAGCTTTTTGGTGGATGGACAGCCTTTGAAGCATTTTGGGTTACGAGTCTTATCTGGCTTCAAATCGCGGTTTTTGCTAGGCATCCCGAGAGCATACCAAGCATAGTCGCTGGGATTTCTGGCATGTTTTGTGTGACTTTTGCTGCAAAAGGGAAAATTAGTAATTACTTTTTTGGTATTATTCAAGTAAGTGTTTATCTTTATCTAAGTTATCAAGCAAATCTCAAAGGTGAACAAATGCTCAATGTCTTTTATTTACTTGCAAATTTCACTGGGCTGTATACCTGGAGTAAAAATATGAGACAAAAAGAAGTACATGAAGGACAAACTCTTTTAGTTGAAGGTAAAAGTCTCAATGCCAAAACATGGTCATTTGTTGCAGTCGGACTTCTTGCTTCTTGGCTTTTATACGCTCAGGTTTTAATCTTACTTCAAAGTAACCAGCCCTACATTGATGCTTTGAGTGTGGCTTTTAGCGTACTTGGACAAATCCTTATGGTTCTTAGGTTCAAAGAACAATGGCTAATGTGGATTATTGTCAATGTGTTAAGCATTATCTTGTGGGTGAGAGTGGTACTCCATACAGGTAGTCAAGATTATTCGGTCATTGCTATGTGGATTGGTGCTCTTTTAAACAGTATCTATGGCTACATTCAGTGGAAACACTTGGAACAGTCACCTAAAAAATATTAGGTTGGACCATCGTACTTTGATTCATAGCACTACGTAGACAGAGCGAGCAGCACTCTCATGGAAGACAACAAGGATACACAAAACTTTGCAGAGCAACTTCCGTATATTCTTTCACATTTTTCTGGGTTAAACATTTCTATCCCACCCTCTTCTTTACTGAGAGGGCTTTTTTTTATTTTATAAAGCTTTGAATAACCTTGGCAAAAAATAACATTTCTTTCGCATTTTATAGTATAATTTCAACGTTGGGATGAATCAAGAGAAAGAGGGTGATTGGATGAGTCACGCACCAATCTATGCCGTTGTCGATATTGAAACAACCGGAACCGATACATACGAGGATCGAATGATTCAGTTTGGCTGTGTTTTGGTTGAAAATGGAAAGATTGTTTCTACCTTCGCAACGGACATCAATCCCGGAATTAGAATTCCAGCGCACATCGAGCAACTAACTGGAATAAAAAATAGCCGCGCCAAAAAAGCGCCTTATTTAGAAGATGTTGCCTATACGATTCATCAATTATTAGACGGTTGTATCTTTGTCGCACATAACATCAATTTTGACTATCATTTTTTAAGTAAAGAATTGGAACGCTGTGGGTTACCTAAACTGCGTCTTCCAGGCATTGACACAGTGGAACTGGCACAGATATTTTTCCCTACCTCGCCCAGTTTTCGTTTGCAAGACTTAGCCGACCAATTTGCTTTTACGCACACAAACCCGCATCAAGCAGACAGCGATGCGTATGTCACTGCAGAATTATTGATTAAAATTGAAAAAAAAATACAAACCTTACCATTAGTTACCTTAGAAAAGTTGAGTGAATTAGCTGAACCACTATCCATGAATACGGGGAGCTTTATCCAACAAATGGTTGCTGTGATAAAAGAGCAAATACCACTTCCATTAAATGAAAAACTACAGGTGGTGTCTGGCATTGCTCTCAGGAAAAAAGAACACAAACTTTTTTCGACAAAGTTATACGAGGAGACCGGTTATCCGAAAAGTAAAAAAGAAAAAGAAAAGCTGTTCCAAAGCAAAATGATGTATCGATCCGGACAGGCTAAAATGATGAATGCTGTCTATAAACACTTTCAAACAGAATCTGAAGAAAAGAATCTTGCACTTGAAGCCAGTACGGGTAGTGGAAAAACATTTGGCTATTTGCTTCCTATTAGCTACTTTGCTCGACCAGAAAACCCTGTTGTCATCAGTACAGTCTCCATTCTTTTAGAAAATCAATTGCTAAATGAGGCAATTCCGAAAATAAATCGGGTTGTTCCTAAAAAAATCCAACCTGTACTATTAAAAAGCTACTCGCACTACCTAGATTTAGAACGTTTCTACAAAACCTTGCAACAGCCTCAAAAGCAAAAAATGTTTTGTCTTTTTCAAATGAAGTTACTAGTTTGGTTATTAGAAACTGATTCTGGAGATTTAGACGAGCTCAACTTAATCAAAAGACAACATCCTTTTTGGCAAGAAGTAACTCACAAGGGAATCAGTCACTTAGAGGGAAGTTCTGCATTCTATGAAGAAGATTTCTATCTATTTTTGAAGAGAAAACTGACACAATCAAATGTTATCATTGTCAATCATGCTTTCTTATGTCAAGAGAATTTCAGGAAAGAATTCGAACTCCCCCAATCGGACTATTTAATCATTGATGAAGCGCACCATCTGCCTCGTATTATGCAAGAGTCCGGAACAGATAAAGTCTATGAAAAACAATTTTCACGTTGGGTTAGCGATACACTTGCGGTACAATCAGAACCAAAATTAATGCACATGTTACTATCAGAAAAAAAAGAATATACGGAAATTACGCTCATCAACCATGTCCTTGAAGAGCTGGAGGAGTGCTACGAAGAGTTTATTGCCTTACTTCATACAGAATTAGTTCACACATACGGAGATTTAGCTGTTGATAAAGAAAGGCCGATTAGTGCAACTTGGTTTTCACAAACCTCTCTAATCTTTCAAAAATGCTGCAAAGAATTCATAAACACATTGCTTGATGGTGAGCGTCTCGTTGAAAATTTTTCAGAACAAATCGAAAAAAACTGGGCTAAGTATACGGTAGAGGAACATTACTTACTGGAAATTTTGCTTGAAAAGCTCAGTAAAATTACATCTTACTATCAATTTTTCAAAAAATTCCTCACAGATTGGCGACTTTCGTTGGTCAAGTGGATCAATATAGAACCAAAAAAAAGAAATGCAACGTTTTATACAAGTGATTTAGCGAGTGTATCACTTGAAAATAACTCATGGTATACACGCTATAAAAAGGTTTTATATACTAGTGGTACATTGACTATTGGAAAAAGCAGTAAATATTTAGCGCGTAGTCTTGGTTTAGATAGACTTCCAATCAAAAAAATTCCTGAGATGTTTGACTATCAAGAACAGGCACGGGTCTATATTCCAACGGATGCACCCAATCGACTGGGGAACCCAGACCATGCTTACGCTCATTATCTGGCCGATTGCTTAATAAAATTGGTAGCATACGAAAAACGGCCATTATTAGGATTGTTCACTTCTCATGAAGTGTTGCAAGAAGTCTACCGCTTGATTCATCGGACACTTGAAGAACAAGGCTGGGAAATTTTAGCACAAGGAATTTCTGGGACAAATGAAAAATTACTGAAACGGTTTAAGCTAAGTGAAAAAGCGATTTTACTTGGTGCAGATAGTTTTTGGGATGGCATTGATTTGCCTAGCTCCACCGTCCAGATTATGGTGATGACACGTCTGCCATTTGATGCGCCAAACCGTCCCTTTGTCAAAGCAAAGTATCATTATTTAGAAGCATTAGGACAATCCTCTTTTTACAATGAAGCACTGCCTAAAGCAACGATGCGTCTAAGACAAGGGCTGGGAAGGCTCATTCGAACACCTCAAGATAAAGGGGTCTTACTAATTTTGGACCAAAGAATCATTCAAAAAAAATATGGCCAGAAAATGCTAAAAGCCTTCCCAGAGTCCTTACCAGTAATTGATACTCCATTTGAGAACATCCTCAGTGAAATCCATTGTTTTCTTGATCTTTAAACAAAATCAAGGTTGATTCTAGAAAAAGATAAAAATTCTGATATAATGAATAGTGATAAACATCAAAGAGGAGTACCGACAGATGAAAAATAGATGGAAGATCATACTGATTATTTTGTTAAGTGCCCTTATTTTATTTTCAATTATCTTTTATGTCCGCGCTTCACGTCCAGCAAATACAGCTAAGAGGGAGGCTGTTGCACTAGCCAAAAAATATGCGGATATGGAAGAAGTAGACCGTTTTTATTGGTTTTCCAGAAAAAAAACTTACTTTAGTCTAGTTGGAAAAGACAATAAGAAAAACAATATTGTAGTCATCATACCTAAATCTGGTGAAAAAGTAACAGTCTATAACCAGTCTGAGGGATTAACAGAGACACAAGCTTTAAAAAAAGTGATTGATTCTGATCATCCAAAGACCATCAAAAAAATTACTTTAGGGATGTACAATGACGAAGCTGCCTGGGAGATTATGACAGCAAACAAAAATGGAGAGTTGAGCTATTATTTGATCAGCTTCAAAACGGGAAAAACGATCAACATAATAAAAAATATATAATTACGTGGAGGGACAACATGAAAATCTCACAAAGAGCACAAAAAATCGCACCATCCATCACTTTAGCAACTTCCGCTAAAGCAAAAGCTTTAAAAGAGTCTGGTTTAGATGTTTTAAGTCTAACGGTAGGAGAACCTGATTTTACAACGCCTAAGAATATTGGGGCTGCGGCGAAAAAAGCAATTGATAATGGAACTGCGAGTTTTTATAAACCATCCGCGGGAATTATGGAATTACGTCAAGCAATCATTGAAAGAACAAAAAAAGATTACGGGTTGACTTATCATCAAAACCAAGTAATGGTAACAGAAGGGGCAAAATTTGCAACGTTTTGCTTGTTCCAAGTCTTGCTTGATGCAGGAGATGAAGTCCTTATTCCAACACCTTATTGGGTTAGTTACTCTGAACAAGTCAAATTAGCTCAAGGAAAATCGGTTTTTGTTGGCGGAAAAGAAGCCAATGGCTACAAAGTGACCGTCGAAGAGCTTGAGGCAGCAAGAACTACTAAAACTCAGGCTTTATTGTTGAATTCACCGTGTAATCCTACTGGTGCAGTATACACCACAGAAGAACTCCAAAAAATAGGAGAATGGGCTGTAGCACATGATATCGTGATACTTTCAGATGATATCTACGGCAAACTTGTTTATAACAAAAATAAATTTACCCCGATTGCAACACTTTCAGAAAAAATTCGTAAGCAAACCATCATTATCAATGGTGTATCTAAAAGCTACTCGATGACCGGTTGGAGAATCGGCTATGTCTTAGGAGATGAGCAAATCATTCAAGCAATGATTGCTTTTGCATCACAATCTACCAGTAACTGTGCAGCTGTCAGTCAATACGCCGCAGTAGAAGCACTAACTGGAACCCAAGAAACAGTTGAAGAAATGCGTCAAGCGTTTGAAAACCGCTTGAACACTATTTATCCAAAATTTTCTGCGTTACCTGGATTCAAATTGACCAAACCACAAGGGGCCTTTTATCTATTTCCTAATATTAGAGAAACCCTTACGCTTTGTGGTTATGAGCATGTCACAGATTGGGTTCAAGATTTATTAGAAGAAGTTCAAGTAGCTGTTGTAACAGGCGAAGGTTTTGGGGCACCAGATAATATCCGTATTAGCTATGCCACGGATTTGGAAACACTAGAAAAAGCGGTAGCAAGAATGAAAACATTTATCGAAAGCAAAATTGCTTTAAAAGTATAAAAAGAATTGATGACTAGAAATGGAGAATTTTGAATGAAAACTATTCAAATTATTGATGCAAAAAATCATGTTGGAGAAGTAGTAAAAATTGGTGCGTGGGTGGCCAATAAACGATCAAGCGGGAAAATTGCTTTCTTACAATTAAGAGATGGAACAGCATATTTTCAAGGAGTAGTGGTGAAAAATGAGGTTAGTGAAGAGCTATTCCATACAGCCAAAAACCTTACTCAAGAAACATCAGTAATAATTACTGGAGAAATTCGTGAGGACAGTCGTTCTAAGTTTGGTTACGAAATTGGTGTTTCAGGGATTGAAGTTGTAGGAGAAAGTCATGATTATCCGATTACTCCCAAAGAACACGGGACTGACTTTTTAATGGATCATCGTCATTTATGGCTTCGTTCAAGCAAGCAACATGCAATCATGATGATTCGGAATGAGATTATCCGTGCGACTTATGAGTTTTTTAACAACAACGGTTTTGTCAAAGTGGATCCACCAATCTTGACAGGAAGCGCACCAGAAGGAACAACAGAGTTATTCCATACAGAGTACTTTGATCAAGAAGCTTATCTTTCCCAAAGTGGGCAATTATATATGGAAGCAGCCGCAATGGCCTTTAACAAAGTCTTTTCTTTTGGCCCAACTTTTAGAGCAGAAAAATCAAAAACAAGACGTCACTTGATTGAATTCTGGATGATTGAACCTGAAATGGCCTATACGCACCAGGAAGAAAGCTTAGAAGTTCAAGAAGCTTACGTTGCTTATCTGGTCCAAAATGTCTTAGAACATTGCGAGTATGCATTAGATGTGTTAGGACGTGACAAAGAATTGCTCAAGAAGTACACACAATTACCTTTCCCAAGAATTTCTTATGATGATGCCGTACAATTGTTAAAAGATAATGGATTTGAAGATATTGAGTGGGGCGATGATTTTGGCTCACCGCATGAAACTTTTATTGCCAATTCATTTGAGAAACCAGTATTCATTTTAAACTATCCCAAAGCAATCAAACCATTTTACATGAAACCACATCCAACACGTGAAGATATTGTGATATGTGCGGATATGATTGCACCAGAAGGATACGGCGAAATCATCGGTGGTAGTGAACGTGCAACTGACTATGAGTTTTTACTTGAACAAATCCAAAAGCATGGTTTGGATGAAAATGAATATTCTTGGTATTTAGATCTTAGAAAATATGGTTCCGTTCCACATTCAGGCTTTGGTTTGGGCCTTGAAAGAACCGTTACTTGGTTGTCAGGAATTGATCACGTACGTGAGTCAATCCCATTCCCAAGACTTTTAAACAGAATTTATCCATAATAAAAAGAACCAGAAACATAACTGGAAAGTTACGTTTCTGGCTCTTTTTTTATTTAGGTAAATGATTCAGAAAGTTTTGATAGGCTATTTTTTGAACGATTTCTTTCGCATAGATTTCTTCCAAAGTTTCTATCAGCTTAGGGTAATCCGCACTTGTTTTTAAATCAGAAAAATGGTCCATCACACCATCAAAATCCGAACCAAAACCGATAATGTTTTCAGCACCTAATGCAAGTAGATGGTCAATATGAGGAAGTAAATCTTGAATAGAGGCAGTTTTAGTATTTTCATGTGTAAATCTTGGACAAAAAACAACATGAATCAAGCCTTCTTTTTCAATCATTTTTTTTATTTGCTCATCATCCAAATTCCTTCTGTGATTCCAAATAGCTTTAGCATTTGAATGACTCGCAATTGGATACTTGGCAACCTCCATAACATCCCAAAAACCGTTCACACTAAGGTGAGAGACATCCGTAAAGCAATGACGTTCGTTTAAAAGCTGAACAATTTGGTAGCCAAACTCGGTCAAACCAGCCCCGCGTGGTTCGCCCACACCATCAGCAGCATAATTTGCGTTATTCCATGTCAATCCTACTGATAGGACCCCTAAATCTAATAATTTTTCTAGTTTGCTTAAATCATCCCCAATAGCATCGACGCCTTCTAACGTCAAAAAAGTGCCAATTTCTCCCTCTTTGAGCTCTTTTATTTGTTCCCAGGCCGTAATGGGATGAAGCCGCTTGTTCCTTGCCAAAATATGTGAGTGATAAAACTTAATCTGCTCAAGAGCAGCCTCAAATTTTTTTTCTAAAGGTATTTCAGGATCAATGAAAATAGCAAATGCTTGAATCCAAATATTTCCTTTTTTTATATTTTGGTAATTAACATCTAAGCGGGGACTGTTCTCAAAATTTAACCGCCCCTTACTAAGTTGGAATTTCATTAGGGCATCACAATGTAAATCGACAATTTTCATATGTTTGCTCCTCCTTTATTTCTTTTATTAAGTATAGTCTTTTTTTGTCTATTTTCCTAATATTTCTGTGATTTTTAAGGCTTGATTCCCATAAAGAAAATTTTTTATGCTATAATACTACCAGATATCTTAAAGAATTCAGGTGAGTAAGAAGTGAAACCGCAGTTAGATAAATTATTATCCTCAAAGTCATTCTTATATTTCTTACAATTGGTTGAAACAATGAATTACACGCAAGCAGCACAGCGTATCGGAATTTCACAGCCAGCACTGACTCAACAAATTAAAAAACTAGAAAACAATGTTGGGGCAGAACTATTTTACAGCGTTGGGAAAAAGCTTTACCTCACTAATGCCGGAAAAATCATGCAAAAAACCATTGAAGAAATATATGATTCACTCCTAATTGCCACAGAATCTATTCAACAAGATACCAATGAAGTAAGTGGAAAAATCACTCTCGGTATTTCTGCTTCAATTGAAGATAAAGTTTTTACAGACTTTATTGTTAACTATTTTAAAAAATATCCATCTGTAGAAATTACTATTTTGATGGTTAACCGAAAGGAAGTTTGGAACAGTCTAGAAACTGGAAAAATAGATTTAGCTGTTTTATACGTGCCAGAGCAGCTCATTGATAACTGGCGTGCTTATGCCACGAAAAGTATTTTAAAAGATGAAATTCTATTTTTGCACCATAATTCTGATTTTATAGGAAAGACTGAAATTTCTTATTCTGAAACCTTGAAACAACCTTGGGTTACTTATCCGAAAGCTTACTTTGTTTCACAAGTAATTTTAAATGCTTTCAAACGTAAGCAGCTACCAGTTCCAGAAAGTGTGGCTTACTTTACAAAACCAGCGCAGATGTTTAAATTTAGCAATGAAACTGGAACCTATACTGCACTTCCAAAATCTTTTTTTCAAGCTCATGAGTGCGAGGGAAACCTTAGCGCAATTCCCTTCAATCCACCTTTAGAAATGGATCTAACATTTGTTTTGAGAAAAGAAAAAGAGAAAATCCCTAGGATTAAACACTTTTTGGAAATGTTTGACCACTATTTAGAAGACGAGGACTATATATCCCGTTTAAAAAAATAAACCATATCATCTAAGGAGAGACGATACATGTCAAAAGTACTAATTTTCGGACACCAAAATCCAGATACCGATGCCATTACGGCAGCAATTTCTTTTGCACATTTGCAAAAACAATTAGGAGTAGAGGCTGAGGCGGTTGCACTTGGTACAGTCAATGAAGAAACAGCCTATGCCCTGAATACATTTAAAACAGAAGCACCACGTGTCATTACAGCTGCTTTGAAAGAAACAAAGCAAGTAATGCTTGTTGACCACAATGAAGCGCAACAAAGTGTTACAGATATTAAAGATCTAGACGTACTTGCTGTAGTGGATCATCACAGAATTGCTAATTTTGAAACGGCTAATCCTTTATATTACAGAGCAGAGCCTGTTGGATGCAGCAACACCATTATCTTAAAATTATATAAAGAGCATGCTATCACTATTCCACAAAATATTGCAGGATTAATGCTTTCAGCAATTATTTCTGACACGTTACTTTTCAAATCACCTACTTGTACGGAAGAAGATATTCGTGCGGCCAAAGAACTAGCTGCTATCGCTGAGGTTGACTTGGAAGCTTACGGCCTTGAAATGCTAAAGGCTGGAACCAACTTAAGCGATAAAACAGAAGAAGAATTACTTAACTCTGATGCAAAAAGTTTCCCAATGGGGAACAAAAATGTTCGTATCGGACAAGTAAATACGGTTGATGTCGCTGAAGTCTTAGCTAGACAAGCTGCTCTAGAAACAGCCATGGAAGCGCAAAACAAGCAAAATGGCTATGATTTATTTGTTTTAGTTATTACAAATATTTTAGATAGTGATTCAGAAATACTTGTAGTCGGTCAAGACAAAGAGAAGGTCGAAAAAGCCTTCCAAACTGAATTAACTAATAATACCGCTACATTAAAAGGCGTAGTTTCACGTAAAAAGCAAGTGGTTCCTCAACTAACAGAAGCTTTTAAATAAAAAAGAGCGAAGCAGAAGAGGTCATTTCTACTTCCTCCGTTTCTGTTAAATACTAAGGGCCTAGAACATAACTTTTATGTTCTAGGCTCTTTTTTTAGGTTTGTCTTGGACTAATCATTCATGCCTTTTCTGGATACTTTTCTTCAAAGTGAAGAGCCGCTCCAATAAGATTGGCCTGGTTTTTAAATTGACAAATTTTGACAATAGGGAAATCTTCCTTTTGTAATGATTCTTTTTTATCACTACTGGTGAAAAAATTTTTAAACCATTCAGCTATTCCAGCTTGATTGTCAATCGTTTCTGCCAACGCTTGTTGGATATTTTCTAAAAAGCCTTCTTGTTGGCTCACTCCACCACCTAGGGCAATAAATTCAGGGTGATACGACAAATTAAGTGATAATAATACTTCTGCGAGTGACTGATACAATTTGTTGACCTCTTTTTTGGCAATGGGATCATCTACTTCAGCTAGCTTAAACACATCTTTGCCGTCAATACTTGAAGGTAGTTTGAATTTCTTCAACGAAACTCGGCGCCCAATCTGAACAGGGGAGACGTTCGAATTATTTAAATTTTTAATGCTTCTGGCAACCAAATCTTTGAGTTCTGGCTGTTTGGCATCAGTAGGAGAGACCACCTGACCGTCTTTTGCAAAGGCAATACCCAAACCACTGCCTATAATTAAGAATAACGGGTTATCTGCATTTTTAGCAACGCCCATCCGAAGCTCAGCAAGGGCTGCACAATCTGCATCATTCATCATTGAAATTGGCAAGTTCAGCTGTTGCTCCATTTGAGGGATAATCGGGCCTAAGTGTAAGAAGGGGACAAAACTCACGCCATTTACAGAGCCAGATTCCTCATCAACATCCCCAGGAGAACTGATAGCAACTCCTTTTAGAGTCTTTTCTTTTGTAAATTTTTCTTTGATTTCCTGCAGTTGATCATAAAAACTACCACGTGTGAGCGGAGTGGGAACTTCATCAGTATGGTGAAGTTCCTTATTTTCCCACAATCCGTATTTAATCGCAGAGCCTCCAATATCAATTACTAATAGTGTCATTTTTTCACCTTCTTTAATTTTATACTTCTATCATAAAGCAACCATTTTAAATATGCAATCCCAAGTAGTTCATAATTTTATTATGTTAACTAAAAAAGACTTGAAATTTTTCTTTTCTTCGCTATGATAATAAGTAAACGACTGATTAGTGTGGCACTTATATATTAAGCAATGAAAAATCAGGTGTATAGAAATGGAGTGGATGGAATAATTGAACGGGAATAAACAAAAATTAAAAGTATCACGTCCAAGATACCAACAAATTGCCGCCGATTTAGCGGCTAAAATTGTAGATAATAAATATAAGTTAGGCGACAAACTCTCTGCGCGTTCAACCATTGCCGGACAATACAGTGTTTCTCCTGAAACAGCAAGAAGGGCCATACAAGTGCTCGTTGATTTAGATATTGTCGCATCTAGACATGGAAGTGGTGCGTATATTACTTCTTACACAAATGCCCAAAACTTCGTCAAACAATTCAGCGATATTCAAACTTTAGATGAATTAAAAAAAGAAATTAATGATAGTGTCATACGACAGCGAAATGAGCTCGCTTCTTTCAATAACAGTTTAAATAAATTAATCGATCAGACAGAACGGTTTAGATATCTCAATCCACTCAATCCATATCAGTTAGAAATCACAGATAATATGCTTTATTTAAATCAAACTATTCAGGAGATTAACTTTTGGCATAATACAACTGCAACACTAGTTGCCATTAAACGAGGACCTGACTTCTTTATCTCTCCTGGTCCTTATGCGCAACTTTTTTCAGGAGATATCATTTATTTTGTGGGAAATTCATCCGCATTACAATTTGTTCAAAACTTTCTCTATCCACAAGAAAATTAAAATTTAATGAGAAAAAAACAGATTAGGATTTTTCTAATCTGTTTTTTGTATTGCTATAACAGTCAATAGAACGTTTTCTTTATAAGTTTGAGTTATTTGACTCATGTGACAACTTTGTGTTAATGTTGTGTAGTCACTTTTAAGTGAGGAGTTTTCGTTACACTAAAAATAGAAAGGGAGTTTTTATTTGAGTAAAGTTACAGTCAAACATGTAACAAAAGTTTTTGGGAAAAAAACAAAACAAGCGCTTGATATGATTCAAGAGAATCGTTCTAAAATTGAAATTTTGAAAAAGACTGGCGCTACAGTAGGTGTTTATGACGCAAATTTCGAGGTGAATGAGGGTGAAATTTTCGTTATAATGGGCCTTTCTGGTAGTGGAAAATCAACCTTGATTCGTTTACTAAATCGCCTCATTCAACCGACTAGTGGGAATATTTTTATAGACGGAGTTGATATTGCCAATATCGACAAAAAAGAATTACGCGAAGTAAGACGTACAAAAATGAGCATGGTCTTTCAAAATTTTGGGTTATTTCCACAAAGAACTATTTTTGAAAATACCGAGTTTGGATTAGAGATCCGAGGGGTCGACAAAGCTGAAAGAGAAAAGAGAGTTTTAAAAGCGCTAGAAAACTCAAGCTTGCTTCCTTACAAAGATCAATATCCTAATCAGCTTTCTGGAGGAATGCAACAACGGGTTGGTTTGGCTCGCGCATTAGCAAATGATCCTGAAATCTTATTAATGGACGAAGCTTTTTCTGCGTTAGATCCGCTTATCCGTAGAGAAATGCAAGATGAATTATTGGAATTACAAGAAAAAGTGCAAAAAACCATCATCTTCATCACACATGATCTAAATGAAGCTCTTAGAATCGGAGATCGAATTGCATTGATGAAAGATGGTCAAGTGGTTCAAGTTGGAACAGGAGAAGAAATCTTGACAAATCCTGCAAATGATTACGTTGAATCCTTTGTGGAAGATGTCGATCGTTCGAAAGTTTTGACGGCCGAGAACATCATGGTTCCTGCAATTACATTAAACATCAATAATGACGGACCAAATGTTGCGCTAAATCGAATGCGAAAAGAGGAAGTGAGTCTTCTGGTAGCCGTTAGCAAAGGACGAAAACTACATGGTTATATCACCGCTGACGATGCGCTCCAAGCGAAAAAAGAAGACAAACCGCTTGCCTCATTTGTTCGTACAGATATCCCTACAGTTGAAAAAGATACATTAGTAAATGATATTTTCAATGTCATCCATGACGCCACTACGCCAGTTGCAGTGGTAGAAGACGGCAAAGTCCTAGGAGTAATTATCCGCGGAATCATCTTACAATCTTTAGCAACGGAAAGTGAGGGAAACACAAATGAGTAACTTCATATTTGGTACGAATCAATTACCAGTAGCAAGTTGGGTAGAGACGTTTACAGCTTGGTTAACCACCAATTTTTCAGGTTTGTTTAATTTCTTCCAATCTGTTGGTGGCTCGCTCATGGACGGTATTACGAATTTTCTAGTATGGATTCCACCGTTTGCCTTTATTGCAATTGTAGCTATTGCTGCATTTGTCGCATCTAAGAGAAAAATAGGCTTCACAGTATTTACGTTAATTGGATTGCTTTATATCTATAATCAAGGATTATGGCAGCCTCTGATGAACACAATCACCTTAGTCATTGTTTCAAGCTTGACTGCGGTCATCCTCGGAATCCCTTTGGGAATTTTGATGGCAAAAAGTCAAATTGCTAAAAATATTATCACACCAATTTTAGACTTTATGCAAACAATGCCTGGTTTTGTTTACTTGATTCCAGCTGTTGCTTTCTTTGGAATTGGTGTCGTGTCTGGGGTATTTGCTTCCGTAATTTTTGCACTTGCACCCACTGTTCGCTTTACGAACTTAGCCATTCGTCAAGTTCCAAAAGAGTTGGTAGAAGCTTCTGATTCGTTTGGGAGCACAGGTTGGCAAAAACTAATTAAAGTCGAATTGCCATTAGCGCGTTCTACTATTATGGCGGGGGTTAACCAAACTGTTATGCTTTCTCTTTCAATGGTAGTCATCGCGTCTATGATCGGTGCACCTGGACTAGGACGCCAAGTTTTATCTGCACTTCAAAGAGCACAAGTTGGAAATGGCTTTGTTGCAGGACTTTCTCTAGTGATCTTGGCGATTATCCTAGATCGATTTACACAAATATCTAAACATTAAAAATGAAAAATCTCAACAAAATGCTCAAAAAGTTAAGGTTCGCCGCATCACTACGTTTGTAGTAGGAGCACTTGCACTTATTGGAATCGTTGTTGGTGTGTATCAAAGTTCCTTTAGCTCTTCAAGTTCTTCCGCTGCTAAAGGAAAGTCAATCAATATTGCTTACGTTGAGTGGGATACAGAGGTTGCATCTTCAAATGTAATTGGTCAAGTACTAGAAGATTTGGGGTATAAAGTATCACTAACCCCACTAGACAATGCAGTTATGTGGGAATCATTATCCAAGAGCCAAACAGATGCAATGGTATCGGCTTGGTTGCCAAATACACATGCATCCCAATACGAAAAATATAAAAAAGACATTGAAAACCTTGGTCCTAACCTAAAAGGGGTTAAAGTTGGTTTAGTTGTTCCTGCTTATATGAACGTTAATTCTATTGCTGATTTAAAAAATGAAGCAGGTAAGACCATTACGGGGATTGAGCCTGGAGCTGGAGAAATGATTACCACAGAAAAGGGACTTAAAATTTATAACAATCTTTCCGATTGGAAACTAAGTTCATCTTCTACTGGAGCGATGGCTGTTGAGCTGGGCCAAGCCTACAAAAACAAAAAAGAAATTGTAGTCACTGGATGGGCCCCTCATTGGATGTTTACTAAGTACAAACTGAAATTCTTAGAAGATCCACAAAATATCTATGGAAGTTCGGAAAGTATTAACACAATGGTTCGGAAAGGTCTTAAAAAAGATGCACCTGAAGCATATAAAGTGTTAGACAAATTTAATTGGACCGAAAAAGATATCAATGAGGTCATGCTTGAAATCCATGATGGTAAAGATCCAAAACAAGCAGCCAAAGATTGGATTGCAAAAAATCCTGGTAAAGTCAAAGAGTGGACAAAAGGGATTAACTAAACAAAAAAGATTCTTGATTTTTCAAGAATCTTTTTTGTTTATAAAAATAAAAGCTTTTAAAGTTGTTATTTGGAGTAAATATGGGTAGAATATAAAGGGAATTGACTTGGCTGTTGTGGATTAAACGTATTGGAGAGAAAGTTATGCGCAAAAAGAAACATTTATTGACGAGGATCGAACGCTTTTTTTTAAAACTTATTTTGATTCCGGTGATTTTATGTTTACTATATAGTGGATGGAAGTACTATTTTAAAGATGACTCTCATGCTGCTGATGTCGACTCATCGAACATCAGTACCGCAAATATTGTGAAAAAAAAGAGCATTCAACTGGATGTTCCATTGCTTAATCAATTGGATGAGCCTTCACTTTATAACGGATGTGAAGTGACAAGTCTTGCCATGCTACTAAACTATCGTGGGATTTCCGTTACAAAAAATGAACTAGCCCAAAATATTGCTGTTGTTCCTTTGACCGATGAAAATGGAAATTATGGAGACCCCAATCAAGGGTTTGTGGGAAGTATCGATGGGAGTGAAAAAGGCTATAGTGTCTACCATGGACCCATCGCCAAACTAGCACAAGATTATGTAGGAGAGGACTTAAAAGTCGTAGATTTAAGCAATCATTCCTTCAACACTTTGCTAAATACTCTTTCTAATGGTAATCCTGTTTGGGTCATTACCACAGTCAATTATGCACCGACAGATGATATGGAAACTTGGCAAACCGCTAATGGTGAAGTAGAAATTAGTTGGAGTGTACATAGCGTTGTCGTAACCGGTTATGATGAACATTATATCTATGTTAACGACCCTTACGGAGAAAAAGACAAAAAAGTGGACCGAACTTCATTCAAACAGGCATGGATTCAAATGGGACGACAAGCAGTTACGATTCAAAAAACAACATAAAAAACTTGATTGGGAATAGGCCCAATCAAGTTTTTTTAGTTAATCTGGCGTTTGACCATCATGAGCATGCCACTGGCACTCTAATAAATCTATATTAGTAAAAGTAGCTTTAAAGGTTGACTCTTCAGGAGAACAAGCATAAATTCCAAAACGAATCGTCTCTGTAGCTTTTGTCATATGGCAGATTCTCATCTGTTGAAAATGACACCCATCCGTTGAACATTCGATTCGGTAATCATTTTCTCTTCTGCTTAGCCGATACCACATCGACTTCACGTTAGCAGGGATTGTTGTGGTGGCCCAATCCGAATATCCTTGATTGGTTACCACACTTCCTAAATGTTGAAAAGTTTCATTTTCATACTCTATTGAGCCTTTTAGCCAGTTTTCACTATCCAGATAGAGCACGATACCGCATTGATCAAAACGGTGGTGACTTTCTGTAAAATCTGTTTTGACCACAAAACTAAAAAACTTCTTGTCCGTTTCCATTTGAAAAACGGGTGCATTATCATTTTGAAAATGGTAATACGTTCGTTGCCATAAATCTGTGTGTGGCTTCGTCTGAATTTCTACAAAATCATCTAAGACCTCATAATGGGCAGGTAGGCGAGTCCATTTAAATTTTGCCAAATCTATCATGCCAATTCCTCCTAAAGAATAGTTTTGTACTCGGTTTCACCTTATCAAAAAAGAAAATATAAGTAAAGAACATAGAAACTTAAATTTACCCACTAATACTTGAGCGCTATAAAGAAGCCGAGAGCGAAGATAAAAAATGTGATTTTTTTAATTCTGATTGAAAAAATAACGATGAAGCTGCTGTTTAGCTTAAAATCATTTACTTTTATTATATATTATACTAGCGTACAACGTTTTTGATCTTAACGGTTGGTTATCAAAATTTTTAAAAAGGGACTCTTAAAACGCCTTATAGACGCAAATAAAGCGATATAACAGGTCACTATTTGTCTATCAATTTTTCCAGCTAAAATGATTAAGAGAGGCTAAGGCAGCTAGTAGAGAGCGGAAGCACAAACATTTCTCTAAGGTAAAAGGTAAATAGGAAAATTTAATTCTAGTTTACATAATATATATTATACAAAGTAGATTGTTTGCATTAAAGTAATTGAATCTTAGCCCAAATTCAGAGAAATTTTTATATTGTTTGTTGCTAAACGCCATGGTCTTATTTTCTCATCCTAATCAGTTGAACTTGACTAGTCCAACTTAAGATTATGATTATTTTTCATTAGCGATAGGAGTTGTTCCTTCGTGGTACGTCTAGTTGAAAGCTTTGGTAACTCATGTATTGAAAAAAAATCGACCTTACTGATTTCACCCAAATCATCGGTTTGGTGAATGGTTCCGCTTACAACCGAACAAGTAAAAATCAGCTTATAATACTGGATAGGCTTATTTCCATCATTCATTTTATCTGTATCTATTAGCTGAGAAAGTGTCTCAACTTTGACCAAAAGTCCAGTTTCTTCTTTAACTTCTTTTATAATATTTTCTTTTGGTGAAAACCCAACTTCAGCGTAACCACCTGGTAATGACCATTCTTTACTTTTTTTGTCTTGAACAAGCAAAACACTGCTTTCATGCCTAATAAAAGCTCGAACATCTACTTTTGGAGTTGGATACCCTTTTTCTTCTGCAAAAAAATTTTGAACAAACCGTTGATCTTGCCCAGAAATACTAGAGAGCATATCAAAAGTGATTTTTTCTAATTCACAGTAACGTTCTTGGTCGTAGACATCTTTACCATAGACCTTACCAGCTTGAGCAATTGCAAGTGTTCTTTTTAAATAGTTGGCTAAATCCATTGGCATTACCCTCCTTTTTATTATGACACTTCTTATACCAAGTCTATCATAAATAACACAAAAAAACCTATAGGATAAAAAGTGAAAGAATCCTTTTTTCCCAATAGGCAAGCGCAAGATTAGTTAGATAAGTTTCGTTATCTACCTTTTTGTTCGGCCGTTTGACTGATTTGCCAAGCAGCAATTAGCTCCTCAGCTAAGTCGTTTAGCGAGGTCATAATATAGGTTGGTTTTTGTGCTTGACTTTGAATCAAGTCAAGCTTGTTTGGATTAAACCAACAAGTGTCAATTCCAGCTTGATTTCCACCCACAATATCCGCAGACAATCGATCCCCAATCATCAATGTATCATCAGAATTGAAGTCCGGAATTTGAGCAAAAATCGCATTGAAAAAGCGTTTATCCGGTTTTTCATAGCCAATTTCTTCTGAAATGAAAGTATCTTCAAAAAAATGTTCCAAGTGTGCACCTTTGAGGCGGGCACGCTGCGTGCTACCAAAGCCATTGGTCCCTGCAAAAATACGAAAACCGTTTTCTTTCAACTCTTTTAAGCAGCTATCTGCAGCTGGCATTAAATGATAGCCCTGGTCAAGATATTTTCGGTACATACTTTCAGCTTCAGAACCATCAACTTCAATTTGGTATTTCTGGAAAAATAAGCGAAATCTTTGATTCAAGATTTCTGATTTATTCGCGGTTCCTTGCTCAATTTCCCGCCAAATCATTTGATTCACAAGTTCGTATTCTCTAAAAGTTTCTTCATTATATTGAAGTCCATAATGTGCAAAGACATTTTTCAGACCATTTTTTTCACATGCCTTAAAATCAAATAAAGTATCATCTAAATCAAAAATTAAAGTTGTGTACTTTCTCAACTCTCTCACCTCTATTAAAATCATAAATTAAATCTCTAATCCCAAACACTAAAGCACAACAATATCGCTATCTTACTAGATAATGAGAAAAATAGCAAACAAAAAGAAAGCTTTACTAATTAGTTACTTCGTGAAGATAAAAAAGAAAAGGTTTACTCACCTTTTCTTTTTTATTATTTTTTGATTTCACTAAGGATTTTAGCAATCGCTTGTTGTTGATATTCAGCAGCATACTTTGCTGTAAGTTGTTGTTGTTCTACTTGGCTCATAGTTGGATTCTTAGTCAATTCGGAAGTTAGTTTAGATTTTACATACTCAGTCGCACCTTCCTTAATAGAAGCTTCTTGTGCTTTTACAGCTTTCCCAAATGCCGTGGCTTGATCAGTACTAAGTATAAGCCAATCTTTTCCTACCTCAAATGTATATACTCTCGAATCGTATTTCTGATTATTTTTTGAAATTCCAAATAATAAAGAGTAAAAATCATTTTTATAAACCCATCGAGTTGTTTTAATTTTTAATTTCGGCGTTGTCATTACGGTTTTGACTTTATTCGTAACTGTGTCAGTTCCTGTTACTGAAACTTTCTTTTGTGTTTCCTTTGTACGGTAAATATAAACCTTCTCTGAACCTGTTCCTAGTTGCTTATATAATAATAAATTCATACCTTTTTCAGCACTACTTGAAACAAGCGGTTGCGAGGATTCCTTCGTTTTCTTTTCCATGCCCCAATGGTAGTGATCATTACCAATGATTGCGACAAC